>DUEK01000053.1 GCA_011192155.1 Thermoflexia bacterium
AGATGAGGGCATCTTTGCTCTCAAAGTAGAGGTAGATGGTGGCCTTGTTGATGCCGATCTCGTCAGCAATGTCCGTCATCGTGGCGCGATCAAAGCCCTTTTCGGCAAAGATGGTGGTCGCGGCCTTGATGATCTGCGCGGTGCGTTGCTCGCTGACGTTGGGTTTGGAGGACATTGTGATCTCCTGTATGGAAAGTAACTAACTAGTGAGTTATTATTATACAAAATACGTTCGAGTTTGTCAAGGGCACGCACACAAGCCCCTGGAGAATCTTTTTCCGGGGGCCTGCTTTGCAAATTACACGATGCTTATTTGTACATTCAGGGATGGTCTGAATACTACACAAGAAACGCGACGCCGATGCCGGCGACCAACATCAACACAAAGCCCGGCCACAACGCCTTGCGCAGCGTGGGCGACCCGCTCGATAGCACGATGCCGCCTTTGACGGCCGTGTTCGACATTGCGGCCAGCACGATAGCGCGCGCTCCCGTGCTCAGGCTCAGGCCGCCCCCCGCGCGGCTCAACTCGGCCACAGAGAGCGTGATCGCGTCCACGTCCGTCAGCCCGGCGACGATGCTGGAGAGGTAGAGACCCGTGCTGCCCAGGTACATCTGCGCCGCTTTGGAGATCAGCAGGATCAGGCCATAGATCAGCCCGAACTTTATCGCCGGGCCCAGCTCGAACGGGTTGGAAAAGTCCACATCCCCTTTCTCATCGGTGCGCTGGGAGAGGTAGAGATAGACGCAGTAGGCCAGGCCCACAGCCGCCGAAGCGGCAACAGGCAGCCACAGCGTGCTCAATAAAGCCGCGTTCAGTGCGGCGACTTCCACCAGCACCCGCGAGAACATCACCGTCCAGGCGACCATGATCGCCAGCGCGAAAGGTTTGGCTAACTCTGGCTCGTCCTGGCTGCGCTGAGAAAAGCTAAGCGTCACCGCCGTGCTAGAGACCAGCCCGCCCAGCAATCCGGTCAAGCCGATGCCTTGCCGGGCGCCAACCACTTTGACCAGCACGTACCCCAAAAAGCTGATGCCAGAGATAAAGACGACCATCAACCATATCTTGTACGGGTTCAACACATCCAGCGGAGGTGAGCCAAAGCTCTGATTGGGCAGCACCGGCAGGACGATGGCGGTGATGACGGCGAACTTGAGCGTGGCATAGATGTCTTCTTTGGTGATGCGGCGGGCGAATCTATCCGTCTCCATCTTGAGGGAAAGCAAAACAGTGGTCACTACCGCCAGCGCCACCGCCAGCGCCAGGTAGCCCCAGTAACAGAGCGCGCCGGCGATGACGGTCAGCAGGGCCGCCGTCTCGGTCGTCAGGCCCAAGTCGCCGCGCCAGGCGGTGGCAAAGTAAGAGACCGTGATCAGCCCCCCCATCAAAGCCAAAATGACAACGAACGCCCAGGGCGAAACCAGCACGTCGGCCGCCATCGCCGCCGCGCAGCCGACCAAGCCCATCAAGGCCAGCGTGCGCTCCCCGGCGAAAATCTCCCTGTCTGGGCCGCCGTGAGCATACTCGCGTTGCAGCCCGATAAGAAAGCCGATGGCTAGAGCTACACCAAAGCGATAGAAAAGGTCTGTTTGCTCCACGATGCGCCCCCCTTACTCGTCTACTCGTTTCCTCTCCACAAACCGCCCCCGTCCCTTCTGACCGGTGAATTGCCCCTCGCGGTAAATAATCTGCCCGCGCGAGATGGTCGCCTCGACCCGTCCCTGTACTTTCATTCCCTCGTAGGGAGTATAGCCGGCCAGGTGATGGGGGTTTTCGATATTGACCACGCTTTCCGGCGCCGGGTCGTAGACGACGATGTCGGCCTCTGCGCCGGGCAGGAGCGCACCCTTGCGCGGCCACAGTCCCCACAGCCGGGCCGGGTTGGTGGAAAGCAGCATGGCCAGTCGAGGAAGCGTCAGTTCCCCTTTGACCACACCGTAAGTATACATCAGGGGCAGCAGGGTTTCAAGTCCCGGCAGGCCGCCGGGCGTCTGGGTAAAATCGTCCTGGGCGGTCTTTTGGGCCTCTGTGTAGTCGCAATGGTCGGTGACGATCGAGTCTACCGTTTCATTTTCCACCAACATCCACAGGCTCGCCGGGTTCCACGGATCGCGCAAGGGTGGCTGGAGGATGTAGCGCCACGGCTCCGGCCCCTCGTAGAGGGTATCATCGAGCAAGAGATACTGGGGGCAGGTCTCGCAGGTGGCGCGTTGGCCCTCGTCCCGCGCCTCGGCCACCAGCGCGACGGAGCGAGCGGTGGAACAATGGCAGATGTGCACCGGGCATCCGGCGGCCTCGGCCAGGAAGAGCACTCGTTGGATAGCCTCCTGCTCGGCCAGGGCGGGGCGGGAGCGGCCGTGGTATCGCCAACCGGTCTCGCCGGCGGCGACCAATGCCTCGGTCTGCGCCGTCACCAGCGCATCGTTCTCACAGTGGACGAGCGGCAAGAGCCCCAGGTCGGCGCAGGTCTCCATCAACCGCAAAATGGTGGCGTCGTCAGCGTAATAGTTGGGGCGGTAGGAGCCGCTGCGCTTCTCTTTTATTCTGTAGGTGGTATAGAGTTTGACGCTGGGCGTGCCCAGTTCTATCAACTCGGCCAACTCGCCCTCGCGGCCCGGCGGCAGGTCTGTGACCATGACGTGAAAGCCGTAATCAATCACCGCCTTCTGTGCTTCTTCCAAACGCGCCTCGACCGCCTCCCGCAGGCTCTGGCCCGCGAACTGGGTGGCGAAATCAATCACTGTGGTGACGCCTCCGCAGGCAGCGGCCCGCGTGCCCGCGAACCAATCATCGGGGGTGCGGTAGATGCCGGTATTGAGTTGGATGTGGGTGTGAGAGTCAATCACACCGGAGAGGACGTAGCAGCCGGAGGCATCGAGCACGTGCGTGTCGTGAGCCGCCGGCAGGCCGCGCCCGATGGCCTTGATGTGTTCTCCCTGGGCCAGCAGGTCGGCCTCAATGATGCCCTGGGGTGTGACGAGGATGCCATTTTTGATGAGCAAAGTAGTGGTAGAAGGTTGTCTCATGCTATCAACTCCCGCGCAATGCGATTATGCCGCTCGATCACCGGCCCCAGGTCCACCGTCAGCAACTGCCCGTCCTCCACGACGACGCGCCCATTGATAACCGAGAGATCCACCCGCTGGGGATGGCAAAAGACCGTCGCCGCCAGTGGATCGTGGAGCGCGCCGGCATAGTCCAGCCGGTTCAGCCGCAGGCCAATAAAGTCGGCCGCTTTGCCCGCGACCAGTTGGCCGATGTCGTCCCGGCCCAGCACTTGGGCGCCGCCGCGTGTCGCTATCCACAGCGCCTCCGCCGCCGAGAGGCCGGCCGGGTTGCCGGAGACGCGCTGCAAAAGCAGCGCCTGTCGTGCCTCGGCCAGCAGATGGGACGAGTCATTGCTGGCGGAGCCATCCACCCCCAGCCCCACCCGCACGCCCGCATCAAGATAAGCGCGCACCGGCGCGATCCCGCTCCCCAGCCGCATGTTGGAGCTGGGGCAGTGGCAAACCCCCGTGCCTGTCTGGGCAAAGAGCGCGATTTCCTGCTCGTTCAGGTGGACGCAGTGCGCGTGCCAGACGTCGTCCCCCAGCCAGCCTAGCTCCTCGGCATAGCTCACCGGGCGATGACCAAACTTTTCCAGGCAAAAGCGTTCCTCGTCCAGCGTCTCCGCCAGGTGGGTGTGGAGTTGGACGCCGTAGGAGCGGGCCAGCGCCGCCGCCTCGCGCATCAGGTCGGGCGTGACGGAGAAGGGGGAGCAGGGCGCGACAACAATACGCAGCATGGAGCCAGACTCAGGGTCGTGATAGGTTTCGATGGCGCGCTGTGTGTCCTTCAAGATGAAATCCTCGTCCTCGACGACGCTATCGGGCGGCAGGCCGCCGTCGCTTTCCCCCAGGCTCATCGCGCCCCGGCCAGGCTGGAAGCGGACGCCGAGTTCCTGCGCGGCCCGTATCTCGTCGTCAATGCGGTAGCCGCTCTTGGGGGGATAGATGTAGAGGTGGTCGGAGGCAGTGGTGCAGCCGGAGAGCATCAGTTCGGCCAGCCCCACCAGCGCGCTGGTACAGACTGCCTCCGGCGTCATCCCGGCCCAGATAGGGTAGAGCGTCTTGAGCCAATTGAATAAGGTAGCGTCTTGTGCGGCGGGCACGGCCCGCGTCAGAGTTTGGTAGAGATGGTGGTGGGTGTTGACCAGCCCCGGCAGGATGATCATTCCCCGGCCGTCAATGACGCAGTCGGCCTCTGCGTGTTCAGGATGAGCGCGAAGCAGTTCTGCGGTTGGCCCGACCTGTTCGATGAAGTTATCGCGTACAAACAGGCCACCGTCGGGAATGCGGCGGCGGTCATTGTTCATTGTTACCAGCAAATCGGCGTTTCTCAGAAGCAGTGTGGGCATGGTTCTCCCCCTTTTATCTGGCGATCTTTCCAAAAACTCATTAACGCGGACAGTCGTTTGTTTGTAATTTGTGCTAGAAAGCTTTCCTGTCCGCATAGCATGGTGTCAGTGTAGCACATCTGCGATGATTTGGCAAAATTGGCTTGTTGGAAGGGTCGGATAGCAAATCTGACCTACTTTTACTTTCGGGAAAATAGAAAAAAGAAACGACCAGGGCCCACAATGGCCCTGGTCGCTCGCAGTTTGGTCATTTAGCGGGTTTCATTACCCGACATTGAAAGTCAGAAACTAGGTTACGGCAGATTGCCGGGGTCATAGTCCAACCCTGTGATGTACAGCGTGCCCGCGATGTACTCGTCGGCCGAGTAGCTGCCTATCCAGATGTCGTACTGGCCGCTCTCGGCATTCTGAAATTCGGTCATTGGATCCAGGCCGGCAAAATCGTCGTTGCAGTACCAGTTTGAGTATGGATCGTTGATGATCAGGGTGGCGTCCTCGCCCCCATCGGCGACGAAGAAGAAGCGTAACTGTCCGACATTATCCGCCAGATTGAGGCGAAAGTCGGGCGCGACCGAGGCATATCCGCCACAATCGCTGCCCAACCCCTGCGCTGCTACATCAACGTCGCCGCCGCTGATCACGTCCACCATATAGGGGTCAGGTTGGAAACCGGATTCCAGTTCCTCTGTCCCAAAATTGGGAGTCTCGTTAAAGCCCAAGCTGTCGCCATCCCCGGAAGGAGCTTCGCCCGTAAAGTCGCCAGGGACAAAGTCCAACTCTGTGATGTACAGCGTGCCCGCGATGTACTCGTCGGCCGAGTAGCTGCCTATCCAGATGTCGTACTGGCCGCTCTCGGCGTTCTCAAGTTCAATCAGCGGATCCCAGCCGGAAAAGTCGTCGTTGCAGTGCCAGTTGCTGTATGAATCGCTGACGATCAGGGTGGCGTCCTCATCCCCGTCGGCGACGAAAAAGATGCGCAGTTGGTCGGTGTTGGCCGTCAGGTTGAGGCGAAAGTCTGGCGCGACCGAGGCGTATCCGCCGCAATCATCGCCCAGCCCCAGCGCTTCCACGTCAACGGCACCGCCGCTGACCACGTCCACTGTGTAAGGGTCGGGTTGGAAACCCGGGTCCAGTGTTTCATTTCCAAAATTGGGCGGCTCTGTAAAGTCCAGTTCGTCACCGCTTGCGGCGGGAGCCGCGCCGCTGATGGTCCACGTCGTCGTTCCGTTCAGGGCCGTATCCCACTCAGTAGCCAGTTCATTTTCGTCACAGTCGAGAGCTTGCAGGTCGTAGACTCCCACAGGCACATCTAAGGTGTGAGACTGTCCAGGTTCAATAGTCTCCGAGTCGCCCAACCAATCCTCGCCCCAATTATCGTTCTCGGCAGGGGAGATGAGGACATAGCAGATGGTCTCCTCAGAGTCATTTTCGAGGACGAGGGTAGCCATTTCTACGTTGGGAGCCTTCGTGGGCGCGGGTGCTTGTGTGGGCGCGGGTGCTTGTGTGGGTGGGGGTGCTTGTGTGGGTGGGGGAGGCGTCTCATCACTACCTCCACACGCCAGGGTAGCCACGATTAGGAAAGCTACGGCCAATCCAATCAATCGGTGTTTCATTTTCCTCTCCTTTATTTGATGTTTTACGTTCGATCTGGGCAGTGACTATGCACGCCATTATACCGTGTCTGGGGATAGTTGTCCATCAGTAATTTGTACTACATTGAGCAAGTGTTAGCGACCTTCACGCAAGCTACAAATTGCGCTTGCGAGCTTTCGTGGAAGGAAATTATCTGCAATGCTTGGCGTGACTTTGTGATGGACTGTGATAAAATAACGGTGTCTCATTTGGAGCGAAAAGGCAGGGTTGTAAAAAAGATAGACACCTCATTTTTGGACAGGGTTTACAAGACTCGGTAGATCCAAATTTCAGACCTCGGAGGTCTCGGAAGGTGACATTGGCAGCAAAATTGCTTAGATTGCGCCCGTTTTTACCGGCAAAGGCGCTCTCGAGAGACCTCCGAGGTCTTGTTGTCGTAACATTTTGGATCTACCGAGTCTGGTACTCACTCTAACCACAGATAGCCCCCTTACATTTCCCCCCGCACCTGGGTCGCGCCAGCCACGCCGCCTTTTTGCACCTTATCGCTGAGGCCGACCGCCTTGTCTAAAACCCATCAATGCCCGTCAGAACATCAAGGTACCAGGGACCTTTCGGGCTTCAGAAAACCCAAAAGGTCTGCCCTACGTCCATCAATCGCGATAACGCGGTGGCGCGCCTGCTGCATAGACATTTGACAACCTATCCCATTGTGGTAAAGTTGAAATGAAGTGATCCTGGGAACAGAAAAGTGCGGCACTGGTTCATTGGGCGCTACCAAGTGACAGCTTTTGACAAAGACCCAAGACCTGCCACGCTGTTTCTTGTGGAATGAAAAACTCTAGGGTTTTGGGCGCTCACCTGCAAAAGGTAACTCACACAATGTACATTAGACCACAACGTCGGAGACCTCGCTCATCACCCATACGTATACTGTTCCTGCTGATGCTGATTAGCGCCGGAATTTATGTCTACGCCATGATCAAACAGGAGCAGATCGAAAACCCATTTATCCCCACCCCGCTCCCTCCCACGCCCACGCGCTCTGCCTTTTCCTACGCCGACGAAGCGACAGAGTTGTACCTGCAAGGCAATCTGGCAAGAGCCATCGCCGCCTACGAGCAGGCCATCACGCTCGAACCGGACGATGTGTTGCTGTACATCCCCCAGGCGCGGCTACTGGCCCTGGAGGGACGACCGGTCGAGGCGGTGCGGCGCGCCAATCGGGCGGTCGAGATAGCGCCGGAAAACGCGCGCGCCTGGGCCGTCCTCGGTATGGCCTACGACTGGAACGGCGACGTACCGGAGGCAATTGACGCTTGCAAGCGGGCCATCGAACTCGACCCCACCTACGCCGAGGCATATGCCTACCTGGCCGAAGCCTACGCCGACGCCGTGCGTTGGGCAGAGGCGACGGATGCCGGCCAGACTGCCTTGCAACTTGATGACCGCAGCGTGGACGCGCACCGCAACTATGGCTACGTGCTGGAGAAACAGGGAAACTATTGGGGAGCGGCAGAGGAATACGAACAGGCGCTCAATATCCACCCCAACCTGGCCTACATCCACATCGCCGCCGGCCGGAACTATCAAGTACTGGGAGACCTCGGCGCGGCGGAAAGCAGCTATCAGCGCGCTATTGAGATTGACCCGGACAACGTAGAGGCTTACTACAGGCTGGGGCGAGCGTATTACGAGGCCGGGGAATACGAGCGAGCCGAGACCTACCTCAAGCAGGCGACCGAGGCAGACACAGAGTTCGCGCCGGCGTTCGGCTACCTGGCCTTTACCTACTGGAGTCGCCGCAACTATGAGGCGGCCATCGAGAGCCTGGAGCACGCCATCAAGGTGGCCTGCCTAGAGGCGCGGCGGCAAGCCGAGACGTTCTACATCACCGTCGAAAACTTGAATGACGCCGCCACCAGCCCATCGCCGGGCGTACTGATGCGGGGAGATTTCGCCCCCACGTCTGAGAACAACCGGGACGAACTGCAGGCCACACTCGCGCCGACGGACGACACAGAGGCATGGAGTAGTACTCACGGCGCAGTGACGCTCAACGCCCAGACGGGCAAGTACACAGTGGCGTTGGCTGGACTGCCGATCCTGGAACCCGGCCTGGCCTACGTGGGCTGGTTCAAGGGAATCAATACGCTATCCGGCGACCCTTTGAGCACCGGCCCGCTTGACTTGCCGGCCGATGGGAGCCTGGAGGCGGAATTTGAGACGGCTTGGGTCGAGGGGCCGCGAATCGAGTACTTTTACACGTTGGGGTTGGCTTACTTTTATATGGCCGAGTGTGAAAAGTCGTACCCGCTCTTCGACGCGGCGCTGCAAATAGACTCCGAAGATGTCAACGCACTGGAAGGCATCCGGCTGTGCCAGGAGGCCGAGGAGACGGAGTAGACGACCTCCTACCTACCAAAGCCCTCAATATATTCCAACGATTGATGCCGGAAGTAAGTATTGTATAACTCCGCATAATGGCCGCCCTGGGCCATCAGTCCATCGTGCGTGCCCTCTTCGATGATGCGACCGTGATCCATCACAATGATTCGGTCGGCGTGTTTGACGGTAGATAGCCGGTGGGCGATGACGATAGCTGTCCGGTCGCGCATTAGCGTCTCCAACCCCTCCTGAATCTGCATTTCGGTGAAAGGATCTACGCTGGCCGTCGCCTCGTCCAGGATAAAGATGGCGGGGTCTTTTAGTATCACACGCGCCAGCGCAACCAGTTGCCGCTGCCCCATAGAGAGGCTGGCCCCTCGCTCGCCCACGTCGGTATCCAGGCCGTCCGGTAGACCGGCCAGCCAGTCGCCGCTGCTAATCCGCATGGCGGCCCGGCGCACCTGCTCGTCAGTGGCCTCCGGATGACCGTAGCGCACGTTGTCCCCCACACTGCCGGAAAAGAGAAACGGTTCCTGCGGAACCACCCCGATGTGTTGACGATACTGGCCCAGATCGAGTCGCCGAATGTCCCGGCCATCAACCAGCAGTCGCCCCTCCTGGAACTCGTAGAAGCGGGCGATCAGCCGGGCGATGCTGCTCTTGCCCGCGCCGGTGTGGCCTACCAACGCCACCGTCTCCCTGGGGTGGATTTCCAGGGCAAAGTTGGGTAGCACAGTCTCTTGGTCGGTGTAGGCAAAGATCAAGTCGCAGAACTCTATCCGTCCCTCCAACCGCTCCACCGGTTCAGAGGCCATCTGAATCACTTTAGGCTCGGCGTCAATCAGGGCGAACACGCGCTCTGCGGCGGATAGCCCGTCTTGGAACTGGCTCCAGAAGGATGAGATGTTCATCAGCGGCCACCAGAAAAAGCCCACCGCCTGCATAAACAGGTACCAGTTGCCGGGGCTGACCGCGCCGCTCCGCGTCGCCAGTCCTCCGGCGTAGACCAGCGCCGCAACTCCAATGCCAGAGGCCAAACCCATTATGGGAAAAATCGTGACCAGCGTCAGGCCGCGCTGCAATCCCATGCGATAGGCCTGCCGGTTGTTGGCGTCAAAGGTGGCATAGATAGAGCGCTCCTGCCGAAAGCTCTTGGCTACCACAATGCCGCTGATGGATTCCTGTATCTGGGCGTTGATCTTGGCCCTGACCCGTTTGGCCTGCTGGGTGACTTTGCGCGCGATGCGCCGGAAGCTGAGCGCGATGACAGCCGCTAGCGGCGACATGCCCAGAAGCAGCAACGTCAGCCAAAGATTGATGGTACACAGCCACGCGGCGAGGATGACGACCAGGAGCACTTGGCTGAGCAGATCCATCACCAGCGTGACGACCGTGCAAAAGTCCTGCGTATCGGAAGTGATGCGGCTGACGATCTTGCCAGAGGGATGCTCATCGTAGAAAGAGAGATCGTGCCCGACGGTAGCTTCAAAGACGTCCTCCCGCAACTTGAGCACCACGTCACCGATCACGCGGGCAGAGTACGTCTGCCGGACATAGTTAAAGACCCAGGCCGCCGCGCCCATCAGCAGCACGCCTCCCGCCATGAGCAGCATAATGTTGAACGCTGGATTGGCGGCCACCATGTCAATGGCTTTGGAAATGAGGATTGGCCCGCCGGTCCCGGCCGCCGAGTTCAGCACGAGCATCAAAGCTACCAACACCATCTGCCGAGCGTGGGGCCGGAAGTAGCCGACGATGCGGATTACCAACTCGCGGTCGCTATAGTTGCGGTCGTAGGCCTCAGTGTCGAGACCGTCTAGGATAAAGCCCACTATCTAGTCTCCCCTAATCGTATCTGGCGAAAATCCGCCGGTAATCCTCGCTTCGCTCCATCAACTCGTCGTGCGCCCCCTGATCCACCAACTCCCCCTGGCGCAGAACCAGGATGCGGTCGGCCCAGCGGATTTGGCTGAGGCGATGGGTGATGATGAAAGTGGTGCGCTCGCTGCTGATACGCCGCATGGCACGCTGGATCTGATCTTCGGTGGCGCTATCTATGGCACTGGTAGAGTCGTCCAGGATCAGGATGCGCGGATCGGTGAGAAAGGCGCGGGCGATGGCGATGCGCTGCCGCTGCCCGCCGGAGAGCGTCACGCCGCGCTCGCCCACCTCGGTCTCATAACCGTCGTTAAAGCCGGTGATGAACTCGTGGGCTTGCGCCTCGTGGGCCGCCCGCTCGATTGCCTCCTGGTCAGCGCCGGCGCAGCCAAAGGCGACGTTTTCGGCCAGCGTGCGGGAGAAGAGAAATACGTCCTGCTCAATGGTCGAAATCTGCGAGCGCAGCGACTCCATACTCCAATCGCGCACGTCCACGCCGTCCACCAGCACCCGCCCGCTGCCAACGTCAAAGATGCGGTTGATCAAGTGCGTCAGCGTGGTCTTGCCGGAACCGGTCTGCCCGACGATGGCGATCGTCTCCCCTGGCCGGGCGGCAAAGCTAACGTTCTTTAGCGCCAGCTTACCACTGTGGCCAGAGAAACCAGGTTTTTCTGTAAGCGGAGCGACAAAAACCTGGTTTCTGTCGTCGCTGTAGCCAAAACTGACGTTCTCAAACACCACTTCCCCCCGGATCGGCCTGGCGACGCCGGTCTCGTTCTCGTCCAACTCTGTCTCTGTGTTAATCAGTTCCAGAATCCGTTCGGCGCCAGCGATGCCCAACTGCACCAGGTTGAAGGAAAAAATAGAGATAAAGGTGGGAAAGCGCAACGTGCCCATCAATCCCATAAAAGCGACCACCTGCCCCAGGCTGACGGTGTCCGCGCGCCAGAGCAAGAGCGCGTGCAAGAATCCACCGGCCCAGCAGAACAGAAACATCAACATCGGCAGATAGCGGGCCTGTATCTCGCCCTGCTCCACGAAATAGTCGCGGAACAAGCGAGCATCGCGGGCGAACTTTTCCCACGCGCGCCTCTCCTGAGCGTTCGCCTTGACCACCTCAATCCCGGCGATCGCCTCCTGCAACCCGGCGTTCATCGCCCCAAACTGCTCTCGTTGGGCCACACTGACCGGTTTGAGCCGGCGATTGTAATCATAGACCGTGATGGCCCACAAGGCCACAAAGATGAGTGGAACGAGCAGTAGCTTCAACTCGAGCTGACCAATCATAACGATGGGGACGATAATGGCCATCAGCGAGTCAATAATCAACATCATGCCGGGGCTGAACATCAGGTTGAGCGAGCGCACGTCGTTGGTGGCGCGCGCCATAATGTCGCCGATGCGCTGCCGTCCGTGAAAGGTCTGGCTCTTGCCTAGCAGTCTGACGTACAACTCGTCGCGGGCGTCCCGCTCAATGCGCTGGGCCACGAACTCTGTGGCAAAGTTGCGGATCAGGCCGCTCACTCCCTGCGCGACGGCCGCTCCCATCACGCCCAGCGCCAGGGCCAGTAGTGCGGTCGTCTCCCAGCCAGAGATGGTGATCGTGTCGAATCCGCGACCGATCAGAATCTGGCGATAGCTATAGGCCCAGTTGTTCAGGATGGCGGCCAAAATCACAACCAGCGGAAAGGCCCAGTAACGCGCCAGGTGAGAAATGATCCAGCGCAGCGGACCGGAGCGGTTGTAATGATGTTCGTCTTCCAGGCGAAATTCTCGTTTGGTCAATGGGTTCTCCAGAACCGGGTCTATCGTACCGGAGGCAAATTATACCACCTTCTCGTTTTTCGGCACGGCGAGCATCTTCACATCACAACGAATTGGGAAAAGAACAAATTTTTGCCGCCGAGTGTTCTGATTCGTTCTCTTCTAAATTCACTCTAGCGTATACGAGGCCTCAAAACATGCTCAACTGTGCGCCGGACTCTGGCGCGTATGGCTCCACTCTGGTCGCGATTCCGTACCGGCTGCACAGGCTATCAAACAATTCGGCCAATCGCCCAGCGTTGTTCGTCACGCAGTGATATTGATCCCCGAACGCTCTCTCGTACTTTTGCCTCACCCCTGGAAACAACCGCTCCAACTGCTCGTAGTAATAGGCCCGCTGCCTGTCTCGCAGGCTCATGCCAAACCAGGGAATGATGTACGCCGCTCCGTGCTCGTGGGCCTTTTCTACGATCCGGGTGATGTTCTCCTCGTCGTCCTCGATGAAGGGCAGGATGGGCATCATCGTTACACCGGTGTGGATCCCGTGCTCTGTCAGTACCCGCAGCGCCTCAAACCGCTTGGACGGCGGCGGCGCGCCTGGCTCTAGCTTTTTGCCCAGTTCGTCGTCGGCGGTCGTGATGGTAAAGCTGACGGCCGCATACCGCCGGTTGATCTGGCGCAGCGTACCCAGGTCGCGGAGCACCAGGTCGCTCTTGGTAACGATGTGAACAGGAAACCCAAATTGAGCAATGACCTGCAGCGCCCGCCCGGTCAAGTTCAGCTCTTTTTCCAGCGGCATATAGGGATCGTTCATTGAGCCGGTGCCGATGGTGTCTTTGACGCGCTTGCGGGCCAATTCCTGGCGCAGCAACTCGATCGCGTTCACCTTGATCAGTATGTCCGCGAAATTCTCGATTTGGTAGCACTCACTACGCGAGTCGCAGTAGATGCACTGATGCTGGCAACCCCGGTACAGGTTCATATTGTACTTGATCCCGAACCAGGTATCGGGCTGCTTGACGTGAGAGAGCAGTACTTTGGCCCGTATCTCTTTGATCATACAGCTCTTCCGAGGCCCTCAAAGTCTTCTTTCTAGATCAAGTTTTGCCTGACCCCATCCAGCACCACCCGCGCGTCCGGCGCAAAGCCAAAGAAACCTTCTAGCTTCTCGCAGGCATACTCAGTGCAGTGAGCGCAGTTGACCACACCCCGCTCCACGCTGCAGGCGCGAATCTCGCACTCGGCGCAGTGACTGAATTTGGGGCCTGTTTCGCTCAGACAGCCATTGCAGTTGATCATCTCGGCAGTGATGTTGGGAGCATCAAACTCCTCGCGCCATTGAGCGGCCACGCGCTCCCGTGCGGCATTGTCATCAGACTGCGTAGCGACGTGGGCCGGGCAGTCTGTGCAAACCAATCCACAGTACGCAATGATCTTGTCCATCAAATTTCCTCCTCAAAGCGATTGTCTAATCTCTTCCAACACTGCTTGCGCCTTTGATGCGTGCTCGAAAAAGCCCATCAGCTTGTCGCACACCGCGTCCGCGTGGACATAGTCATCACAGTACGCGCAGTTGACCACGCCCCGCTCCACACCGCAGGCACGAATCTTGCACTCGGCGCAGTAACCAATCTTTCGCCCGCTATCTCCCAGACAGCCGTCGCACCTGGCCGACTCGGCGGTAGCGTCCGGCATACCGAACTCTTCCCGCGCCCGCGCCGCCATCTGCTCCAACGCAGCAAGATCGTTCGTCTGCGTGGCGATGTAGGCATCGCAGTCAGTGCAGATCAATCCACAGTACGCAATAATCTTGTCCATCAGATTTCCTCCTGTTCACTAAAAAGGATACCCCGTGGCCCCCTGGCACCCCTTCAGCGCCGAGATCTCGCCACAGTGAGCATTGATGTGCCAGATGACAAAGGTTTCCACCATTTGGGCCAGACTGAGTTCGCCGATGGGAGTCTTGACCTGGCGCTCCAGATCCTCCGGCGAGAGAGACGCCAGCCAGCCATGAGCGGCTTTGATGACAAGCTTCTCATACTCGCGCAGCGCCGCCAGATCAACGCGGGTTTCCCGTATCTCCGGTGGGTGATCTTTTCGCTGCTCCCCCGCCGAACTGACCACCACCTTTTCCTGCCATCCCTCTCTCTGAAAAAGAGGTGCTTGCCCCAGGCCCCACCCGTGTACGGCCATATCCACGCTGGCGAGGGTATGCCAATAGAGACCGCCGATGGGGTTGGCAATGCCGGGCGGCGTCCAGTCGGCTTGCTCCTGGGTCAGGTCGGCAGTGACCTGGCCCAGGATACCCAAGGCATTGCCTACCGAATATTGAAGTAATTCAACCGTGTTCATTTATTCTTCCTTTCTGATCTGCAAAGTACGTTTTTCAAAAACTGCCCTGTGTAACTCCCCTCCACCTGAGCCACCTCCTCCGGCGCGCCCTGGGCCACGATGTACCCGCCCTCGTCGCCGCCCTCCGGCCCCAGGTCCACGATCCAGTCCGCCGTCTTGATCACGTCCAGGTTGTGCTCGATGACGATCACCGTATTGCCGGCGTCGGTCAGCCGGTGGAGCACGTCCAGCAACTTTTGGATATCGGCAAAGTGTAGTCCCGTGGTTGGCTCATCGAGGATGTAGACCGTGTCGCCGGTAGAGACGCGGGCCAACTCCTTGGCCAGCTTGACCCGCTGCGCCTCGCCGCCAGAGAGCGTGGTCGCACTCTGACCCAGTTTGACGTAACCCAGCCCCACGTCAACCAACGTCTGTAGAATACGCTTGATCTTGGGCGCGTTACCAAAAAAATCGAGCGCCTCCTCCACGTCCATATCCAGCACGTCGGTGATAGTCTTGCCCTTGTACCGAATCTGCAGCGTCTCTCGGTTAAAGCGCGTGCCTTTGCAAACGTTGCACGTCACCCACACGTCGGGCAAAAAGTGCATCTCGACTCTCTTCTTGCCGTGCCCCTTGCACGCCTCGCAGCGCCCGCCCTTGACGTTAAAGCTAAAGCGCCCTTTCTCGTACCCGCGCACCTTGGCCTCTGGCGTCTTGGCGAGCAATTCGCGGATGGGCGTCAGGACATTAGCATAGGTGGCCGGGTTGGAACGGGGCGTGCGCCCAATGGGGTCTTGCGTGATGTTGATGACCTTATCCACGTATTCCAGCCCCTCGACGCAGTCGTGATCGCCCGGCTTTTGCTCCGCCCGATGCAGCATTGCGGCCAGCGCCGGATGGAACGTCTGCGCCACCAGCGACGACTTGCCGCTGCCCGAGACTCCTGTGACGCACGTGAACAGCCCCAGTGGGAAACGCACGCTCAGGTCCTTGAGGTTGTTCTGCCGCGCGCCAACGATAGTGAGCCATTTCCCATTGACCGGCCTACGCTGGCCATTGGGCGACGTGACCTCCAGATCCCCGCGCAAGTAACGCCCGGTCAGCGAGTTCGCTTCCTGTTCGATCTCCTGCAACGGGCCGGCAGCCACCACGTAACCTCCATTGACGCCCGCGCCCGGCCCCAGGTCCAAGACCCAATCGGCGGTACGGATTGTCTCCTCGTCGTGTTCGACCACGACGACCGTGTTGCCCATATCGCGCAGATGTTCCAGAGTATCCAGCAAGCGGCGATTATCCCGCTGGTGCAGGCCAATGCTCGGCTCGTCCAACACGTAGAGCACGCCCACCAACCCGCACCCGATCTGACTAGCCAGCCGGATGCGCTGCCCCTCGCCGCCGGATAACGTTGGCGCAGAACGGTTGAGCGTCAAATAGTGCAGGCCCACGTTCAACAAGAACTGGATCCGCTCATGTATCTCTTTCAACACCTCCTCGGCAATCTCTGTTTGCTCCGGCGTCATCTGCGACCACAACTTCTCGACCCACCGCAGGGCCTCGCCGATGGACATGGCCGTCACCTCGTTGATCGTCCGCTTGCCCACAGTGACCGCCGCGCTCTCTGGGCGCAATCGCTGACCGTGGCAGGTAGAGCAAGGCTGCTGACTCATAAAGTTTCTATACCAACGACGCATACCGTCGGACTTGGTCCGGCGGTAGCGGCGGCGGGTGGCATTGATGGTGCCTTCGAACTCCCATTCACCCTGCCACTCGCCCCGGTCGCTCTCCGATTGCCAGTTCACCGTGACACCGCCGTACAAGATAGCCTGCCGACATTCCTCCGAGAGCGCGCGCCAGGGTATGTCCATGTCATCGTTGAACTTTTCCACGATTTGTCGCAAAATTTTGTACGTCCCGCTCGATTTTTTCTTGTCTAGTTCACCAAAGGTGCGCACGCCACCCTCGTGCAGGCTCTTGTCTGGGTCAACAAACCGGTCGGGGTCAAACTCGATCTTGGTTCCCAAACCGTTACACTCCGGACACATGCCCATCGGTGAGTTAAAGCTGAACATGGAGGGCGTCAGTTCGGGAAAGCTGATACCACAATCTGGGCAGGCGTTCTTTTCCGAGAGCAGCCAATCGCCGCCGTCGCCTCTATCAATAATGATCAGACCCTCACTGGCGCGCAGGGCGGTCTCGACCGAGTCGGTGAGGCGTGTGATGAACGCGTCGCGCTCCTGGCCGCCCCCGTTCTCAGGGGCGACCAGCCGGTCCACCACCAGCGCAACGTCGTGCTTTTTGTTCTTGTCGAGCTTGATCGCCTCGCCCAAGTCCCGCACCTCGCCGTCCACCCGCGCGCGAGAGAAGCCATCGGCGCGGGCCTGGGCGAAGGTGTCTTTGAACGTGCCCTTGCGGTTGCGGGCCAGCAGAGCCAACACCTGGAAGCGCTCGCCAGCCGGCAGCGCCGCCACTTGCTCCACGATCTCCTGCGCCGATTGTGCCCGCACCTCGCGCCCGCACTCTGGGCAATGAGGCGCGCCGACGCGGGCAAAGAGCACGCGCAGGTAATCATAGATCTCTGTCACCGTCGCCACCGTCGAGCGCGGGTTCCTGCTCACCGCCTTCTGCTCAATGGCAATCGCCGGGCTGAGACCGCCGATAAAGTCCACCTTGGGCTTTTCCATCTGGCCAATGAACTGTCGCGCGTAGGAGGAGAGCGACTCGACGTAGCGCCGCTGCCCCTCGGCGTAGAGCGTGTCGAACGCCAGCGACGACTTGCCGCTGCCCGAGACGCCCGTGATCACCACCAGCTTGAAGCGCGGCAGTATCACATCAATGTTCTTCAGATTGTGTTCCTTGGCTCCACGGATGAGGATTTTTTCGGAATACATGGTGAGGGTACCTCTCATCGGCGATGACTCTGATTTACGGAGACAAAAGCACATTTATTATAGCACATTTGTTCTGGCACACAAGAAGAAAAAGCAGCAACCGCAGCCATAACACAGGAACGACCCGGTCGGGTCGTCCCTGAGACAGCAATTCCCGTTATGGGGGAAAAGTCAGGTCGTAGCGCGATTTCGCAATCGCGCAGGGCGCTTTACGCGGAAAAATACACGCGATAGCGGATTGCGTGCAACCTCCGGTTGCCATAATCCGACGAAATCGCGGCTACAAAACGGGAATTGCTGTCCCTGAGAATTCATTGAGAGACATTATTGCTGAACAATGCCCGTCCGTTTTATTTTTATCACAGAGCACGCAGAGCCTGTCGAGTTCTTTCTTTTTGGTCCCTGGACAAGCCGCTTTTCCAGTTCGAGGAACTATTTTTGATCGTCTCTGCGATCTCAGTGCCCTCTGCGGTTAGAAAAGGGGGAGACAAGGGCGCCCAGTGTCAGTGGTCACGCGTGTACAGGCTGCGACCCAGTGCACGAGTTGAAAGGAGTTGCGGACGCTCCAGTCCTTCAACCTGCACTTGCTCAATCGCGCCTTCCTGCAAAAGCGTCGCGATTGTGCGATCCATATCCTGCGGCGTCCACTTTAGAACGTGGAACACCTTCTTGATTATCCTTCGATCCACCGCAACTACATTGTCGAGGTATTGCAGCGCCAAAATGCGACGGGCCTCGCTGCGCTTTATGCCCCGTGCCTGCTCGGAAATCTCGGGGAACCAACGTTGAAACAACTCATAGTAGAAAGCGTAATTCCACGCGCCGGTGCGGGCTACACCGACCGGCACCACCTTCAAACCTACCTGCAACTCCACCAACGCTCTGTCAAAGCGCGACTTGGCGCTCCTCGCACTCAAACGGGCCTTACGGCGCAGTTGAATGGTGTCCAGGGGGCCGTGGTCGAGCAGGGCCTCGTAAATCCACTTGGCCTCAGCTGTCATCGTCCCGGCGCGATACTCTTCCAAGTAATCCAGCAAATTCCCGTAATTTTCAGTACAAGCATACACAGCCGGCAGCAGATCAAGCGAGACCAGCGTGGCCCGCCTACGAAAAAGCTTTGCATAGTACCACCATTGCTTATCGAGCGCCTGATCTTTCCAGCTCCAGCACTTGGTGATGTCGGGGCCGTCGTGCTCCATCGGCACGGGCCGCACCCGCCCGGCGATGGCGTGGAACAAGTTGGGCATCTCGATTCCCTTGATCGGCCAAAAATGGCAAAACCCCACTTCCTCGACAAAGGCGCGCGCGTCCTCGACGGTGCGCAGCCGCCGCTCAGGAGTGCGGCGATAATTGTGCTCACGAACACTGCGAACAGAATCCAAATCCATCTGAACACTCTCAGACGTTGAAGCGGATGTTGAGGATGTCACCATCTTGCACCACGTAATCGCGTCCCTCCAGGCGAACCTGGCCCCGTTTGCGGGCCTCGACCATAGACCCGGCGGCGATCAGGTCAGCGTAGCTCACCGTCTCGGCGCGGATGAACCCCCGCGCCAGGTCGGAGTGGATCGCTCCAGCGGCCTCCACCGCGCTGGCCCCCTGCGGAATTGTCCAGGCGCGCACCTCGTCCTCACCGACGGTGAAGAACGATTGCAAGCCGAGCAGTCCGTAGCTCAAACTGATCATCCGGTTCAGCCCTGGCTCCTTGATGCCATACTCGGCCAGGAAGAGATCCGCTTCCTCCGGGTTCAGGGCCGCAATCTCCATCTCCAACGAACCGTGCAGGCAAGCGGTTGCCGAGTGGCAATGAGGATAGCTCAGGTAAGTATCCGGATCATCGCTCCCCTCGTCTCCCACGTTGAGCAGGATCAGCATGGGCTTGGCGGTAAGAAACTGGTAGCCGCGTAGTTGCTTTTCCTCGTCCGGCGCCAAGGGCAGGTCGCGGAGCGGGGTTTCTTGTTCCAAAGTCTCTTTGATCCGCGCTAACAAGTCAAGCTCTCGTTGGTCGGTCTGGCGTTCGGCGTAGGCTCCTTTCCGGGAGAGATCGTGCTCCAGCCGCTCCATCCGCCGCTCAACGATTAACAGATCGGAGAAGAGAAGTTCGAAATCCAGTGCCGCCAGGTCGCTGGCCGGGGCGACCGGACCGTTGGGATGGGGCACGTGCTCGTCCTCAAAGGCGCGCACCACGTGAAGCAAGGCGTCATTCTGGGCTACCGCGTTGAGCAGCGGGCCGCTCAGCCCGCCATCCCGCCCGATGCCGACCCGCAGCCCGGCGATGTCGTTGTACTGGATGCGTGCGTAGGTGGTCTTGCGCGGTCGAAACAACACGCTCAACCGGTCCACCCGAGGGTCGGGTACCGTGACTATAGCAACGTGCGTTTCGATCTGCCCCGTGCTGTAGGCAGCAGTTTCAACCTGACTGTGGGTCAGGGCGTTGAATATAGTAGTCTTGGTGCTGTTGGGCAATCCAATGATGCCGATTTGCATGACACGCCTCTGGACAAAAATCTAGCAGAGCAACCGAGGTCGCTCTGCCGGGCGGCATTGTAACACAGGTAGAGCAAATTGACAATTTGCCCCCTGAGATTGTACATCAAACAGGCCACAGGGATAGCTGGTGGGCCGGGCGACGACCGTCCAGCAGAATGAAGGGAGCCGCCCGCTTAGTCACGATCCTCAATTTGCGCAGGTCGGTTAGAACGCGCAGCCGGCCGCGCCGTCGCTCGCGCAGGATGCGCTCGACGCTCTTGGGGCCGATACCGGGCACGCGCAGCAGGTCGCGCCGAGCGGCGGTGTTCACCTCGACGGGAGCGTAAGCCAGATGTCGCCGCGCCCAGGCTAGCTTGGGATCGCTTTCCAGGGGCAGGTTACCGCCAGGATCGAAAGGGAGTTCCTCGACGGTAAAATCATAGTCGCGCAGAAGAAAAGAGGACTGATAGAGACGGTGTTCGCGCAGGGGTGACGAGGGGGGTTGATTCTCCAGTGGAGTATCAGTCACTGGCGAAAAGCTGCTAAAGTAAGCGCGTGCAATACCAGCTTGCCGGTGCAAGTATTCAGTCGTGGTCAAAAGCTCCACATCGCTCTCATCAACCGCGCCGACGACGAACTGGGTGGTAGAACTGGGCCAGCGGCCGGGCATCTCTCGCCGAATCTCTTCAATCCAGCATAGTCGTTTCAGCAATTCTTCAGCAAAGGCTTTGTGCGGAGCCAGGCGAGCCAACCGTTCGGCGTTGGGCGCTTCCAGGTTAACCGAGACCCGGTCAGCCAAACGCATCGCCGCCAGTACTTGCTCCCGCTCCGCGCCCGGCATGATCTTGAGGTGAATGTAGCCCTGAAATTCGTAGCGCTGGCGCAAAATCTGTGCCGTCGCGATGAGACGATCCTGGATACGCGGCCCGCCCCCGGCCAGACCGGAGCTGAGAAAGAGGCCCTCGGCGTTGCCCTTGCGATGCAGTTGCACAAAGAGACGCGCCAGTTCATCGGGGGAAAAAGTAGCGCGGCGGAAATCGCGCCCCTGGCGAAAAGGGCAGTAGGCGCAATCCCGTTCGCAGGCGGATGTGAGCATAGTCTTGAGCAGCGTGATGCGCTTCCCGCCGGGCATCACGGCGTTGTGGATAGCGCCCGCGAGGTCGTCATCCTGCCGGGCAGGCGGTTGTCGCGCTCCCACCTCCTCGGCTGGCTCAAAGCAGGTCGGCGGCCCCAGCAGCTTAAATTTCGCCAGTGTATCCATCACAACCTCCTACTGCTATTATACGAACAAGTGTTCTAGTTGTCAAGCAATTCGGAAGAGCGAAATTAGTGGGGGACCAGCAATTCCCGTTATGGGTGAAAAGTCAGGTCGTAGCCGCGATTTCGCAATCGCGCAGGGTGCTTTACGCGGGAAGATACACGCGATAGCGGATTGCGTGCAACCTTCGGTTGCCATAATCCGACGAAATCGCGGCTACAAAACGGGAATTGCTGGTGGGGGCCATCCTTTGAGGCCCGCCAGTTCCGTTCGCAGGAGCGCAACCGGCACGACGCGGTCAACCGGCTGATTGAACTGATTCGCAAGGCGGCCAAAAAATAAAGTTCGCCGCAAGACCAAACCGGCTCGCGCCTCCAAGCGGTGCCGGCCGCTTTCCCCTGCGGAATACTGGTCCAATTTTGAATCCGGTCTGCGTTTGTCTATTAGAAGCCTAAAGAGTATAATGGACGCTCGTATCAACACCAATTTCTAAGCGAAAGAGGGTAAAACAATGAGAATTGTGCTTGACGCAATGGGTTCCGATAATTATCCCGCTCCCGACATCGAAGGGGCGGTGCTGGCGGCGCGGGAATGGGGCGACGAAATCATTCTCGTCGGGCGCGAAAGCGACATCCGGCAGGAGTTGGCCCGCTACGACACCGCCAGCCTAAAGCTAGAGATTGTCCACGCCTCTGAAGTCATCGAGATGGACGACAAGCCAGCCTGGGCCGCGCGGGAGAAAAAGAACTCCTCTATGCACGTGGGAATGGGCCTGGTGCGCGCCGGCGAGGCCGACGGGTATGTGACCGCCGGCAACACGGGCGGCGTGCTGGCGGTGGCCACGCTGCACACCCTGCGTCGTATCCGGGGGGTGAAACGTCCGGTGTTGGTCGCGATCCTGCCTATGCCGGCCGGCCGCGTCGTCGCGCTGGATATCGGCGCCAACGCCGACTGCCGGCCCGAGTATCTGCTCCAATTTGCGCTGATGGGCAGCATCTATGCGCGGGCGGTACTGGATTGCGCCAAGCCTCGCGTGGCGCTCCTCTCCAACGGCGAGGAACCGGGCAAGGGAAACACATTGGTGAAGGAAACCTACGATCTGCTGGCCGATTCCGACCTGAACTTTATCGGCAACATCGAGCCTAAAGAGGCCGTAACCGGCCACGCCGACGTCGTCGTCAGCGATGGCTTTACCGGCAACGTCTTTATCAAGACGATTGAGGGTACGGCCAAGATGTTGACCGGCTTTATCCGAGACGAGATCAAGGCCAGTCCACTGACGGCGGTGGGCGGGCTTTTGGCCAAGCCGGCCTTTGGTCGCGTGGCGCGCCAGGTGGACCCGTTCGAGGTGGGCGGGGGGCCGCTGTTGGGCGTCAACGGTGTGGTCATCATCGGCCACGGGCGCTCCAACGGACGCGCCATCAGAAGCGCCATCGGGCAGGCGCGTAAAGCGGTACAGGGAGGAGTTGTGGAAGCAATTCGCACAGGATTGGCAAAGGAGCATAAATGAGCAAACGCAGACGTGTCGTCGTCACTGGCATAGGGGCAATGACCCCCCTGGCGCTGACGTTGGAAGAGACGTGGGAGGGGCTGCTGGCTGGCCGCTCAGGCATCGGCCCCATCACCCAGTTTGACGCATCCGGGTTGCCGGTGCGCATCGCGGGTGAACTGAAGGGCTTTGACCCTAAACAATACATCAACTTTAAAGAAGCGCGGCGCATGGCGCGTTGCTCGCAGGTGGCCGTGGCGACGGCTCAAGGTGCGCTGGCAGACGCAGGGCTGGCCTTGCCGCTGGCCGACGAGGAACGGGTCGGTGTGCTGATCGGGAGCGGCGTTGGAGGCCTAGAGCGCGCGATTGCCGGCATAGACACGTTCCACACCAAAGGAATTAGTCGAGTCAATCCATTCATTCTCGCCTCGACGCTGGTAAACATGCCGTCCCACCACGTGAGCTACTGGGCCGGCGCCAAAGGGCCGATTAGCACCGTAGTCGCCGCCTGCGCCACAGGCACGCAGGCCATCGGGGAGGCATCCGAATTTATCCGACGGGGCGCGGCCGATGTGATGATGTGCGGAGGCGTGGAGGCGCTGATCCACTTTTCCCCCATCGTTGGCTTTGCCGCCATGCGGGCACTCTCTACCCGCAACAACGAGCCGGAGCAGGCCAGTCGCCCTTTCGACGCCGACCGCGACGGCTTTGTCTTTAGCGAGGGCTGCGCGATACTCCTCCTGGAATCGTTAGAGCACGCCCAGGCGCGGGGAGCGCGCATCCACGCCGAGGTACTGGGCCACGCCTCCTCGTCCGACGCTTTCCACGTGGCGCAGCCAGACCCAGAGGGGAGAGGCGCCAGCCGGGCCATGGAGTGGGCCCTGGAAGATGCCAACGTAGCGCCGGCCGACGTGGGTTACATCAACGCTCACGGCAGCAGCACGCTGATCAGCGACCCGATCGAGACACGGGCGATCAAGCGCACGTTCGGCGAGTATGCTTACAAAATCCCCATCAATTCAACAAAGTCCATGATCGGCCACGCGATGGGGGGCGCTGGGGCGATTGAGGCCGCCGTGTGCGTGTTGACGGTCGAGCGGGGCATGATCCACCAGACGCTCAACCTGGAAAACCCCGACTCAGAGTGTGACCTGGATTACGTGCCGGAGGGAGCGCGTCAGGCCGATGTACGGGTTGCGCTCAAAAATTCTTTCGGCCTGGGCGGGCAAAACGCCTGCCTGGTAGTGGGCCGCTACGAGGAGTGAAAATGCGCATCATCCGCAACGAACGACGTATCCGTGTGTTTAGCTTTATCGGTCGGTACGTCCCACTGGCAGGGCTGGTGGCATTGCTGGCGGGCCTAATCCTCTCATACGTAAAACCCAAGTGGTTTGCGCCAATGCTGGCCAGCGTGACTTTGGGCTTTATCCTATCAGTAGTAGGAGGCTTTTTTGCCGACCGTTACGCCGGCCCCCTGGCCCAGCACGAAACGCTGGTCAAGGCGCTCAAGGGGCTGGGCGACGACTATGCGCTCCTGCAATACATCCTCCCCGCCCCGCACGTCCTGGTAGGGCCTGGCGGCTGTACCGTCTTTGTGGTCAAGGCACAGGGAGGGGAGGTGACCTACAAAAATGGCAAATGGAAGCACAAACAGCGGAGCAAGTTCTTCCGCCAGTTCGCGGGCCAGGAAGCGGTGGGCGCTCCTGATATTGAGGCCGAGCGCCAGACGCACAAGTTAGAACGTTGGCTAACCAAACAACTGCCCGATCTCAAGATACCCGTGCGGGCCGTTATCCTCTTCGTCAACCCCGACGTCATGCTGGAGGTTGACGACTTGCCCGTACCATCCTTTCGCGGCAAGAAAGTAAAAGCATGGCTGCGGGGGCCAGGCAAGCTCAAACCGCTGCCGCTTGCCACACACCGTCAACTGGCCAAAGCATTGGGGCTTGAGTAGATGCTACAAATTGCCATTGAAGCAGCGCGGCAGGCCGGTCAAGTGATAATTGAGCGCTACCCGGCCAAGCGCGACGTCACCAGCAAGGGCTACCGCGACATTGTCACCGATGCGGATACTGCAGCGGAAACTGTCATACTGAACATGATCCGCGAACGCTTCCCCGATCACGCCACCCTCTCCGAGGAAGCCGGCGGCAGTGATATTGGCAACGGCTATACCTGGGTTGTGGACCCGCTGGACGGGACGACCAATTATGCGCACCGCATCCCCGTTTTCGCCGTTTCCATCGGCGTGCTGGAGGGGGGCGAACCGCTCATTGGCATCGTTCACGATCCGCTGCAGGGTCAGACGTTCGTGGCCGAGCGAGGTAAGGGAGCTACACTCAATGATGCACCAATAATTCCTAGAAACGGCCATTCTGATGGCACGCCAATCAGCGTCAGCCGCGTGGAGGATTTTGGTCACACGTTGGTAGGCCTGGAGTGGGGGCGCAGCGACGAGACGCGCAGACGAGCGTTGGCCTGGCTGCGGGAGTTGGCCCCCCGGTGCGGCACGGTGCGAGCTTTGGGGTCGGCGGCGTTAGGGCTGGCCTACGTGGCCGCGGGCTGGCTGGATGCTTACTTCCATTTGGCCCTAAAACCCTGGGATTCCGCCGCCGGGATGCTCCTCGTTGCCGAGGCGGGCGGACGATGCACCACGTTGACGGGCGAGCCGTACCGCGTGGATTCGCCCGGCTGCCTGGCGACGAATGGGTTGATCCACGAGGAATTGCTAGGTGTGATGGGGGGAGGCTGTTGACTGATGTCTCTTTATGGCAAGTGTTCCAGATCGTTCAGGTCTTTGTATCTGCCACTGGCTTTTTTGTTAGCTTTCAGGCATTTCAGGCTGATGATGTTTACTTCAACGCCATCAAGTATGTCAAGCGTTCGCTCTGTATAACATTCCTCAAAATCTACCCCGGAAGCCGAGGTCAGAACCTCAATCTTTACCGGCGGGACGCCCATACGGATGACTTGATTTTTCTTCAGAAAGAGATCTTTCGATAGCCCTGGGACATTGAACCCAAACTCCTCTAGAACCGCCGTTATCTTTTCTGCATTTTGTGGATGCACCGCAATCCATACGTCCATATCAGCGGTCGCTCGTGGATAGCCGTGGTATCCGACCGCATGGCCGCCGATGAGCAAGTATTCGACCTTATGCGAGTTCAGTAATTGTAAGAACTCTTTGAAGTCTGGTGGAAGATGGATCGTAGCCATAGACGATCTGCCTCGTCAGCTCTAGCGCTTGCAAGCGTTCCTGGGGCGTCTTGGAGAGCCAGTATTCTTTCTCGTCTTGGTCTATTTCGTCGGAAAGAGCGGAAACCGAAAAAGCGGTTTTGTCCATCCGATATGGGAAATCTGTTGTGTTCATATCTCAAGTATATCTCAATACTCGTGAAACACAAGAGAGCGATTTGTCATAGGTTGCTACTTTTTCTCAAAGCTGCCCAGCCAATCATCCCCAGCAGAGTAATGACCATTGCCCAACCGAACCAGTCGCCCCAGCGGGTGTAGAGCGTCCGGCCGGGTGTGGTAAAGACCTCGCCGCTGATGACGCCGCGCTCGTTGACGCCGCCTTCGGCCACGATGCGCCCGTAGGGATCAACGATCACCGATAGCCCGCTCGTCGCGCCGACGGCGAACGCGACCCGGTTCTCGGCCGCCCGAAACACCGCATCTGAGGCGTGAAAGCGCGGGAACCAAGCGTTCCCCTCGAAATCGTCGTCCGCCGGCATGAGCACGATCTGCGCCCCGCTGCCCTGCTGCGGGCCGCTGCGGGCCAGTTCGCGGGTGATGAACAGCCTGTGCCGGTCCCAGCAGACCCCAATCCCGACTTGACCATAAGGAGTGTCAAAGACCGGATATTCCCTCGGCCCTGGAACAAAGCCGACATTCTCTTCCCCAGCGGTGGTGTTGATCTTGGCCCGGCGGCCGACCTCGTTCCCCTCTGGCCCAACCATCAACGCGGTATCGTGCATGCCGGTGGACGCCTGCCAGACCACATCGGCCACGATGTAGGCGTCCATCTCCCGCGCCAGTCCCTCGAGTTGGTCTATGAATTGCGCGTCGTCGGCGTCGCTGAACTCGTTCTCCGGCCAGACGATAAAGGCGGGTTGCTGGTTAGCGACTGAGCGGGTCAGCGCGGCATCCACGGCAAAGATCGACTGGGATGTCTCCGGGAGATTGGCGGCGGTGCCAAAATCCTCAGCGGTAAACTCGCTGGTGGACAGAATGTCCGGATCCTGGTTGACCATATCGGTCAGGGCGGCGATGGTAAAGGTGTCCGCCGGGGGCTGGGGGATGCTCACCGCGCCCCAACCGACGATAGCGGCGACGATGACCAGCGCGACGACGCTTGCCCAGAAACCAGGTTTTGTCGCTCCGCTTACACGAAAAACCTGGTTTCTTAACAACAAGAATGCAATCGCCACGTTCGCCAGCATCACCAGAAAGCTGAGGCCGGGAAAGCCGGTGACGTTCAGGACTTGCAGCGCCGGAGGAAATCGCCACTGGGATTTTGCCAGCAGCACGAACCACCAATCCCCCGCCACCGGGGCGATGAACCTGACAAACTCGACGGCGGCCCAGGCCACGGGCATGGCCAGCAGCTTGAGCGCGCCCGGCAGCCGGGCCTGGAGCCATGCGCCCAACTGGACGATCCCGGCGTAGAACGTGCCCACGGCAACGATCAAAAAGTACCCCAGGGCTGGTGGAAAGATATTCGGATACCAGTTGTGGACGGCGATGGACCAGATCAGGCCAAAGGGCAGCGCCAGGACATAATGCTGCCTGGACGGCGCGGCGGTGACCGCTATCAGCAACGGCACGAGCGCCAGCCAGCCCAGCAGCCCCACGTCAAAGTTGGGCATAGTGGCGGCCAGCAACAGGCCAGAAATCGCCGAAAGCCCCATCCCGGCCCAAAAGCGCAGCCGGGCGAACGTCGCCTCGTAGTCGGCAACCCGCAACTGCAAGACGCGTTTCTGGTACACGGAAGTAAAGATAAAGGCCGGAACCAGCAGCAGATAGCGAATAACGGTCAAGACGACC
>DUEK01000054.1 GCA_011192155.1 Thermoflexia bacterium
TCCATCGTCTGCCGCGCCAAATCCACCACCTCATCGTCATTCATCCCTCGCATGACGACGGTGTTGATCTTGACCGGCTCCAGCCCGGCCGCGTGCGCCGCCTCCAATCCGGTCAGCACGTCCTCCAACCGGCCCCGGCGCGTGATGGAGTGAAATCGTTCCGGATCAAGCGTGTCCAGGCTGACGTTGACCCGGTGCAGGCCGGCGGCGGCCAATTCCTCGGCGTAGCGGGCCAGCAGGATGCCGTTGGTCGTCATCGTCAGGTCGTCAACGCCGGGGATGCGGGCCAGGGCGCGCACCAGGTCAACGACTCCGGCCCGCGCCAGCGGCTCCCCGCCGGTCAGGCGTATCTTGCTGATGCCCAACTCAGCCCCCGCCCGGACGATGGTCTCGATTTCCTCGTAGCGCAGTATCTCCTCGTGCGGCCGCCAGGCGATCCCCTGCGGCGGCATACAGTAGACACAGCGCAAGTTGCAGCGGTCAGTGATAGAGATGCGCAGATAGCTGATGGGACGATTGTAAGCGTCCAGGTGAGCCATAATCAAACCTCAGTCAAAAGATATGGACGGCGGAAGCCTTGAAGGCGATGTTGATTTCCAGTCCCTTGCGTAGCGCCATCTCCTCCAGCGAGCGGCGGGTGATGACGCAGGTGAATTCGGACGGGACGCGCACAGTGACGTAGACGAGCATCCCCCGGTCGGTAATCTCGACGATGCGGCCACGGAACGAGTTGCGCACGCTGGAACGGAGCGGTTCCTGAAAGACGAAAATATCCTCCGGCCTGATGGAAGCGTGCACCCGCCCGGTCAGTTCCGTCACCACGGCGATCTGTGCCCCGTCAAGAACGAGCAGCTTGTAGCCATCCCCTCCAGGACAAAGGTCGCCCCGGAAAACGTTCCGCACCCCCACGAAGCGGGCCACGAACTCGGAGGCCGGTTTCCTGAAAACATCCTCCGGCGAACCCACCTGCACGATCCGCCCCTCGTCCAGGATAGCGACGCGGTCTCCTAAAGCGACCGCCTCCTCGAAATCGTGCGTCACGTGGAGCGTGGTGGTGCCCAGCTTGCGCTGCAAGCGGGCCAACTCTCGCTGCAACCCCTCCCGCGTGGACGGGTCGAGCGCGCTGAGCGGCTCGTCCAGAAGCAGTAGCCGGGGTTCGACGACCAGCGCCCGCGCCAACGCCGTCCGTTGCTGCTCACCACCGCTGAGTGTACCGGGGCGGCGGTGGAACAGATGGTCAATGGACAAGAGCCGCCCCATCTCGTCCACCCGCCTCTCGACGACGGCACGCTCCTCTCGGCGCAATTTAAGCCCGAACCCAATGTTCTGCGCCACGTTCAGGTGCGGAAACAGGGCGTAATCCTGGTAGACGAACCCGACCCCACGTCGTTCTGGGGGAATGGCCGTGATCTCTTCCCCGCCAACCAGGATGCGCCCCCGGCGGGGACGGTGCAGCCCGGCGATGGTCTCCAGGAGCACCGTCTTGCCCCCGCCGGTCGGGCCGAGGATGACGAAATACTCGCCGGGCGCCACGTCCAGGTCAATCTCCCGCAGGTGGAACTCGTCCAGATCGACCCCCAGGTCGCGCACCTGCAGATGAGAAACCAGGTTTTTTCCGAAAAACCTGGTTTCTTTTCCCGCACTTTTCATGCCGCGCTCCTTTTCCCGGCCACAGCCCGCAGCGCGACAAAAGTCAGCAGGCAGATGAGGATGATCAACGCCGCCACCGGGCGGGCGTATGCAAGCCCGAAGGACTCGAACCGCTCGTAGAGCAGCACCGGCGCGACCATCGGGTGGTAGGCCAGGATGACGACCGCGCCGAACTCGCTCAGGCCCCGCGCCCACATCAGGATCATGCCGGAGAGAATACTGCGCCAGGCCAGCGGGAAGGCGACGCGCCAGAAAGCTCCCCAGGGCGAGGCCCCCAGCGTGCGGGCGACCCGCTCCAACCGGGGGTCAACCGACTCGAACCCCTCCCGCGCGGAGCTGACCAGAAACGAGAGGCTGACAAACAGCATGGCGATGACGATCCCCGGCGCGGCGGAGACGAACTTTAGTCCCAAGAGACCAAACGTCCGACCCAGGAGCGCGCGCCGTCCAAAGACCATCAGCAGCGCGATGCCGGCCGCCGAGTGCGGCACGACAATGGGCAGATCAACGATGCCCTCGACCAGCCACTTGCCGGGAAAGTCGGTGCGGGCGAGCAGGTAGGCCAGCGGCACGCCACAGACGAAGGCAATGACTGTCGCCACCAGAGAGGCGGTAAAGGTCAGGAGTATCGAATCGCGCACCTCCTCGTCGAGAAGCGTCTGCCAGAGCAAGGCCGGACCAGAAGCCGTGATCGTCCGCAGCAGCGGCCAGGCGATGAACAGGATCAGCAGCGAGCCGAGAATAACGAACGAGGCGCGCATTTTGTCGGCGAATAGTGCTCTCATATTCCGTAGACCTCCGAGGTCTCTCAGACCTCGGAGGTCTTTCCTCCTCATTGCCCAACCAACGTCTGCAGCTCGGCCGGCAGTGCGCCTTTATTCACTGCGACCGGCGGCACGATGGGCGGCTGACCCTGCGCCTCCATGATCGCCTGCCCCTCTGACCCCAGCAGGAACTTTACGAACTCGAGCGCCAGGTCTGGGCTGGGCGCGTTCTTGGGGATGGTGACGCCGTAGACGATGGGTTTGCCCACCTGCGTGATCGTGGCCCCCGGCTCCGTGCCGCTGACCTCAACCGTTGCTTGGCCGTAAAATCCGGCGTGTTCGACGCGGCTCAGGTTGATCTCGTCCGGCAACTCGACGAAATTGAGCCCGTGCTGCACGGCGATCGAGCGATATTCAAAGGCATAGTCCATATCCCCCGACTGCATGAGCGCAAGTAGATCCGTCTCTTTGGGACGCACATTCTCCGGTGGGCAGTGTTCCTCCAGGCTGGCGTTCAAACCTTCCACGCCATAGTGCACCTCGGCCAGTTGCCAGACCAGCAGCGTGCGGTAGCCGCAGGGGTCGGCGTTCGGATCGGAATGGCCGTAGACCACCCCAGCGCGGGTGAGAATTTCGTACCAGTTTTCGTCGTTGATCTCGCCGGCGTACTGTGCCCCATCGGGGTAGGCGATGACCATCGTGTTGCGGGCGAAGCGGATGTTCCAGTCGGCAAAGTCGGGGGTCAGCAGGTTGTCAATGACCGTATAGTCGGCCGACATCACGAGGTCCGCCTCGCGGCCCAACTCGCTGACCTTGCGGGCGGTCGTCCGGCTGCCTGCAGCCTCTGTCTCGAACGTCACGTCGGGGTATTGGGCCTGGAAACTGGCAGTCAGTTCCTTGATTGGGACAGTCAGGCTGCCGGCGTGGAAGATAATCAACTTGCCCGCCAGGGCTGGTTCTTGGGGGACGTCTGTCGGCGATGAGGGCTGCGTTGGGCTACAGCCAACTATCAAAGCCAGTACAAAAACTAGCAGTGTCCAAAACGTACGTTTCTTCATGGTGAGTTTTTCTCCTTCTGGAGTCTGGCGTTTTTGTTCGTAGTGACGGCTTCAGCCGTCCAAAAGGCTCAAAAGCGGCTAAAGCCGCTACTACGAACCCCCATATCTAGCGCCTTTATTGTTGCCTACCCCAAGATGTGGGCATTCTGAAAATTTGCCAGACTCCAGTCAAATAGTGAAAACCCAGAACTGATCGGTATAGCCGCCGGGGATTATCTGGATGATTGTGTCTTGTTGAGCCGAAATGAGGTGCTTGTGTTCAGTACTGATCCTATCCGAACCGTACATTCCGATCAATGTGCTAGCAGCGGCCACGCGCACACTCCAATTACTATCACGTAACGCAGCGACAAGTGGCTCTACCGCCCGTGTATCGTCGATCTGCCCCAAAGCCCTGGCTACAGCCCAGCGCACACTTTCAGCCTCGTCCTCGAGGGCGGCGATGAGGGGCCTCACTGACCATGTGACGCCAGCCTGACCCAGAGCCTCGGCCGCAGCCTTGCGTACATCTTTGTCTGTATCCTCAAGAGCAGCGACGAGCGGCGCCACAACTCGTGGGACGCCGATTTGCCCCAACGCTTCAGCGGCAGCCCAACGCACGATCTTGTTCGCGTCTTTCAGAGCGGCGACGAGTGGCTCGACGGCCGGTATGCCAATTTTCCCTAGCGCCCCAGCAGCCTGCTTGCACAAACCTGATTCTGCCCCTTTGAGAGCGGCGGCGAGCGCTTCCACTGCCTTTGCATCACCGATTTGCCCCAGCGCCTCAGCAGCCGCTCTGCGCACGCGTTCATCAATATGTTCGTCAATATTCTCAATGATGGCAATGAGCGGCCCCGTTGCGCTTGTGTCGCCGATCCGACCCAGTGCTTCCGCAGCGGTTTCTCTCACGCTTGCGTCCGAATCTCCGAGGGCTGTGATGAGCGATCTCACAGCTTGCTTGTCACCGATCCGTCCCAGCGCCCAGGCAGCGGCCTGACGCACACCTTCGTCTAGATCTCCAAGGGCGACGATAAGCGGTTTCAATGCTTGCAAATCACCGATCCGCCCTAGAGCCTGAGCAGCAGATTGCCGCATGCTTGCGTCTGGGTTTTCGAGGATAGCGACGAGCGGTTGCACTGCCCGCGTATCGCCGATCTTGCCCAACGCCCTGGCGGCCAACCTGCACGCGTCTTTATTGATGCTTTTGAGGACGCCAATGAGGGGTTTGACGGCGAGTATGCCAATCTCTGCCAATGCCTCAGACGCTCTCTCGCGCACACGTCTGTCTCTATCCTTGAGGGCAATGAGGAGCGGCTCCGCCGCCAACTTGTCGCCGATCCGCCCCAGCGCTCCAGCGGCAGCCTCGCGCACACTCCCGTCCGGATCTGCAAGGAGGGCGATGAGTGGTTTCGCTGCTCGGTCATCGCCGATTTTGCCAAGCGCCCCAGCGGTAGTCCAGCGCACGGCTGCACTATCGTCTTGGAGGGCAACAATGAGCGAGTTCACGGTGCGTGGGTCGCCCATTTGACCCAGCGCCCAGGCAGTGACCTGGCGATTGCTTGCATCTGCGTCATTGAGGGCCGTGATAAGAGTTCCCAGGGCAGGCTCGCCAATTTCCTTCAACGCACTGGCGGCAGCCCAACGAATGTCTTTGAGAGCAGCGACTAGCGCCTTCACTGCGTGCACCTCGCCCATTTGCCCCAGCGCCTCGGCGGCATCCCAGCGTACGTGCAAGTCTTCCTTGTAGGCCAACGCTTTGAGCAAGCCCTCGAAATTGTTCTCAGCTTTTAGCTTTTTGACGTCAGGCGGCGCAAAAAGTTTCATGCGTAATCCTCCTACTTGACAGAAGAGGGAAGACGAACCTGGAAAGTCGTTCCTTCCCGCCAAACACTCTCGACTTTGACACTGCCTCCCAGTCCCTCTATGTACTCCTTCGTCCAAAAAAGACCGAACCCCATGCCCGCTTCCTTTGTGGACCACTGTAATTCGAACACCTTGCTTATGTCTTTGGGCCTGATACCCAAACCACTATCAGAGATCGACACCTCCACGACCGAACTGCCGCTCAAGCGATTCTTGATTTGTAACTCACCGCCTTTTCCCTTTTCCTGGATCGCTTCCACCGAGTTCTTTATCAAAACTCTGAAAGCCTCGGTTAGCATATCGGGCGCCGTTTTTATCGGTGGCAGATTTTCCGATAGCGCCACAGACACTCTGATTCCTTCGCTGGCCTCAAACTCATCTTGATCCCGCACAACTCTGCTAACTGCTTGCTTCAAACAGGCATTGATGTCGGTCGGGACGTCGGGCGCCTCGCGCCACGGTTCGTGTAGGTGATTCAGGATATCGGCTGCTTCGTTTAGGCGTTCGAGCATCTTGTCACTCAGAGCAAGTATTTCATCACGCCGGTCGGGGGGCGCTACCTGTACCAAGTGGAGATGTGTCTGGAAAGCGGCAATGTGATTGCGAAGCTTATGAACAAAGGCCGCTGCGCTAAAGGCCATCTTGCCAAATACCTGCGCGACCTGCCGCCGTTCCTCCGCCTTGCGGTAAAGTTGGGCGTTCCGAATCCCGACGGCAGCCTGCTGGGCAAACGCTTTCAACAACTCAATCTCTCCGGCGCTGAGTTTTTTCGACCGCGTGGCGGCAAAGAGATTGCCGACACATTCTCTCTTTGCACGGCCGCCGGTGAACGCCCGAAGAAAGAAGGGAACGGCTATGACTTGTTGGATGCCCAGGGCTTGCTGGATGCCTCCGACGACCGGTTTGGAGGCCGGGGGTGCGATGGGTGTAAAGAGATCGTAGAGAGCATCACTGGTGACCGGGCCGCCGGCCCTGAAAGCCCGGACGCTGAGATTATGCCGGCATTCATCTTGGTACACAAACACCCTGGCGATAGCCGGATCGGTGATGCTCACTGGCTGCTTAGTGTATTTGGAGATTTCTGTTTCCCACTCGTGTATTTGCTCCATGGTTGCAAGGTCAGGGCTGATGCAGAGCGCGCGCACCGGGAGCGAATCGTCCGGTTCGTAAGTGGCTACCATAGCTCCCACGTAGCCGAGATCAGACACCACTCCCTCCACGATCTGTTGAAGAATCTGAACCTCGTCGTGCAAGCTGGATTGCATCTCAAAGACGATTTCCTGTGCCACTTGGATGTGCAGACGGCGACGCTCGCTCTTAATCGCAGCGGCCGCCTGCCGGCCAAAGGCGGATAAGACGAGTTTATCCTGCTGCGAAATTGGCCCTTGCTTGGCTACAAAGAGATTGCCAACGATCTCCCTTTCCAATTGCCCGTTGACGAGTGTCTCAAGGAAAAAGGGAACAGCTATGACCTCTTGGATGCCCAGGGCTTGCTGGATGCCGGCGACGAGCGGCCGTGAGGCGAGGGGCGCGATGGGTGTGAAGAGATAATAAAGCTCGGAACTGGCGACAGGTCCACCGGCTTTGAAAGCCCGAACGCTGAGGTTATCCTTGTACTCATCCTGGTACACGAATACCCTGGCGATATCTGGGTCGGTGATGCTTACCGGCTGCTCAGTATATTTGGAGATCTCTGTTTCCCACTTGTGTATCTGCTCCAGGGTTGCAAGATTGGGGCTGACATAGAGCGCGCGTACAGGGAGTGAATCTCCTTGCTCGTACGTAGCCACCATAGCCCCAGTATAGCCCAATGCCTCTACTACGTCATAAACGATTTGTTCAAGTGTGGCCTCCAGGCCGCTCCCAACCACCCTGCCAATCAGCGATTCCTCGACGGGAGTCTTGCCAGCTCTTCGTTTGACCAGGACGCGGACGACGGTGCGCGATACCCAGGCGACCGGCGGGAGATTGGCGATCCATCCAATCAGGCGTGAGTTGACGAGTTGCCCAATACGCTTTTGTAACCAATTAGGACGTCTTGTTTCCACTAATCTTTCTCCTGTTGCACCTTTCCTTTATTATAGGCCATCTTCTCGTAACAGACAAAGTTTTCGCATAGCCTTTTTACTTTCAGAGCAAGAGGTTGGAAGCAGGTTGTGTAACAAACATCTAATGACTATGCGAAGTGGAATTACCCATCAACACACGCACTTGATGCAAACGGCCGTCATTCAACAACGGTATAGTTTCCCCTGCCAAAGCTTTCCCATCCAATATCACCCGCCGTATGCCCTGGTTGACTCGCGCCGAGTTATCCACATAGATTCGATAAACGGTCTTGCCATAACGATAAATCAACTCGTAGCCCTGCCAACTTGAGGGAATGCAGGGGTTGATACACAATGTATCACCCGCTCGCCGTAGGCCCAGAATGGCTTCGACACCCAGACGATACATCCACCCGGCCGAACCTGTGTACCAGGTCCAACCGCCGCGCCCGATGTATGGCTCCACGCTGTAAACATCGGCCGCCACCACGTAAGGCTCCACCTGATAGCGCCATGCCTTCTCCGGTGTGTCGGCATAGTAGATCGGGTTGAGCAACCGGAACAACGCCTCGGCGCGGTCGCCCTGACCCAACTCGGCAAAGGCCCACACGGCCCATAGCGCAGCGTGGGTGTATTGGCCGCCATTCTCGCGAATACCGGGCGGATAGCCCTTGATGTAGCCGGGGTCGCGCGCCGTCTCGTCAAAGGGCGGGGCAAAAAGCAGTATCAGCCGATCATCTTGGCGCACGAGACGACGAACAACAGAATCCATCGCTTTTGCGGCGCGCTTTGGCTCAGCCGCCCGAGAAAGCACGGCCCACGACTGAGCGATGGAATCAATCTGGCACTCGTCGCTCTCAGACGAGCCTAGCGGAACGCCGTCGTCATAGTAAGCGCGGCGGTACCAGTCGCCATCCCAGGCGTGTTGCTCCAACGACTGGCGCAGAGCGTCGGCCCGGTGACGGTAACCATCTGCACGCTCCTCATCTCCCATGCGCTCGCAAAGAGGGGCGAAGCGGGTCAGTGCGGCGTACAGGAACCACCCCAGCCACACACTTTCGCCCTGGCCCTCAATGCCCACCCGGCTCATTCCATCGTTCCAGTCGTGGCTGCCGAGCAGGGGCAAACCGTGGAACCCGACGGTCGTTCCTTTATCCAGAGCCTGAAGGCAGTGAGTATAGAGCGTGTGAGCCGCGGCTGTGGTCTCGTAGTAACCGTACCGCTCCACCTCCTCCGACTCCAAAGGAGCAGCTTTGAGGAAAGGCGCTTTTTCGGACAGGATTGTCTCGTCGCCGGTCGTGGCGACATAGTGTGCGGTGACAAAAGGTAGCCACAGCAGATCATCGGAACAGCGCGTGCGCACCCCACGACCCGATGGCGGATGCCACCAGTGCAACACGTCCCCCTCTTCGAACTGATGGCGGGCCGCCTGCAAGATATGTGCGCGCGCCAGACCGGGCGCGGCGTGGAGCAGAGCCATCACGTCCTGCAACTGGTCGCGGTAACCAAAAGCGCCGGATGATTGGTAGAACGCGGAGCGTCCCCAGATGCGGCACGCAAGGGCCTGGTAGAGCAGCCAGCGGTTCAGCAGCAGGTTCATCGCCGGATCGGGCGTCTGCACGGCAACAGTGCCCAGCAGACCATCCCACAATTCCTGCACGGCCTCCCATGCGGCATCCACCTGCTCCGGGTCTCGATACTGTTCTATCAACCGCAGCGATTCGTCCCGATCGGCGCCCTGACCGAGCAGGAAAAAGACCTCCTGCGCCTCGCCGGGGGCAGGTCGATGTGAATCTGCAAAGCGGCGCAAGGGTCAGAGCCAGCCTCGACCGCGCCAGAAAGGCCAATGCGTTCAAGCGCAGCCGGATGGCCCAAGTCTCCCCCGCGCCCCAGGAACTCGGCGCGGTCGGCGGTCAGGCCATGTAGCTCTTTGCCAGCAACCGCAAAGGCGACGCGCTCTCCAAACTCCTGGTTGTAAGGATTGCGGGCCAACAGGCCATTGCTCGCGGCGTCAAACTCGGGTATGACGTACTGCTGGTGCGCGTCCCGGTCTGCCCCCAGCACCCACTCAGCGTAAAAGGTGGCCGTGATGCGACGCATCCGATTCCACGTGTTCTCCAAGCGCAACTGTATCACTTTCACTGGCGCGTCTGGAACGACGAAAAGGCATAGTCGTTGCTTGAGGCCGTGACTATGGTGCTCGAAGGTAGAGTAGCCGGCGCCGTGCCGGATTAGATAAGGAGCCGCTTCGCTTCCCTTTATACTGTGGTAGGGAGCCGGCGAGTTCGCCGGCAGCGGCGTGGGCGACCAGACCTGGGCCGTCTCCTCGTCGCGCAGGTAGAGCGCCTCGCCCGGCGCGTCGCTCACTGAGTCGTTGCGCCAGGGAGTCAGCCGGTTTTCGCCACTGTTGCCAGCCCAAGTGTAGCCCGCTCCCGCTTCCGAAACCAAAAAACCAAAATCGGGATTGGCGACGACGTTGATCCAGGGAGCAGGCGTCCACCGGCCCGGCTCAAGGTAAATGACGTATTCGCGGCCGTCGGCGCTAAAGCCGCCCAACCCGTTATCGAAAAGGAGATCTTTTGGACGAGGCAGTGGAGGCGTGGGTTCCGCGTCTCCGGTGCCGGGCAAAGTGGGGATGAAAAGGGGCAAGCGGACTGGTTGTGCGCGCGCGCCACTCAGTTGTTTGGCGAGCAACCCTTTTTCCCCATCCAGGACGACACGGGCAGAGGTTTCTAGCAACACTCGGCCGCTCTCGCTCATCTGGTCGGCGCGCAGGACAAAGATACCACCCCGTCGGTTCAGCCAGGCGTCGCTATCGGTGCGGGCGATTAGCCGATGCAGCCGCCCATACAACTCCTGATCGTAGCCGGTCTCCCGCTCGTTGAGGATGACCAGGTCAATTTTGATCCGCTGGCCGCGCCAGTAAGCGTGGGCCTGGAGCAGCTCGTGCACCAAGCCTATCTCATCCTCATCACCCACATGCGCCAAGAGAATCGGATAATCGCCCGAGATGCCATAGGCCCACAAGCCGGGCTGGCCCTCGCTGTTGGCCGCCAGCGTCGCGGGGTCAGCGCGCAGGGCAGCGCGGGGATAAAGCAGCGCGGAGAGCAACTGTTGAATCCGCTCTACCTCTGGCATGGAGAGGGCGAGACGGCGTAATTCAAGCTCGTTGTGGGAGCGGGCGCGATCAAACGCCAGCCCAACCTCACTCCACTTTCGATAACGGCGGGCTAATTCCAGTACCTCCTCGCGCGTCCGGCCCGCCAGTGTGACAAAGGCCATCTGCGCTGTCGCGTGGGGGGCTAACTCAATCTCCTGGCCAAGGGCCATGATCGGGTCCAGGGTAGCGCCCATAGTCCCGGAAAGAGCGTGCGCGACGCCGCCCAGGGCTGCGGGAGAACGTACCGCCCCACCCCGCCCCAAGAAGCGCGCCCGGTCACTTTCATAAGCGCCAGTATCCCGTTGCGCTCGCTCAGTGGCGGCCAAGTGAGCTAAATAGATCGGCTCTTCCTCAACCGAGCGCGGGCGGCGATGAAAGAGCAAACCGTTCACTCCTGGCAAGCGACCACTCTCAATGAAGAGCTTGTTGAACGCCGGGTGGCGACGGTCGGCGAGTTGAGAGGCGAGCACGACTTCAGCGTAACTGGTCAGCGTCAAATGGCGAACGCGGTCACTGTGGTTGATAAGGGTAACGCGCCGAACTTCGACGTCGTCGCCCGGCGGAACGGTGATCTCCGTACGCACGCACAGGTCGCGGTCGCGGCGCCAGAACTTGGCCTGATGAGCGTAGAAAAGCACCTCTTGTTCTTCCGGCAGCACGCAGGTAGGCCGGTATCCGGCCGACCAGAGGTAGCATAGCCCCTCGTGGGCAACATCCCGTTCCTGGACGTAAATCCAAGTGCCCCAGTTATCGAGTGTGGTATCGGCGCGCCAGCGAGTGAGAGCGATCCGCTCAGCTTGAGGCGAACCATCCTGCCAACTGCTGTAGCCGCCGCCGGCGCTCGTGATCAGCACACTGTAGCGCCCGTTGGAGAGGGTGTGTACGTGCGGCGTCAAGGAATCCAGCGGCGCGCGCCAGGGAGTGAGAACGGCCCGAGGTTGAAGCGAGCGAGATGGACGGACATCTTCCGGGTGTGGGTGTTCGATGGGCGCTTGCAGGGGCGACTGTTCTTGTAGGAGCAATTGGACACTCTGCACGCGGGGATCGGTATGAAAGCGGCGCACCATCACGTCATCGTGGAGATAATTGGTCAGTGATAGAAGCGTCATGCCCTGGTGATGCACCATGTACGAGTACACGATCGCGCTCTTCTGATCCGGAGGCAGATGGGAGCGAGTGTAATCAATCGCCTCGTAAAAGCCGTAACGGCCCAGCATCTGCAACTCGGTGAGGCGCGCGATGTTGCGCATCACGGCCTGGGGGCGCAACGACAGAGCCAGCAGTGAGGCATACGGGGCAATCACTGTATCCTCGCCCAAGCCGCGCCGAAGTCCCAATCCGGGCACGCCGAACCCTCGGTACTGATAGTGCATCCCCGCGTCGAAGCGATAGTAACCCGACTCTGAAATACCCCAGGGCACGCTCCCTCGTCGAGCATGGGCGATCTGATGGGCAACCGCCGCGCGATTGCTCTGCTCCAAAAGCGATCCCGCGTACCGTCGCACCATCAAGAGGGGCATCAGATACTCGAACATCGTCCCGCCCCAAGAAAGGAGCGCGCGCGCACCGTCCACCTGGGTAATGGGGCGCGCCAGGTGCATCCAATGACTCTGGGGAACGTCTCCTTTGGCAATGGCAAGCAGGCTGGCGATGCGCGCCTCGGACGCCAACAGATCATAGTAATTGTTGTCCAATGCGCCGGTCTCTACGTTGTAGCCGATGTGGAATACATGGCGGCTCTTATCGAACAAAAAGTTAAAATCCATTTCCCTAAAGTAGGCCTCCGCCTGGTCACTCAGGTCGCGGAAACCAATCAGCAAACTCTCGGCCGCCATACGCGCGGAGGCCAACTCCACGGTCAGGTGTAAGCACCAATCCCTAGCCGCTTGCGTTAACTCGGCAGGACTGTCGCCATCAGGCAGCAGGTTTTCTAGTTGCTTCAATTGCGCCTGCCCCGCGCTGCAAACGTCGGGTATTTCAGACAGCGAGGTCATACTTGGTAAGGCATCGAGCAGCGACTGCCAGGCGGCCATGAGCACTGGGTCTGCATCTGGCCCGGTAAACAGTGTCGGCGACTGACTCAAGGGTAAAAGCCAGGGCAACAGCATGTCTTGCTCACTCTGCATACTGAGTAGTTGAGAGTTCACCCGCTCTGCCCAGATGCGTAGGTCACGCAAGGTGGCCGATTCTAGCCCGCGCAGGCCAGATTTGACCAGCGAGATCAACAATCGCTCCAGTTCCGGCCAGGATTCATCTCCCAGCCGGGCCAACAGGGAAGCCCAGTTAGAGACATCATTCCGCGCCGCCAAAATCTGCTGGCGGATGCGCTCCACATAATCTTGCAACGCCACAGTTGCCGTGTAGGGAGACTCGTCGCCCAGCACGCCCGCGACCTCAGCCAGCACGCCCAACGTATCGAGCACGCCCTGCCAGCGTTGCCAACGCAGAACAGGGGCTTGGGGCAACTCCGAACAGCCTTGTTTGAGAACCAGCAAGCAGCCAGCTAGGTTGCCGCTATCCACGGTGGATACATAGCGCGGCGGCAGTGGTTTCAGGTTCCCCGTATCGTACCAGTTCAAAAAGTGACCTCTGCGCCGCTCCAACCGGCCCATACTCTCAAAGGTGGGGCGCAACCGCAAGAGAATGTCTAACGGGCCAGTGTAACCCAGGTCATAAGAGGCCAGAGCAGAGAGCAACATCAAGCCCAAGTTAGTAGGCGACGTGCGGTGGGCGACAAGGCCAAGTGGGTCTTCCTGAAAATGGTCGGGGGGCAGCCATTGATCGTCCGGGCCAACAAAACGCTCAAAATAGAGCCACGTGCGGCGGGCCAGACGGCGCAGGTGTTGGCGCTGCTCGGCGGAGATCGTCGCGTTACTTCCCTTCGGTTCGTGAACTATGGGGCGGCTGATCCAATAGGCCGCGTAGGGAGACAACATCCACGCCAGCAACAAAGGCGCGGCGACGAGAGAGGCCGTCCGGTCGAAAACTGAATCAGCCAGTATCACCAGCCAGGCCAGACCCAGGGCCAGGAGCGGCGCAGCCTCCATCCTCCGCCAAAATAACATCACTTTCATCTCTTTGCCAAACAGATGGACAGTGTGCGCAGACGTGGTCCATTGCAGCAAACGCTTGCGGCTGACGAGCAGACGATGGAGGGAGGATGCAACCGCGTCTATTATGATCAAGGCCTCGTAGGGTAAGAACACCACGGCCGCCAGCCAGCGCAGAACGTCCATGCGCACCGAACGCGCGGCCCCGATCAACGATGTCTCTCGTACCCTCTGCCTCATGAGACCGATCACACCGGTAAAGACAGGCATGGACAAGGATATCAAGCCTGCCAACGTCCATAGCCAGGGCGAGCCGGGCAACCACGTCCACCCGACGATCAACATAACCAACAAGGCCGGGGACAGCAAGCTGCGACGCAGGTTATCCAAGATCTTCCAACGGTCGAGTACAGAGAGCGGACTGGGCGACTTGTCGCCATTCTCAAGGGGCGGATGGGGCAGCAACCAGGGCAGCAGTTGCCAGTCGCCGCGCACCCAACGATGCAAACGACGTGTGTAGGCGAGATAGTGTGAGGGATACTGCTCGTACAGAATCTCGTCTGTGATCAGCCCGGCGCGACCGTGGATGCCCTCGAACAGGTCGTGGCTGAGCAGGCGGTTCTCAGGCGCGCGCCCGGCCAGGCTGCGCCGGAAAGCGGCGACGTCATAGATGCCCTTGCCGGCATAGATGCCCTCGCCAAACAAATCCTGGTACACGTCGGATACCGCCCGCGTGTACAGGTCCAACCCCGCATCACCGCAGAACATGCGCGTAAACAACGACCGGCTCGCGCTGGTAGGCTTGATCTCCACACGGGGCTGAAGCACTGTGTATCCGTTGAGCACGCCCTCGCTTTGCGGTGCGTCCCCGCTCTGCGAGTCAAATTCAGCCCGGTTCAGCGGATGCGCCAGGGCAGCGATGAGGCGGCGCGCACTCTCCCGAGGCAAGAGTGTGTCCGCGTCCAATGTGATGACATACTTGATCTCCGGTAGAAAGTCGAGGTTTCCTATTTTCTCAACGTAAGAGTTCTCCTCGCCGCTCAACAGGCGGTTGAGCTCGACCAACTTGCCCCGCTTGCGCTCCCAGCCCATCCAGCAATCCTCGGCCGGATTCAGTTCTCGCTCGCGATAGAATAGGTAAAAAGGGCCTGTCTCATCCTGGCCGTATTTCTGGTTGAGGGCCTGAACGCCAGATATGGCCTGCTCGATCAACCTAGCGTCACCCGGTAGATGCTTTTGCTCTGCGTCGCTCAAATCGGCGAGCAGGGCAAAATGCAAATGCGGGTCTCTGTTGCCGAGGAAGTGAATCTCCAACTGCCGGAGCAAAGATTGGACTTCGTCTGTGCTGGCAATGATCGCGGGAACGACCACCATCGTGCGGCACTCGGCCGGGACGCCGTCCTGGAAATCCATCCTGGGCAGCAATCGCGGCGGCACAGTGTGGGTGATGATCCAGTTGACCATGCTGATGGCCATGGCGGAGGCCGGCAAGGCCGTCAACACGCACACGCCAATCAACTGAACGAGCGTCCCTCCGGCGGCGCGCGCATACCACGTCAGCCCCAGCAAGATAGAGAGGGTAAACAGCGCGATGCCGCCCAGGTACACCAAAGTGGGATGACCGAGCAGCCAGCGCGATAGACGCTGTCCCCACGAAATGCGGCAGCCCAAGCACAATTCGAGCCGCGCCCGGCCCCCGTCGTCCAAGAGGTAGAAACCGACGTGTGCGGCGCGAGGCACGTTCAGATACTCGCGTTCTTCGCCCCCCACTTCGACAGACTCCTCCCGAGACATCTCGATCCGGGCCAGCTCAATCGCTTCCTGCGCTACCTCTTGCTCGCTTTTTTCCGCTGCCAGGGCCAGTTCCTCGATCACTCCACGATAGCGATCTCGGGTGTCAAAATCCATACGGGCATAGATGGAGGCCGGGTCACGGCGCAAGACTTGCTCTACCAGGCTAACGCTTTCAAAGAACGTCTTCCAATCCTGAGCCGCCAGCATACGCAGGCTGAGGATACAGTGGGCGACGATCGCCTCGTCCTCCAAGTCGTCGGGCAAAGGTATGGCGACAATGTCAGAAAACTCTTTGCTCTCATCGCGCAGCCCTACAGCGCTGGCAGCGGCCCTGGACAGGCTCTCCAGCACTCCCAGGCGCAGCATGGTCGGCAATGCCCACAGTTCGCCCATCGTCAGCGGCGCGATGGTTTGATAGGCTTGGACAAAGCGCGTCACCCGGTCAAGATCAAGATGGCTTTCGCAATACCCGATAAGCTCCCGCGCCAGCGCATAGACCCGAGGATAACCTTCCAAAGGAGAGGTATCCAACTTGGGCAACTGGCGATAATAGCTTGCCGGCATGTCCGCCCGCACCTGGCGCAGCGCCCGTTCCATCACGTAAAAGTTATCCAGTATCCACTCGGCCGCATAGGAAAGGGCAATCTGCACCTCAAACGCCGTCGCTTTGCTTACCTTGTCGCCGGCAAAATACTGATAGGCGCCGCGTAGAAGCACCTCCTGCTCATGGACACGATCCAAGAGATAGGGCTTGCGCCCAGGCCGCTTGCTGACAACGTGACTCTCGGCCAGTTGACGCGCCAGGTTCTCTAACTGACCCTGCGGATTGACAGGTTGCGGTTTTGACGGGGGCATGCGCTAATGTCCCTTGCGTTCCCTGGCGAACATCTCGGCCTGGGTATACTCCACTTCTTCCGGGGAAAAGTCTTGCACGATCAACAATGGGGTAGCGCCATAACTGATAAAGTTGACGGCCAGGCTGCCATAGGGCCACTTGACGGAGCCAGAATAGCCGTGGGCGCTCAGTACCACCAGATCCACATCCGCCTGCTCCACCAGGTCGTGGAGCGTCGCGGCGGCGTGGTCGCTGATGGCTATGTGCGTCCGAACGCGCACGTCCAGGCGGGGCTGCAATTGTCTCAAGTAACGGGTCGCTTCCAAGCGGTTGCGCTCAATGATCTGAGTCGCCAGTTTTCTTTCTTCTGGGAGGAGAGGAGCGCGATGGGGCATCTGCGGCCTGGTCACCACGTGCCCCGCCAGCAATTCGGCCTCGTGGAAGCGAGCCAGGGCAGTAGCCAGCGGCAAGACGCACTCGGCCCGCTGCGAGCAATCCAGGGGAACCAGCAACCGCCGGTAGCGCAAGCCCATCAGGTCATGCTCCGGGGGTTGGTAGGCCCGTACGATCATCACTGGCAGGTAGGCGCGCAGGATGATCTTTAGAACGATGCTGCTAACGTTCCAGCCGCTCAAACCACTCCGCCCGTGACTGCTGAGAATAATCAAGCCAACACTCTGGTCGCGCGCGAACTCGATGATGCGCTCAGCCGCCTGGCCCTCCAGGAACGCGGTCTCTACCTGAAGATCGGCCTTTTGCAAGCGAGCGGCTAGAGTGTTCAAGTAGGTTCTGGCCTCGGCTGCGCCCATGTACCAATCCAACGGTTCAACGAATTGAGACTGGCTCCGGCCATGAGGCCGCTCCAGCACCTGCAGTAACGTGACCCTGGCCTCTAGGGCACGAGCGATTGCAATGACGTGGGGCAGCACGCACTCGGCGAGTGAAGATCCGTCCAAAGGAACGAGTATGTGATCGAACATAAGCGCCTCCTCATCCTTTTTCACAACGGATTGAGAAATAAACGGGTTTTTCTTCCGCCACACTTCAAATTGGGCCCCGGGGGCATAGGGGCGGGAAAACCCCGCTCCTATGTGTGAATTGGCAAGGTGACGGTAAAAGTACTCCCCTGCCCCACCCTGCTGCTGACGCTAACCCCTCCCCCATGCGCCTTGATGATCTCTTTGACCAACGCCAGGCCCAACCCAACCCCGCCGTAGCGCCGGCTCATGCTGCCATCCACTTGATAGAAGCGTTCAAAGACCTGCTCCAATTGCTCCTCTGGGATACCGATGCCGGTATCGGCCACCTCCAACACCAGGTCTTTGTCAGCCTGGGTCAGACGCAGGGTGATACTACCGCCCCTGGGGGTGAACTTGAGAGCGTTGCCCACCAGGTTGTCCATCACGCGACGCAGGTGCAACGGATCGCCGAGCACCAACGGCAAGTCGGACGCGATCTGGGATACCAACGCTATTCCCTTTTGCTCCGCAGCCTCCCGGAAATCGGTCAGCAGGTCGCGCGCCATCTCGACCAAATCCACCGGCTCCCGCTGCGAATCCTGCCCCTCCGCTCCCAGGATAGCGGTAAAGTTCTCCATCAACCTGGTCAGCATTCGCGTGCGGCGGGCGATGACGGCCACAGGCTCGTGCTGATCGGGTCGCAAACTGCCCAGTTCGCCATCGTCCAGCAACTCGGCGTATCCACGTATGAGAGCCAACGGAGTACGCAGTTCGTGGGAGACGTTCTGGATAAACTCATTCCTGAGACGAGCCGCCTCTTGCTGCTGCTCCAGGGCGCGGGTCAGTTCGACCGCGTACTGCTGCTCTGTGGCAAACAGCCGGGCGTTTTCGATGGCGATGGAGGCTTGCCGGGCCAAGCCGGTCAGGAAATCGAGGTCAGTCCGGTCGAACGGATCGTGCTCGCCCGCACGAGCCAGCGACATCACACCCATCACCTCATCCTTAGAGATCAGCGGGGCACACATAAGCGCGCCAGGTTCCTCCGGTGTATCAGAGATTTGCACCGAACGTGGGTCGCTTTCTACATGGTTAACTATCTCCGCCTCCCCGCTCTGGGCAACGTGGCCCACGACGCCCTCGCCCAGCCGCAGTGTGGCTGCTTTGATTTCGTCCGCATAATCGCCGAGGGCGACGATGGCGCGCAAAGTTCGCCCATTCTCCTGCAACAGATACACCTCGCTATCATCCGCCTCCAACAAGTCTTGAGCGTGTGTGGCGATACGCTCCAACACCGTTGGCAGGTCCAGGGTAGCAGAAACGTCATGGCCAATCTCGATTAGCGCAGCCAGTTTCCTGGCCTGACGGCGCGTCTCCTGGTGCAGCCGGGCGTTCCTGATAGCGATGGCAGCCTGATCGGCCAGCAATCCCAAAACTCTCAGTTCGTCTTTGCTAAAGGCATGAGGTCCGTTAAAGGAGACATTCATCACCCCGACCACTTGCCCGCCAACGCGCAACGGCAGACCCACGATAGCATCGTCCCACGATTGGCCCTGGAAGAGTGGGTGCTCTCTCATATCTGAAACGACGATCCGTTCTCCACTGCGGGCGACGGTGTAGGTCAGGCCCTTCTGCCGGGGCTCAGAAAAAGGCTTTCGCTGAATCTCCTTCGCCCACAGGGCAGCGCCAAAGGTCAATCGCTCGCCGTCGTAGAAGAAAACGTGAGCGCCGTCGGCAGAGACCAGGCGGAGAATGTGTTCAAGGATTGCCTCCAAAACCGGCTGCAACTCTAGGCTAGAGGTCAGGCTGAGGCTGGCCCGGCGCACCGCATCCAACTCAGCCATGCGCCGGCTCACCTTCTCGAACAAGCGGGCGTTCTCAATGGCGGCAGCGGTGTGATCGGCAAAGGTGCGCAAGATAGCGGCGTGAGACTGGCTGAAAAAGCCAGGGATGGCGCTATCCACGTTGAGAAAACCGAGCACCTGGCCGCGCACGATGATGGGCGCGGCCGCGTAGGAGCGCAACCACCTCTGCACCGGTATGTCCACCCAGCCAGGGTAAGCGGCAGTATCAGGAATGACCAGTGGCTCTTGGCTTTTCCACATTTGCTGCAGGTTGGGCGCTTCCGGGACATGAAGGAAGGCCGAGGAGACAAACTCCTCCACGCCAAAGCGCTCATATCCCCGCCAACGGACAATGTGCGCCCGATCGTCTTCGATGAGCATAACATTGGCAGCATCATTGGGAACAACGCGGCTGACCTGCTCCAGAATGTGATCGAGCACCTGGTCAAGGTCGAGCGTGGAGGTGAGTGTCGCTGCCGCTCGCGCCAGGGCCTGCTCTCGACGTATGGCCTGCTCCCGCTCAATGACATTGGAGATAGCACTGGCGGCGGTCCGCAAAAGGTCTATTTCTACCTGCTGCCACTCCCGCGGCAGGTCACACACGTCAAAACTAATAAAGCCGTACCAGTTGCCGGAGACAAAAAGGGGAATGATCAAGATGGAGCGAATACCCTGAGCCTCCAAAGCGGGCCGCTCGCTCGCCGGAAAGTCAGTGACGCTGCGGGTGATGACACCGCCGCGCGCCAGTGTTTCTACCCAACGCGCGAGCCCGCCATCGGCATAGGGATAGTTTTGCAGATTAGGGCTATCTACCTGCGGCTCAATCCCCGGCGCGCACCACTCGTAGCGCAAGCTGGCGGTAAGTTCGCCCTCTGAGCCGAGATGGTTCTCAAATAGATGAACGCGGCTGACCGCGGCCGTCTCGCCTAGAGAGCGCAAGACCTGGGGAAGCGCTTTAGGCAGGTCTATCACGCTCAAGAGTTGTTGGGCCACACCAGAGAGGCACTCGAGAAACCGCTCGCGGGTGCGCAGCGCCTGCTCAGCCCGCTTGCGCTCAGTGATGTCACGTATTGTACCGATCATGCCGATCTGATTGCCCGCTTCATCCCGAAGGAGTGAATTGTGCATCAGGGTAAGGAAAATTGTGCCGTCGCGCCGGACGTGCCAAATCTCACCGCTGAACTCGCCCGTCTCTCGGATCTGTCGGTTGGCCTTCTCTACGGATGGCATCTGTTCGGGTGTGTGGAAAATGGAGAGGTGTTTTCCGATCAGTTTCCCCGGGGCGTAGCCGTGCATGGCTGCAAAGGCGCGGTTCGTAAACAAAATATTTCCTTCCAAATCAACCACGGCTATCCCCTCAGTGCTTTGCTCCGTGGCGGACGATAAGAGCCGCAGCCGCTCCTCGGCCCGCCTGTGCGCCAGGCGCACCTCCGCCTCGCGCAACTCCCGCCGTACGGCCGGAACGAGGCGGGCCAGGTTGTCTTTCATCACGTAATCGTGCGCGCCGGTCCGCATAGCTTCCACGGCAACCTCTTCCCCGATGGTGCCGGAGACAAGGATGAAGGGTAGGTCAAGCTCGGTCTCCTGCAGCATGCGCAGTGCGTCCAGCCCACTAAAACACGGCATGGCATAGTCAGCGATGATCACGTCCCAGGGTTGCCCTGTTAGCGCGTCGCTGAAGGATTCGGGGGTATCCACCCGCTCGAACGTGGGGTCGTAGCCGCCGCGACGCAGTTCTCGCACGATCAGGAGCGCATCGTCCTCTAAATCCTCAACGATCAACACGCAGAGTGGAATGTTCATCTCGTCATGTTTCCTTGCGGCGGCGGTTCGTTCAAGAGCAGCCAATACAATTTCAGTTGCCGTACTGCCTGGGCGAACTGGTCAAAGTCCACCGGTTTGCGGATGTAGCTATTGGCGCCCAGGCTGTAGCTTTCGACAATGTCCCGCTCCTCATCCGACGAGGTGAGGATGACCACGGGCAAAAGTTTTGTTTGTTCATTGGCGCGCAGGCGGCGCAGCACTTCCATGCCATTAATCCTGGGCAGTCGCAAATCTAGCAAGATGACCTGGGGTGTCTCATCTATGTCACGGCCGGCATAGGCCCCGACGCCAAAGAGATAATCCAACGCCTCAGCCCCATCACGCGCCACCACAACCTTGTTCGAGATGTTGTTTTTCTTGAGCGCGCGCAGGGTCAACAACTCGTCATCGGGATTATCTTCTACCAGTAGGATAACTTTTTCTTTCATTCTGTCTCATCTCCTCTTGAAGGCAATGTGAAGTAAAACGTCGCGCCCTGTTCCACCGCTCCTTTGGCCCAGACCCGGCCGCCGTGACGGTACACGATGCGCTGTACGGTCGCCAACCCAATCCCGCTGCCCTCGAACTCGGTTCTGGTATGCAGGCGTTGGAAAGCGCCGAACAGCTTGTCGGCGTAGGCCATGTCAAAGCCGGCGCCGTCGTCGCGCACAAAATAGGCCCGCTCCCCATCATGCTCTGTGACGCCAAACTCTATCCTGGCGCGTGGATGGTGGGCGGTAAATTTCCAGGCGTTACCCAGCAGGTTCTGTAGCATCACTCGCAGCAAGCGGGCATCGCCATCAGCGGCCAAATCCGGCTCGATGACAAACTCGGCCGCGCGCCCTGGCTGCGTCTCTCGCAATTCTCCCGCTATCTCTCGCGCCAGCCCGCTCAGGTCAATTTGCTCACGCCGCATCTGGCCCCGCGTCAGGCGAGAGAGTTTCAACAGATCGTCAATCAACTGCCCCATGCGCTGGCTGGCCGCCCGCACGCGGTTGAGGTAATCCTGGCCGGTGGCGTCCAGTTTGTCGGGATAGTCCTCCTGCAGAGCATGGCTAAAACCGTCAATACTGCGCAGCGGCGCGCGCAGGTCGTGGGAGACAGAGTAGGCAAATGACTCTAGTTCTTTGTTGACGGCAGTAAGTTCGGCGGTGCGCTCGGCCACGCGCTGTTCCAGTTGGGCGGCGTAGCGTCGAATTCGCTCGTACAACTTGGCGTTCTCGATGGCGACGGCCAGTTGATCGGCCAGGGTTTGCAAGACGACGGTGTCCTCTTCTGAGAAGGCATCCTTTTCGTCGCTCTGTACGTCCAGCACGCCGATGACCAACCCCTTCAGCTTGATGGGCACCGCCAACTCGGACCTGGTCTTGGTTCCCTCCAGCACATTGCGATAGCGAGGCTCCTGGCTCACATCCGGCACGAGCAGCGGCTCGCCGCTCCCGGCCACCCAGCCGGTGATGCCCTCGCATCCAACGCGCAGCCGAGTGCGCCTCTCCAGATGATGAGCGGCCGGGAGTGTGGTCGCCATGAGGACGATATCATCGCCCTCTACGAGCAAGATGGCGACGTTGTAATATCCAAACGTGTCGCCAATCAAGTTGACCGCCTGGTGCAGCAACGCATCGAGATCCAGAATCGCCGTCGTCCTATGCCCTACGCGGGCGATGAGTTCCAGACGGGTCGCCCGCTCCTGCAGCGCTTCCTCCGCCTGCTTACGCTTGATGATGGCTGTCAACTGCCCCGCAATGGCCTCAAACCGCTTCAAATCCGATTCCGTAAAAGGTTCGGCGCGAGCAATATCCAACAGGCCAAGACTCTCACCCTCCGCAGCGAGGGGAACAATGATTGTGGATTGAATACCCAAAAGTCTGTAAATCTGAGGAATGAGCTTCCGCACCATCCGGCGCAGCACTTTGGATAGGTGGGCTGTTTCGACGAACTCCGCCATCAAACGCTGAATCGTCTCGGGGTCGTTGATCAGCCGTGATTCGCCTGTGTGCAGCGTTTCCAGGTACAGCCCCTCGGCTTTCAACGGAATGCTTATCGCCGGCACTCGCATACCAATCAACTTCTCAAGCTGCTTTGTCATTGCCGGAGGTAGGGCCAGGTTTTGCATTATCAGGCGTTCTCTATCCTCACTGAGGAGATATAACGTTGCCCCGTGACTGGAGAATATCCTTTTTGTCTCCTCGGACAATAATCGGGTGAGTTCCTGAAGGCTGTCACCCCGGTTGACGGCATCATTCAACAGGTTGACCAGGGTCAGGTCTTGCGTCTTTTGCCGGATTTGCTCCTCCGCCCGCTTGCGCTCCCATAACTCGGCGTTAAGGTCGGTAACCTTCTCTTTCACCGCCCCGGCCATTTTGTTAAAGCTATTCGCCAAAGCGCCCAACTCATCCTGGGAGTCAATCAGGATTGTTCTCTCGTAATCGCCTCCGGCAATCGTCTCTGTCCCACTCTGCAAAAGTTCGAGGGGTTTCAAGATCGAACGTCTGACCCAGAGCAAAAGCCCCAATAGAAGAAAGACCAACGCCAGGAAAGCGACGTTCGTCAAGTAATTCATCATACTCTGTATGCGATCGTGTTTTTCCTGGGTCTCCTGGGCGAGATGGGAGATCTGTTCGCGCATGTTCTTGGACAGCAAATGTAGCTGGGATGCAAGTTCGTCACGCAGCGCCAGCGCTTTTGCGTTCTCTTCTCCAGGCGCGCCAGTGTCAACGGCTTCACAGAGACGGGTAAAGAGCTGCGAAAGTTTGGCGTGGCTCTCCTGGAGTTCGATCAGCGCGTCGTGGTCGCGCCCGAAATGGGACGGCAGCTCCGCCAACTCCTGCTCCAATTCCCCATTGACCAACATCCATTGTTGTTCAGCACGGTCGTTCAGGAACAGGAGATAATCGCTCGTCAGCGGGTTCAGCAAAACGACGCGCTCCTGGACCGCGGCGATGTGTTCCTGCACCTCAGTCTCTTTTTCGTGTTCTCGTTCTGCCAGGATCATGCCCGCGCCGGCGACGAGAATGATGGCAAAGCACAACAAGGTCATCAGCGCGAGCCGCTTGCGGATCGTCATGCTCATCCCTCTTTCTGTTCGTGGATGATGGTCACCGCCTCCGGAGCGAGCGTGGAAAGTCCATCGAAATAAATAAAGGTCAGGTAGTTGGGCATTTCAGCCTCACCTTCCATCTGCTCGATCTTCCACCGCGCTTCCTGTTCCAGGGCCAGCAGCAGGCTCTGTGGCAGTTCCAGGCGGAAGGTATACAACGACCACTCAAAATCCACCTGCTCTCTCTCCAGGCCCAGATACTGTGTGACGATCTCTTTCGCTTCGTCCGGGTGGGCATTGATGTAATCGACCGCCTCCTGCAATGCCAGAAGGTATCTAAGGACAATCTCGGGATGCTCGTCGAGCCATCCGGTCATTCCCACGACCAGCCAGTACATATCCTGCCCCAGTTGAGCGTCAGCGTAATACGCGTTATCTCTCAGGGCCTTTCTACAGTCATAGGCGTAGGGATGCCAGGTGATCACCGCGTCAACCGCTCCCTCCGCAATCATCATCGGCAGGTCGGCGGGCGTGGCGTCAACCAGCTCTACGTCCTCGATCGAGAGGTTGTTGTAAATCAGCAGTCTGTTGAGCCAGTACGGGGAAGAGCTCTTTTTCTTCAACCCGATCCTTTTGCCTTCCAAATCGGCAACGCTCTCTATTCCGCGGTCTCTCCGTCCAACAACCTC
>DUEK01000055.1 GCA_011192155.1 Thermoflexia bacterium
TCGGGTTGTTATGGGGACTGCAAGTTAGCTGAGACAAGGAAAAAGACGTGAAAGACAACACCGGCAAACCCACCAACCCCCGCGCTCAACGGAAGCGCGAGCAGCGACGGCTCTTTTGGATCGTCGCTGCCTTCCTGGTCGTCGTGGGTTCTATCGCCATCGCGCTAGTCTACGGCCCACAGGCCACCGTGTTGGGCCTGGGCTGCTTACTGGCAGGCGCGGGCATGCTGGGCCTGCTGTGGCTCATTCTCACCGTTATGGAGCGGCTGGTGAAGTAAAAGACCCCAGGGGTTTCGGAAAACCCCTGGGGCCTCTCTTCCGCATAAGGAGACACAGATGAATCGTCGAGAACTCGTCACCTACCTGGACGACTATTTGCGCGTCAAAGAGATACAAGACTCTTCCCAGAACGGCCTCCAAGTCGAAGGGCCGGACGAGGTGACAAAGGTCGCCTTTGCCGTGGACGGATGCCAGGCCACCTTCGAGCAGGCCATCGCGGCCGGCGCGCAACTGCTCATCGTCCATCACGGGCTTTTCTGGGCCGATCCAGTCCGGCTGGTCGGCCCGCTCTTCCGGCGCGCGCGGACGCTGATCGAGGGCGGCTGCGGCCTATACGCCGTTCACCTGCCGCTGGACTTGCACCCCGATGTGGGCAACAACGCCGAATTGGCGCGTCTGCTAGATCTGCAAGACGCCCGTCCCTTTGGCGAGTATCATGGTAACGACATCGGCATCGGCGGCGAGTTGGATACGCCTCTCCCGCTAGACGCGCTGGTCGAGCGGCTGACGCAGGCCACCGGCAGCTCTCCCGTTCGCGTGCTGGCCCACGGGCCGGAGGAGGCGTCACGGGTGGGCTGCATCTCTGGCGGAGCGGCGATGATGATGGATCAAGTCGCCGAGGCTGGGTTCGATACCTTTATCACCGGCGAGACGAGTCACTCCTTCTTCCACCACGCCGCCGATTATGGCCTCAACGTCATCTACGGCGGCCATTATGCCACCGAGACGTTGGGCGTAAAGGCGCTGTCCCGCCACCTGACGAAGAAGTTCGGCCTGGCGGCAACTTTCTTGGACGTCCCCACGGGGATGTAGCCCGCGCCTGGTTTGCCAGTTGTTTAGACGGTGGTATACTATAGCGTGAAACGTAAAAAATACTGAGGAGGTGATGCCCCGCGTACAATTGCCAAGCTCTTTCTATCAAACCATTAATTTACTACTTTAGGAGGAAAAAGAGATGTTGTTCAAAAAAGTATGCTGGCTTTTGGCTGTGTTGATGATACTGACTCTCGTGTTGAGCGCCTGCGGCCCGACGGCGACGGAAGAGCCAACCGTTGAAGAAGTAAATTGTCGCGCCGATGCTGGCTCCGAAGCAGTCGGAAATTACCAAGTCCCTGAGGTTATCGAGGGATGCTACAACGTGGCTTTTGTCTACGTTGGCCCCCATGATGATGGCGGCTGGACCCAGGCCCACGACGTTGGACGCCAGTACGTCGAGGCGAATTTGGACGGCGTCCACACCGCCTACGTCGAGACCGTGGCCGAAGGCGCCGACTCTGAGCAGGTGACCCGTTCCCTGGCCCGCAAAGGATTTGACGTGATCTTTACCACGTCCTTTGGCTTTATGGATGCTTCCGAAATCGTCGCCGGAGAGTTCCCCGATGTGGATATCATTCACATCAGTGGTTTCAAATCGAACGAGGATAACTTTGGAAATCTGATGGGCGCGATGGAAGATATGAAATACCTGGCCGGAATGTTGGCCGGTTCTCGCGCTATGGTGGATGGCAACCCCCGCCTGGGCTATATCGCCACCTTCCCCATCCCCGAAGAACTTCGTTTGGGCAACGCTTTTGCCCTCGGCGCACAGCAAACGTGCCCCGAATGTACCGTTGACGTGCGCTGGATTTTCACCTGGCACGACCCCATCGTCGAGAAAGACGCCGCATCCTCTCTCTTTGACAGCGGCGTCCAGGTCGTGATGACGGGCGCGGACACCCCCGCTCCCGCCGAGGTGGCCCCCGATGGCAAGTGGGGCATCACCTACGACTATAAGGGGAACTGCACAGTGGATGCCTGCCTCACCTCCATGTACTGGAACTGGGGGGTAGTCTATGCTGATATTGTGGAAAAGTCCCGCGCGGGCACGTGGGTCGGTGGTTGGGAATACTTTGACGCCGACGTGGGCGGGATGGGCTTGCTCGGCTTTATGGAAGGCGAAACCCCTCAGCCGGGCGTCGCCGACTTGCCCGAAGAGGACCTGGCCCTGATCCGCGACACGCTGGACAAGATGCTCAAGGGCGAGTTTACCCGTTTTGACGTTTTCAAAGGTCCCATCACCGACAACCAGGGTAATCTGGTGCTGGCCGACGGTGTGAGCCTGGAGCAAATCGATTTGGATGGCTTTTCCCAGTTCGGCAGCCCCTGTGAGACTTGTATGTACTGGTGGAACGAGAACATCACGGCGGAATTGCCCGAGTTAGAGTAAGTAAGCGCGCAAGTAGGCAAGTGTGCAAGTAGCAAGTTGCGAGTATGCAAGTAGACGAGTACACGGGTAGATGAGGGAATTTCTCTCGTTTACTTTGTGTGCTCGTCTGCTTTACCGAGGACAGAGCAATGCCTGAAATTTGCCGCTTTACTACCTTTACGTTCAGGGCATCTAACGCAAACGTTGGGCGGCAAAAAAAACGCGCACCGAGCCGCATCAATACGTCTCTATGCCGGAGTTTGCTACCGGACGCTTTTGCCAAGTTTATGATTACACAGAGACTCGCGGAGAATTCACCGAGACACAGAGGTTTTTTGAGAGAATCTATCAGTGACTCCTCTGAAAAAAGGTCATCTAACCACAGAGGCACAGAGGACACGGAGAAAATTTGATAATTTGGTTTAAAAAAATCCACTTTACACGTCAAAAAGTTAATTTTTCAAGGTCAAGTTTAAAATCTCTGTACTCTCTGTGTCTTCTTTGTGCTCTCTGTGCAACTGTTTTTGACGCTCCTGAAAAAGTGTCCGGTAGTGAATGCCAGAGATGGACACAGAAGGAGACAAAATGATTGTACGCATGTGGCATGGGCGCGTGCCGACGAGCAAGGCGCAGGCATATCGAGCGTTTCTGAACGAACGAGCTATTCCCGATTATCAATCAGTTATGGGCAATATCAGCGTCTATATTCTGGAGCGCAAAGAAGACAAAGTCACTCATTTCATTACCATGACGTTTTGGGAAAATCTGGATGTGATCAAGGATTTCGCGGGAGACGATGTAGAGTTGGCAAAATACTACCCTGAAGACAAAGGCTTTTTGCTCGAATTTGAGCCTGGGGTCGTACATTACGAAATTGTAGGACAATCGTAGAAACCAGGTTTTTTCGTGTAAGCGGAGCGACAAAACCTGGTTTCTCACCTGCCAAGCGCCCTAACACAACCAATACTTTACAAAGGATGTGCCCATGATCAATACGAACCATGCCGTTGAAATGAAAGACATTGTCGTTCGCTTCCCTGGCGTGCTGGCGAATGACCACGTCAACTTGACCCTCAAGCAAGGAGAGATTCACGCCCTGCTGGGTGAGAACGGAGCCGGAAAAAGCACGCTGATGAATTCACTGGCCGGACTGTACAAGCCCGCCTCCGGCACGGTCAAAATTTATGGAGAACCCGTCAGTTTTAACTCGCCCAAGGATGCTATCGCCAAAGGTATCGGGATGGTGCACCAGCACTTTATGTTGGTGCCGACCCAGACGGTAACGGAAAACATTCTGCTGGGGTTGGACGAGCCACGGTTTTTCGTGAATCTGGCGGAATACGACAAAAAGATTCTGGCCCTGCAAGATCAATTTGGATTGCGCGTGGACCCCACCGTGAAAATCTGGCAGCTTTCGGTGGGCGAGCAGCAGCGGGTTGAAATCCTGAAAACCCTGTACCGGGGCGCGAAAATCTTGATCCTCGATGAACCAACCGCTGTGCTGGCCCCCCAGGAGATCGACGAACTTATGAGCACCATGCGTTCGATGGTGGACCAGGGCAAGTCCATTATTTTCATCAGCCACAAACTGCACGAGGTGACGGCTGTGGCGGATCGGCTCACCGTCCTACGAAAAGGAGTGGCTACCGCAGAGGGCATCAGCGTCGAGGGCATCACGCGGGAGGAACTGGCCGAGCTGATGGTGGGCCGAAAGGTGATTTTCCAGGTGCAAAAGAAAGAACAAGAACCTGGCGATGTGGTGCTGTCGGTAAATAACGTCAGCGCCGAGAACAACAAAGGCATCGGCGCGTTGAAAAAGTTGTCCCTGCAAGTACGCAGCGGCGAGATTCTGGGAATCGCCGGGGTGGCGGGGAACGGGCAAAGCGAACTGGCAGAGGTTATCACGGGGCTGCGTCCCTGCACGGGCGAGATCAAAATCAACGGGCAAGAGGTCGGCAACCGTCCGCCGAGCAAAGCCATTGACCTTGGCGTCGCGCACATTCCCGAAGACCGGACCGGCGTAGGCTCTGCGCCCAACATGACCATCACCGAAAACACCATCATGAAGAATTACTGTGATGACCCCATCGGGAATGGCTGGAGCATCAATTTCACCTGCGCCCGCGATCACGCCCGTGGATTAAAAGACAAATACGACATCCTGGCCCCCAACGTGCGCACTCTGGCCCGCAAGCTCTCCGGCGGGAATCTGCAAAAAGTGATCCTGGCCCGCGAGATTTCGGCGGCCCCCAAAATGATGGTGGCGATGCAGCCAACCCGCGGCCTGGACGTGGGCGCGATTGAGGCCATCCAAAGGTTGTTGTTGGAGCAGCGCGAAAAGGGGACGGCGATTTTGCTCATCTCGGAAGAGTTGGAGGAATTGCTCTCTCTGAGCGACCGGATCGCCGTGATCTATGAAGGTGAGATCATGGGCATGGTCGACGCCGAAGGGGCGGACATTAACGAGATTGGATTGATGATGACGGGAACCCGACAAGGTGGGAGGGAATGATGCGGATAAACGACATCCGTGCGCCATTTACCATTCAGTTTGAAAAGCGTTCGGAAGACGTACCCAAATGGATGCCTTTTGCCACGTCGATTGGCTCGGTCGTGGCCGCGTTTCTCATCAGCGGCATCATTTTGGCCCTCATTGGCGGTGAGCCATTGAAAGTGGGTGCGTTTTTTTTCGAGGCCACTTTTGGCAGTTGGGCGGTTTTTTCTGACACGCTGGTAAAAGCGACCCCGCTCATCATGGTGGGACTGGCCTGCGCGGTGGCGTTCAAGATGAAGATGTGGAACATTGGCGCTGAGGGGCAATTCTACCTGGGCGCGTTTGGCGCCAGCTTGGTGGTACTAGTTCCGTTGGTCCCACTCGATAGCCCCAAGATCGTGGTCATTGGGGCGATGATCGTGATGGGGTTGTTGGGCGGCGCGCTGTGGGGCTTTATCCCCGGCTTTTTGAAAGCACGCTACAACGTCAACGAGATCATCACCTCGCTGATGCTCAACTATATCGCCATTTTCTGGAACAACTTTTGGATCTTTGACAAATGGAGCGACGCCGGCTTTCAGATGACGCCCCAATTTGAGCACAATGCCTGGCTGCCCCGGCTGGCGGACTATGCCCGCGAGATCAGGGCTTTCTCTGGCATCACCCTGCACCTAGGGGTGGTCTTTGGGCTGATCGCCGCGGTGGTGATGTGGTGGATTTTCGAACGGAGCCGCTGGGGATACGAGATCAAACTCATCGGCGACAATCCCAATGCCGCGCGCTATGCCGGTCTGAACATCGCCCGCAACACTGTGATGGTGATGATGCTCTCCGGCGCGCTGGCGGGGCTGGCCGGGATGGCCGAGATCAGCGGCGTCGTTCACCGTTTGCAGGAGCGCATCTCACCGGGCTATGGCTTTACGGGCATCATCGTGGCCTGGCTGGCCAAGCTCAATCCCTTTGGCGTGATCGTCGTCTCGATCTTGTTCGGGGCGCTGATCGTCGCCGGGCGAGAGATCCAACCCTCGGGGCTGGCGCTCTTGCTTCAGGGAATCATCCTCTTTATGGTCATCAGCAGCGACGTATTGCTGCGCTACAAAATCAGCATCGCGCGCAAAGCGCCGGAGGCGGCATGAATCTCGAAATCATACTACACGCTGGACTGGCGACAGGAACCATTTTGTTGTTTGCGGGCATCGGAGAATTGCTCGCCGAGCGGGCGGGCATCCTGAATCTGGGAATCGAGGGCATGATGCTCGTTGGGGCGATGGCGGGGTTCAAGACCTCGCTGGTGACGGGCAACCCCTGGTTGGGGCTGCTGGTCGCCATGATCTCTGCCGGGGTTTTGAGCCTGGCGCACGGGCTGGTCACCATCCATTTCCAGGCGGATCAGGTCGTGAGCGGGCTATCCCTCACCTTTCTGGGAACCGGCCTGGCCCTGGTATTGGGCGAAGGGTTGACGGGACAAAATCCCGCCCTCATCCCCGACGTCACCATCCCCCTGCTTTCCGCCATTCCCTTCATTGGGCCGGTGTTCTTTGAGAATCACAGCGTGCTCGTGTACGTGGGCTATCTTTTTGCCCCTCTGTGCTGGTACTATATCAACAAAACCCGCCCCGGAATGCACCTGCGCGCGGTAGGCGAAAAACCCGCCGCCGCCGACACGTTGGGGATCAACGTCTATGGCACACGTTACTTTTACACTTTTGTCGGCGGTATGCTGGCGGGGTTGGCGGGCGCGACCATCAGCCTGGCAGTTTCGCCGGGGTGGTATAGCTCCCAAACCACTTCCGGGCAGGGATGGATTGCCGTTGGCCTGGTGATCTTTGCCCAGTGGAACCCGCTCCGGGCCGCATTGGGCGGTTATCTCTTTGGCGCGATCCGTCGCGGCATTCTGGACTTGCAAGGCCCGGCCACCCTGTTCGGGTTGACCAACCCGCTCTTTATCAACAAGAACTATTTTTTCTTTCTCCAGATGACGCCCTTTATCCTGACGATCATCGCCCTCGTGTGGGGTTCTCGCGCCGCCGCCCGCAAGCGCTTGGGCGCACCGGCGGCGTTGGGCGAGCCTTATATCCGGGGGGAGCGGGGGGTGTAAGGGGCGTTAGAAGGCATTACGGTAAAAATGACACGTTTGTTACACAAAGCTACACAGAGGAGTCACAGAGAGCCTCAGAGCGCTTTTCGTGTGAACTTTCGTTCACGCAGTATCTTTGTGTCTTCTCTGTGTAACAGTGCGACTTTTGCCTCAATGCGATAGAAAGCCGTACTAGGTAGAATACCCATACAGCACCGCCTCAGCACTGAGGTCCGAGTCACGGACTTGACCGATGAGGTCGGTAATGCGCTCAATCTGGCGTTGACAGCAAAAGTCCCAGAGGCCCTGGATAATGTTTGGCATAGCCTGGGGATGGATAAAAGTCGCTGTGCCTACCTGCACGGCGCAAGCTCCGGCTAACAGGTACTCGATAGCATCCTCGGCCCGACTGATGCCTCCACAGCCGATGATGGGGATCTTGACGGCCTTGCGGCATTGGTAAACCATCCGCACAAAGATCGGTTTGACCGCCGGCCCCGACAGTCCTCCCATCACATTGCCCAGGCTGGGCCTGAAACTATCCACGTTGATCGCCATCCCCAAAATCGTGTTTGCCACGACCAAAGCGTCAGCCCCGCCCGCCTCAGCCGCTTGGGCCACCTCGACGATTTCACCGGTATTAGGGGTCAATTTGGCCCACAGCGGCAGGTTGCTGGCTCGCCTCAGTTTTTCCATCACCTTGAAGGTGGCCTCTGGTTTCATGGCAAACGCTTTGCCGTCTTCTTCCAGGTTGGGGCAAGAGATGTTGACCTCGATCGCGCTCACCCCCGGCACAGAAACTTGACGACACAGTGCGGCAAACTCTGCGCCGGTATCGGCCGAGATGCTCACCACCAGCGGAGCCTCATAGTGAGCGTAAAGCGGGATAACGTGTTCCAGGAAATGATCGGCTCCTTTACCGGGAATGCCAATGGAATTGAGCATGCCGCCAATACATTCGCTCACTCGCGGGGTTGGATTTCCCCGGCGCGGTCGCGGGGTGATCGTTTTCAAGACATGCGCCCCCAGCAAGTCTAGATCAAAAACCCCGGCCAAATCATCAGAAAACGTGCCAGAGGCGGGCATAACCGGGTTCTTGAGCCGCAGACTGCCCACTCGTGTACTCAAGTCTACCACGCTATGGCCTCCTGTAGATCAAAAACGGGGCCTTCTTTGCACACTCTCAGGTCTACCCGCTTTCCATCTCGCACAAAGGTTCGCACGCAGCAATAGCACATACCCAGGCCGCAGGCCATTTGCTGTTCCAACGCGATTTCGCCGGGCAGATTGTATTCCCGCCCCAGTTTTTGCAAGAGTTTGAGCAAGCGGTTAGAGCCGCAGGTAAACAAGGCATCAATTCCCTGTTGCTCGATCAGGTCACGAATGAGCTTTTCGACGGCCGGCACATTGCTAGAGCCGTCACTATCGGTCACACAATGGACCCGTGCTCCAAGCTCCCGGAAATATTCGACGGACAGCAAGTATTCTGGCGACCTGGCGCTACAGATGGCAAAAAGCCGCCGGCCCTCGCGGTGGGCGATTTGGGCCAGCGGGGCCAGGGTTGCCAGTCCGACCCCGCGCGCCACCACCAACAGGTTTTGCCACGCCGGTTTTAGCCAAAAGCCGCGCCCCAAGGGGCCAAAGACGTTGAACGAGTCACCAGGCTGGAGTGTAGACATGGCGGCGGTCCCGGCGCCCGTGATCTTGTAAAGAAAGTAGAGCCTGTTATTGTCCTGGTCAATCCGGTAAACGCTCATCGGGCGGCGGAGGAAAGGGGTTAAATCATCGTGCTGTGGGCAGAGCAGGTGGAAGAACTGCCCCGGTTCAGCCTGCAAGGCAGGCTCTGGGGCAGCCAAGACGAGCTGTTTGTATTGGTCATTCACAGACTCGTTCGAGATGACCGTACAAATATGTTCGCAAACTTGGGGGGAGAAATCAAGTCCGTTTATGTTTACAAATCCCTCCACACTTACTCTGGATATTCAGACACGCCCCCGTGCGCGCCTGACCAGTCAATTGGGTTGTGCAGAAAGCTCTCGATTTCGGCCAATATAGTTGTATCAAAATAACTGTTTTCCTGACAAACGCGCAAAACGTCCCACCACGTTGCCAGGTGATGCAATTCCATATCGAGGTCTTTCATTATGCGCTTGCTTTGAGGAAAGATGTCGTAATAAAAAATAACCAGCGTATGGGAGACTTGAGCGCCGGCCTGTCGCAAAGCCTGGCAGAAATTGATCTTGCTTTGCCCGTCTGTGGTCAAGTCTTCCACTAGCAATATTCTGGCCCCGTCCGGAAAATCTCCTTCAATCTGCGCTTTCCGACCAAATCCCTTTGGTTTTTTACGCACGTACTGCATGGGCAACATCAAACGGTCGGCAATCCAGGCGGCAAAGGGGATACCGGCTGTTTCGCCGCCGGCGATGGCGTCAATAGTTTCAAAGCCAATATCGCGCAGTACCAGCGAGGCGGCAAAATCCATGAGCGTGTGCCGAATTCTGGGGTAAGAAATCAACTTGCGACAATCAATATAGACCGGGCTGGCCCAACCAGAGGTAAATTTGAATGGCTCTTGTACCTGAAAGCGAACAGCCTCTACTTCCAGTAACATCTTGGCCGTCATTTCAGCAATCAAGGTTTTATCGGGAAATGTAAAGTTCATTTTCTTTTCTCTCCAGCCATCATCAAACCCAACTCTGCCACCGTGGTTTGCTCGTTATCCACTATGCCCATAATCTCACCGCCAAACATTACCACGATGCGGTCAGATAGGTTGCGTATCTCGTCCAGGTCTTCCGAGATGAGAAGTGTAGCCAACCCCTCCGTGCGTTGTTGCAAAAGTTGGCTGTGAATGTACTCGGTAGCGCCGATATCCACCCCTCGGGTGGGCTGCGCGGCAATCAACATTCGAGGCTTGCGAGATAGTTCGCGAGCCATCACTACTTTTTGTATGTTGCCGCCAGAGAGACTTTTCACCGGGGTTTCGCGGCTCGGCGTCCTTATGTCAAAATTCTCGATCAATTTTTTGGCATGTTCTATGATGGCCTTGAGAACGAGAAAGAGGCCGCGACTAAAGGGAGGCCAGATGTGATCTTGCAGGACAAGATTTTCAGCCACGCTAAAATCTTTGACCACTCCATCGTGCATGCGCTCTTCGGGGATGTAGGAGAGGCCGGTTTCTATCCGTTGCGAAGGCGGTAGCTGGGTAGCCGGTTTCCCATCAAGGCTGACTTGACCGCTGGTGATGGGGTGCAAGCCCATAATGACTTCAGCCAGGGGCTTTTGGCCGTTGCCCGACACGCCGGCCACGCCCACGATTTCGCCGCTATACACTTGCAGATTAATGTCCCGCAAAACGGATTGCCCTTGCTCGTTGTTGGCATTGACTTTTTCCAATTCGAGCCGCACCTCGCCCAGGTTAGCTAGGCCGCGATCTCGTTCAAACGAGACGGCGCGCCCCACCATCATTTGCGCCAATTCCGCTTTCGTTACCTCTGCCGTTGGGCGCGTACCGACCACTTTACCGTCGCGCAGAACAGTGACCCGGTCGGTCAGGGCGAAAATCTCGTGCAGCTTGTGAGAGATAAAAATCAGAGCGTGACCATCTTGGGCCATCTGCTTAAAGATGACGAACAGTTCATCCACTTCTTGCGGGGTTAGAACGGCGGTCGGCTCATCCAACACCAGCAGAGCCGCGCCCCGGTACAGGGCTTTGACGATTTCCACCCGCTGCCGCTGGCCCACCGCCAGGTCGGAAATAGTCGCTTGCGGGTCAATGTCGAGTCCATAATTTCTCGCCAATTCGTTAATTCGGGCGGTGACAACGTCCAAATCAAGCCGAATCCCGCGAGATGATTCAAGCCCTAGCGCGACATTTTCCGCTACGGTCAGGTTATTCACCAGCATAAAGTGCTGGTGAATCATACCAATGCCGTGATTGATCGAGTCTGCGGGGGAGTTGATTTGGATGGGCTGGCCGTTGAGCAAAATCTGTCCCTCTTCTGGCTGGTAAAGACCATACAAAATTTTCATCAGGGTGCTTTTGCCAGCCCCATTTTCACCCAACAGGGCGTGGATCTCTCCGGTTCTGACATCAAAATTCACGTGGTCATTCGCCAGAACGCCGGGGAATTTTTTCACAATGCCGCGCATTTCCAGAGACTCGATACGGGGCAGGCCGGAAGGGAGTAGATTGTCTTTCGTCATCGTCCAAATCCTTGTGAGCGCCCAAAACCCCTACGGTGTCCTTCATTTTACGAGAAACAGCGAGGGCGGGGTTTTGGGTTTTTCCAAAGAGCTGTTTCTTAGCAGGGTTGCTTTTGATTAGCCGTAGAAAACTATTCGGGGAAAGAAACCAGGTTTATGGCAACCGTAGGTCGCACAAAAAACCTGGTTTCTCTCAACAATCCCCGGTTTATTCTATCGTTACGTTTATGTCCCCAGCGGCGATCCCGGCGGCAGCAGCTTCAGCCGCAGCGACCGCTTCCTCGGACAGAGTATCAGCATAGCTCATCACCAGGCCACCGTTTTCGAGGGTCAGTTGATAAGCTGTGCCGCCCATTTCACCGGCCTGATGCTTGGCGATCATGTCCAGCAGGGTCGGTTCCCAGTCGTACAACTGGCTGGCTACCACGATGTCTGGAGCCAGGGGGCTTTGGTCTGCTTGTGTGCCCATCCACGGCACGCCCGCTTCATTCGCCACGCCGATGGCGCCCACTACTTGCTGGGCGGAACCACTCAACACGTCGGCGCCGGCGTCAATGTGGACGTTGGCCGCTTCGGCGGCCAGGGCGGTGTCCCCAAAGGAGCCGGTGTACGATATGTTGACCACCACGTCCGGGTTCGTGGCCAAGGCCCCGGCCACAAAGCCATCAATGTACAGCTTGGCGTCGCCGGCCTCGACCGGCCCAACCATCCCGATCACGCCGCTTTCCGATATGCTGGCCGCCAACACTCCGTTGACGTAGCCGCCCTGCTCGGCGCGCGCTTCGTAGGCAAAGACGTTCTCCAAGCCTGCCTCTGTGCCGACATCGGTGGCGGTGCCGTAGGCAAAGCTGGTGTCTGGAAAGTCGGGCGCGATCTCGAACAACGAGCTGCCGTACTGCGTTCCGTGAGCGATCACCAGGTTGTAGCCGTCCGCCGCATAGTCGCGCAGCGCTGCCGCCGCGTCGGTCACGTTGAACATGCCTTCGGTGAAAGCGATTTCGACCACGTCCTCACCGCCGGCCTTTTCCTGGATGCGCAGCAGGGCGTCGAAAATCGCCTGGCTCCAGGCCATGTCGGTGGTCGCGCTCGGCATCACAACCGCGATCCGAATCGGCTCTATATCCAACTCGCCTGTTTCTTCTACTTGTTCAGTCGCTTCTGGTACAATGCCCGGGCTACTCGGCTCCTCCGTGGGAGTGCTGGCGCCGCCGCCACATCCGGCTACCAGAACCAAGACTACCATTAACAGAAATAGTTTCCTCATTTTTTCGCCTCCTTGCGAAATATAAAGTGTTTGTTTGACGCTTGATGCTCGACGGCTTACGTTCTAATGACATCACCACCTTTCTTACGAGCGGTAAAACACGGATGGGCAGGATTGGCGGATCAAACTATGCCTGAGCGGCCAAAATCCGTTGAATCCTACCCATCCGTGTTCTAATCTTGTCAGTTCAACTCTCCCCCCGTTCAAAGGGCCTGGTAAGGGCATCCGGTTTGAGAGACCGTTTGAACGGAAAGGCCAGAACGACAATAGTCAACAAATAGGGCATCATCACCGCTACGTCAGAAGGGATATTGAGACCCAACACCTGCACCCAGAGTTGCAGGGCGTTGATCAAACTAAACAGCATAGCCCCGCCCAAAACGCCAACCGGTGTCCAACTGCCAAAATAGACCAGGGCAACAGCGATAAATCCCAGGCCATTGGTCATCCCTTCCTGAAAGATGTTGAGCAGAGAGATGGAAAGGGACGCGCCAGCGATACCGGCCATCAGCCCGCCGAATGTGACCGTCGCATAGCGTATGCGGGACACACTGACCCCTAGCGTATCGGCGGCCTGTGGATTTTGTCCCACTGCGCGTATGTTCAAGCCCCAGACTGTTTTGTTGAGTACCCACCAGGCCACTGGCACCAGGAGAAAAGCAATATAGACCAGAATGTTGTGCCCCAAGAAAATCTCGCCCAAGACCGGTACCTCGCTCAGGCAAAAGCCAGAGTCAGGGCCGGTTCCAGATAGGCAAAAATGGAGGGCCGGGAAACCGTTGACGCCTTCGACCGTACCCATGAGCACTTTGAAGAGCAGACTAGAAGCGCCTAATCCAAACATGTAAAAACCAATTCCGCTAATGCCTTGCTCGGCCTTGAGTGTAACCGAGACAAAGGCCATGCCTAGCCCCATCAAGGCTCCAACAAGCGCGGCGACTAATATCCCCAACAGTAGATTGCCGGTGATAAATACAGCATAAAAGCCGCTGAATGCCCCCATCAACATCATGCCCTCGACTCCCAAATTTAACACGCCGGAACGTTGGGCAAAAGTCTCGCCAATGGCGGCATAGAGATACGGCGTCGCCAGCCGAATACCGGAGTGGGCCACCCCTATGATAATTGCCAGAATCGTCAGTTCTTCATTCATGACCCAGCCCCCACTTTTGAAACGCTCGCTACCGGCGGGGCGACATTCTCGCCATCAGAGCCGGTTGATACCCGGCGCGAGGCTCGACGCCGTGACCAAAGTTCGCTGCTGACCACAAACAGAATGATCATCCCCATCAGAGTAGTGATAAAAACTTGGGGAACTTGGATCGCTCGCTGCATTTTATCGCCACCCACCAACAGCCCGCCGAACAGGATTGAGGAGGGGATAGCTCCCAGGGGGTGCAACTTGGCAAACAGGGCGACCACGATCCCAGAAAAACCATATCCGGCTGAAACAGCCAGAGGCTCAAACATGCGATGGTGCAACCCGACGATCTCCACTGCCCCGGCCAACCCGGCAAGCGCGCCGCTCAAGGCCATAGATAAAACCATATAGCGCGGGACATTGATGCCGGCATATCGGGCGGCGTGAGGATTCAGGCCCACCATTCGAATGCGATAGCCGATGGTCGTCCGCCACAGCAGGATGTAAACCAAAACAGCCATCACAATGGCAAAGATGAAACCAATGTGCATCCGGGTCGGTTCAACCAATAGGCCGTACAACTCTTTACCGAGGCCCGTCAACCCTAAATCTTTGGCCGACTCGGTGAAACCTAGCCACTTGGCGATATCGGTGAAACGAGGCAGATCGGTCACTTTTGGGGTGCGGGCCGAGTGGGGGATATTGGTTCCGGCTGCGACTTCAGCCGGGTCGATCATGGGGCCGCGCAGCAAGAAAAAGCCGATCTGGATAGCGATGCTATTCATCATAATGGTGCTGAGAATTTCATTCACATTGAGCCGCGCCTTTAACAAGCCGGGGATACCGGCCCAAAAGGCCCCAGCCAGGCTCCCGGCAACCAGGCAAATCATAATGACGACAAAACCGGGCAGGACATCACCTAGTTCAATCGCCAGATAAGTTGATAGCAAGGCCCCAACAATCAACTGCCCCTCGGCCCCAATATTGACAACTTTGGCGCGATACGCAATGACAATCCCCAGCCCAACCAAGAGCAATGGCGTCGCTTTGACCAGTGTATCGGCCAGACCATTTTTATTGGCAAAAGCCCCCGTCATCATCACCCGGTAAGCCTCCAGGGGGTTCGCCTCGAGCAGAACCAGTATAATCGCGCCGATAACGAGCGCGCCGATAACGGCAATGAGCGGCAACATCGCATCCAGTATCTGTGCTGCGGAGAAACGTTTTCGCATCAATCACCTCCTGTTCGAATAGCGTGTGGCACAAAAAAGTCGCTGCCCATCAATTTCAACCGGCCTCATCACCATCCAGCTCTAGTTCTCCGGTATCAAGCGCCTGCTTGATATTGCCCAAGTGTTTCAGCATCATCTGGCGACTTTTCTCGGGATTTCGCTCTGACAGGGCGTCAACAATGGCCCGGTGGTCTTTGGGCGAATGTAACCTCACCCCCGGCAGATTGACAGTGTGCTGGCGGCTGGCCCAGGTGAGGTCTGAAACGCCCATCATCATTCGTTCCAACATCGGGTTACGAGCCGCAGCCATAATCGAGTTATGGAGATCCAGGTCTGCTTGTGCGTAAGCTTTGGCATCGTCGAGGCTTTGTTCTGTGCGGCGGACACATTCTTGGAGGTGCGCCAATTCATCTTTGGTAATCCGCTGGGCGGCCAGAGCGGCAAGCTCTCCCTCAAGCACTTTACGAGCCTCGAAAAGATGCTCAAAGTTGGCCTCGTTCAGGGCCAAGAAAAAATCGAGCGGTTCTAACAATAGCTTGGGTTCAAGGGAAGTGACATAAACCCCCGCCCCATGTCGAATCTCGACGATGTTACGTGTGGCCAGGGTTTGGAGCGCCTCACGTAATGAAGGGCGGCTTACGCCTAACATAGCGGCCATTTCACGTTCAGCGGGTAGTTTGTCCAGGGGTTTCAGTTCACCGTGCAAGATGAACTCTATGATTTTATCAGCGATTTCTTCGGTGACTTTGCGCTTTTCAATCGTAGGAAATTCCATCTTTGCCCTTGAAATGTATCCGGCTTTGCTGGGTATAAAGTAAATGGTTTAGTGGTCAGGCCACCTGGCTACTTGCCGGGCTATTGTACTATAATTCAATTCGATTGTCAAGTGGTGGCGGTTACCCGTTTACCCTGACCAAAGACCGTAGACGACCACGAATGATTCAACTTGCTGAAATTATATATTGGGGTTATCATGACAAGACTCACTTTGAAGGACACATTACAGGAGTGGTCGCTTGTGAAGACGCTACCCCAGAACAACTCGGCTTGATGATGGCTGGCGTGGAAGCGGAGTACGAGGGACTGCGGTGTAAACATTTAAGCTTTCCTGCTGCGAGAAAAGACTATGAAACTGATCGTCAACGGCGTAGCGCGCGACCTCGATATTGAGCCAGATACAAAACTAGCCGACGTGCTGCGCCGCGACCTGGGACTGACCGGTGCCAAAATCGGCTGCGGCGACGGACGGTGCGGTTCCTGCACTGTGCTACTGGACGGCAAGCCAGTTCGCTCGTGCGTCTACCCCGCTCACCGGGCGGCCGGCAAGCAAGTCCTGACCATCGAAGGGCTGGCGGCCAGTTGGGGAGACCCAAACGCACTGCACCCGCTGCAACGGGCCTTTATCGACCACGGCGCGGTTCAATGCGGCTTTTGCACGCCGGGTTTGTTGATGGCGGCTGCTGCGCTGTGGAACAAAATGGTTACCTCATCCTCCTCTGTCACCAACGAGGAGATCAAGCACGCCCTCGGCCGGAACGCCTGCCGCTGCACCGGTTACGCCAGCATCCTGCGGGCCGTGAGATCCGCCGTCCACGAGCACCAGACGGGCGAGCCACTCCCCCCGATCGAGATTGAGACCCTGGCTCCCTTGCGCGTCATCGGTCGTTCTCACCCCCGACCAGACGCGGTGGACAAGGTCACCGGCGCGGCCAGGTTCACCGATGATTATGTCTTTCCAGACATGCTGTACGGCGCCACGTTGCGCGCCGCCTATCCTCACGCCCGGATCCTCTCGATTGACACCCGCAAAGCGGCCGCCCGGCCCGGTGTCCGCGCCGCCCTGACCCACGAGGACGTGCCCGGCAGAAACCGGCACGGCCTGGTCTATCCCGATTGGCCCGTGCTCTGCGACGACAAGGTGCGTTATATGGGGGATGCCGTTGCCATCGTGGCGGCTGACTCGCCCGAAATCGCCGCCGAGGCGCTCGAACTGATAAACGTGGCATACGAACCGCTCCCGGTGGTGAGCAGCGCGGAACAGGCCCGCCAACCGGATGCCCCCTTGGTCCACGAAGAATGGGAGGCCTCCGCCGTCTGCGGGGGACGCAATCTGTTGGAGCACATCAAAGTGCGCCACGGGAACGTGGAACAGGGCTTTGCCGAGGCGGACGTGATCGTCGAGCGCGAATATCGCACCCCAACCTACGAGCACATGTTCATGGAACCCGAGTGCAGCATCGGTGTGCCCGCCGGTTACGATGCCGAGCACCAAAAACTGACCATTTACGTCGGCTCGCAGATCCCCTACGCCGACCGGGATCAGACAGCAGCCGCCCTGAACCTGGCGCAAAAAGATGTGCGCGTGATCGGCGCCCTCATTGGCGGCGGCTTTGGCGGCAAAGAGGATATTATGGGTCAAATCCACGCCGCCATGTTGGCCCAGGCCACAGGCCGCCCGGTCAAAATCCTCTACGACCGGGCCGAATCGCTGTTGGCGCACCCCAAACGGCACGCCACCGTCATCCGCATCAAAACCGGGGCCAAAAAGGACGGCACCCTGACGGCGGTGCAGGCAGAACTACTCGGCGACGCTGGAGCCTACGCCAGTCTTTCCACCAAAGTGCTCAAACGCGCCACCACCCACGCCACTGGTCCCTACCAGGTCCCCCACGCCAAAATTGATTGCTACGCCATGTACACCAACAATCCCCCGGCCGGCGCTTTTCGGGGCTTTGGCGTCACCCAATCCGCCTTTGCCGTGGAGAGCAATATGGACATCCTGGCCCGCGAACTGGGAATGGACCCCCTCGCGCTGCGGCGGGAGAACGGGCTGCGGGTCGGTTCCATCACTGCCACCGGTCAAACCTTGAGAGAAAGCGTCGGCCTCTTGGACTGTCTCGAGTGGGTTGAATCCCGCGTCAAAGCTTCTCCTCCCCAATCCCCAATACCTAATACCCAAACCGCCTGGGGAATAGCCGCCGCCTACAAGAACACCGGCTTTGGCGGGGGCGCAGAGGACGCTTCCGAGGCCGAGGTAGAGGTCTACCCGGACGGCACGGCCGAAATTCGCAGCAGCTCGGCCGATATGGGACAGGGGTTGACCACCATCGTGGCCCAATGCACGGCCGAAGAGTTGGGGCTTTCTTTCGAGCGGGTGCGCGTCCTGCTCTCCGACACCGATCTGACCCCGGATGGCGGCGCTACCACCGCCAGCCGCCAGACCTTTGTCACCGGCAACGCCGCCCGGCTGGCGGCTCGCGCGATGCGCGAGAGATTGGCGGCTGTGGCGGCCGGGCGGTGGGACGTCTCGCCGGGCGGTATTCAGTTTGAAGCGGGAGAATTGCGGGCCGCCGCTCACGCGGTCTCTATGGCAGAGGCGGTCGTATGGCTCCAGGAGGAGGGGCAGGAAACCCGCCTCACCTATCGCTACCGGGCCCCCAAAACCCTGCCGCTAGGGCAAGGCGGGGATATGCACTTTGCTTTTGGCTACGCCGCTCAGGCGGTCCAAGTTGCCGTTGACGAAAAAACAGGCCGCGTGAGCCTCCTGCGCATCGTGGCGGCCTGCGACGGCGGGCGGGCGCTCAACCCCCGCGCGCTGTTGGGCCAGATCGAGGGCGGCCTGGTGATGGGCATCGGCACTGCCTTGACCGAAGAGTACAAAATTGAGAACGGCGTCCCGCAAACGCTGCGCTGGGCCGACTACAAAGTACCCCTCATCGGCCATATGCCAGAGATGGACCTGCACATTGTGGAAGACCTGACATCGACCGGCCCTTACGGAGCCAAGGGGATCGGCGAGTTGCCTTCTATCCCCACCGCCCCCGCCATCTGTAACGCGATCTACAACGCGGTTGGCGTACGGGTACACCGTTTGCCTGTAGAACCGGAGTGGTTATTGGAGGAAATGAGTAAAAGGAGTGGCTTATGCCTAGACTGAATGAGTTTCACAAACCCACCGATATCCCTGCCGCGCTGGCCTTGCTCGTTCGTAAAACCCCCCGCACCGTCCCCCTGGCCGGTGGCACCTGGCTCAACCCGCGCATCGGCAAAGAGGTTGCGGATTGTTCCAATCCGGCGGCCGAGGCGGTGGTGGATTTGAGCGGATTAGGATTGGATCAGATTGAGCGTGATGCGAACACGCTCCTTCTGGGGGCGATGGCGACGCTGGCGGCCGTGACAGAGGACGAGACCTGCCGCTCGCTGGCCAAAGGAATTCTGGCCCAGACCGCCCGGCGGGATGCGACGATAAACGTGCGCAACGCGGCCACCGTCGGCGGGACAGTGGTGATTGCCCCGGCAGATTCGGAATTCATCCTCGCGCTGTTGGCGCTGGGGACAAAAGTGAGCGTCTACTCGGATGAAATGACCGCCTGGCCGCTCCACCAATTCCTGGCCAACCCGGCTGCCGCGCTCGATGGCGGGCTGGTGACCCAGGTGCGGATTCCTCTGCCCGCGCGCGCGGTCGGCGGACTGGCCCGCATCGCCCGCACTCCCTCTGACCATCCAATTGTAGCGGCCGTGGCCGTCATTGCCGAGGAGCCGGGCGCGATGCGGATTGCGTTGAGCGGCGTAGGCCCCCATCCTTTATTGGTCGAGTTCGACCAGGCGGAGGCAGCGGAGGAGGCTGTGGCCCAGGCCGCTGCAGACGCCGAGCCTTGGGCGGATTTTCGTGGAACGGCTGGCTATCGGCGCGCTATGGGCGCGTTGATGGCAAAACGGGCATTTGAAATGGCTTTAGGGGAAAGAAACCAGGTTTAAGGCAACCGTAGGTTGCACAAAAACCTGGTTTCTCCTTAGATTAGGGAGGTCTGTATGAACATCCAACTGACCATCAACGGAGAAGAGAGAACGTTAGATATCCAGCCGGGCGAGTTGCTGCTCCACACGCTGCGCAAAGCCGGATGCTACGGCGTCAAACACGGCTGCGAGACTGGGGAATGTGGGGCCTGCGCTGTGATCCTGAACGGCAAACTGGTCAACACTTGCACCATGCTGGCGGCCCAGGCTGATGGCGCGACCATCACTACCATCGAGGGGTTGGCTCCCGAGGAACCTGGCCGGCGGGGCGGGGTGAATCCCATTCAACAGGCCTTTATTGATACCGGGGCCATTCAATGCGGCTATTGCACCCCGGCGCAGATCCTGGCCGCCAAGGCGCTGCTGGACGAGACTCCCAATCCCACCGATGCCGAGGTGCGCGAGGCGCTGGCCGGCGTGCTCTGCCGCTGCACGGGCTACGTCAAGCCGGTGGAGGCGGTGCTGCGAGCGGCGGCCGTCCTGCGGGGCGAGCGAGCTGAGGAACTTGGATCAGGGATTCCCGCCCCGCCAGGCCTATTTCCCTCGGCCGGGGACGTTCCAGAACCCGATTCCCAAATTCCCGATTTCCCAATTCCCCGATTCCCCGATTCCCCAACTACCCAAACCCTGACCCGCATCCCTACTCTCGTCCTCGCCCCGCCTGCTCCAGCGACCAAAGTTGTCAACAAGTCAGAGCCAAAGGTGGACGGGGTCAAGCTGGCCAAGGGACGACCGGTCTTTACCGACGATATGACCTTGCCCGGTATGCTCTACGGGGCGCTGCTGACCAGCCCGCACGCCCACGCCCACATCCTGGAGATTGACGCCAGCGCGGCCAGAGCGCTCCCCGGCGTCCACGCGGTGTTGACCTACAAAGACGTGCCCCGCGTGATGTACGCCTCCGGCGGGCAGAGCTATCCCAACCCGTTGCCCTACGACCAAGTGAGCCTGGACAACAAGGTGCGCCACGTGGGAGACCGGGTGGCTATCGTCGCTGCCGAGACGCCGGAGATCGCGGAACAGGCGCTCAAGCTGATCGAGGTGGATTACGAACTGTTGCCGGCCGTCTTTGACCCCGAACAGGCGCTGGTAGGGGCGACCCCTGGTGGTAGCCCGCTCGTCATCCACGACGAGCCGGACGCCATCGGCATCCACGACGCCGCACACAATATTGCGTGCGATATTCACGTCCCCCACGGCGATGTGGAACAGGGCTTTGCCGAGGCCGACCACATCTTTGAGCACGAGTACCGCGTCCACCAGGTGCAGCAAGTTCACATCGAGCCGCACGTCTGCATCACCTGGTGGGACGAGGACGACCGCATGGTGGTACGCACCAGCACCCAGACGCCCTTCCACACCCGGCGCATGCTGGCCCCGCTCATCGACCTGCCGATCCGCCGCATTCGCGTCATCAAGCCGCGCGTGGGCGGCGCTTTTGGCGGCAAGCAAGAGATGATCCTGGAAGATATGTGCGCTCATCTGACCATCGCCACCGGCCGGCCGGTGCGAATGGAATACACGCGGGAGCAAAGTTTCACCAGCGCCCGCTCGCGCCACCCGCAAATCCTGCGCTATAAAACCGGCGTCAAAAAAGACGGGACCCTCACCGCCATCAAGTTGCACATCACCGCCGATAAAGGAGCCTACGCGCCCCACGGTCTGACGGTGCAATTCGTGGCCGGTTTCCGGGGACTGAGCACCTACAAAGCGCCCAATCTGCAATTTGATTGCCAGGTCGTCTATACGAACAAACCGCCCACCGGCGCATATCGCGGCTACGGCGCGCCCCAGGCGCTCTTTGCCCTCGAATCTCACATGGAAGAGATCGCGCTGGCGCTAGAGATAGACCCGGTCGAATTCAAACGCATTAACTGGGTCAAGGAAGGGGACGAGATCACGATGGCCAAAGCGATGGGAGAGGGACGCGAGGGATTCGAGCAATTTGTGACCTCCTCCGGGCTGGAGCAATGCGTCCAGCAGGGGGCGGCGGCCATCAACTGGGAACGGTATTACGACCCGGACTGGCGCAACGACCCGGAACGTCCGCACATCCGGCGCGGGCTGGGCTTTGCCGTGGGGATGCACGGCAGCGGCATCGCCGGGCTGGATATGGGCGCGGCCGCCATCAAGCTCAACGACGACGGCAGTTTCAACCTCACCGTCGGCGCGACCGACCTGGGAACCGGCTCTGACACCATTCTGGCCCAGATCGCAGCCGAGACGCTGGGCGTCCCGTTGGAAGATATCATCATCTACTCTTCCGACACCGACTTTACCCCCTTTGACACCGGCGCGTACGCCAGCAGCACCACCTACATCAGCGGCAACGCGGTGCTCAAAGCCGCCGAGCAGGTGCGCCAGCAAATCGTTGACCACGCTGCCAAACATCTTCTTGCCGAGGCGGAACCGGACCGAATGTTTCTGGACGACCGGAGGGTCTGGACCCACGATGGCCGCTCCGCCACCCTGGAGGAGGTGGCGCTGCACTCGCTCCACCAGGCGGACCAGCACCAGATCATGGCCACCGCCAGCCACATGAGCTATGAAAGCCCGCCGCCTTTTGCCGCCCAGTACGCCGAGGTGGAGGTGGACGTGGAGACCGGTCAGGTCGAGGTGAAGAGGCTGGTCTTTGCGGTGGACTGTGGCACCGTCATCAATCCCGCTACTGCCTCCGGGCAGGTGGAAGGCGGGCTGATCCAGGCGCTGGGCTATACGTTGTGCGAGGAGATGGTGTACGACAGCGCCGGACGGCTGCTGACGACCGATTTGCGAGATTACAAAATTTTTGCCGCCGACGAAGTGCCAGAGATGGGCGTCATTCTGGTGCAAACCTACGAGCCAAGCGGCCCCTACGGAGCCAAAGCGATAGCCGAGATTCCCAAGGACGCCGTCGCTCCGGCGGTGGCGAGCGCCATCGCTCACGCCACCGGCGTCCGCATGCGCTCGCTTCCCTTCACGCCGGAGCGGGTGTGGCGAGCACTACAGGCCGCATAGAACGCGGATCGGGAGAATTTTCGGATCAGACAATCTTCGGATCGTCTGCGATCCGCCCAATCCGCTGTTCTGAACCAGAGTGGGATTATGAAAAACACAGTAGTTGACGTGACATTTCTGGGAACCGGCGGTGCCTTCAGTGCGGGGCGACGGAGTAATCTGGCATTGTTGATCGAGGCGGGCGATTTCCGTATGCTGGTCGAGAGCGGGCCGATGATTATGCATCAACTGACCCGCGCCAGGATACAAGCGACCGAGATTGCGCAGATATTCGTCTCCCACTCGCACGGTGACCACACGCTGGGCTTCCCGATGTTGGCTCTCAATCGCCTGTGGGACCCTCCCCCGCTTCACGTTTACGCCGCTGTCAGCACTGTGGCCTCGCTAAAGGCGCTTTTGGAACTCGCCTACCCCGGTTTTGGCGATGATCGTTTCAACCTTCACTGGCACGAACTGCCAGAGCAAGAGTCGGGAGAGATAGAACTGACCAAAGACGTCACTCTGCGCACCGCCGTGGTCCCCCATCCGCTCGGCGTGCCTACACTGGCTGCCCGGTGGGACTTGGCCGGTGGGCCATCGCTCACTTTTGTCACCGATACCTCGCCCAACGACGCCGCTGTAGCGTTGGCCCGGGGCAGCGACCTGCTAATTCACGAGGCCAGTTTTAGCGCCGTTCTCCAGCCCGACGTTGACGTCTCACAGTACTTTCATAGCACGGCTCAACAGGCTGGCGAGATTGCGCGCCGGTCGGGATGTCCAAGCCTGGCGTTGGTGCACTTGGGCTCAGAGATAGGCGAACGGCCCGATGCGCTGGCCGAAGAAGCGCGCGCGGGCGCCGATTTGCACGTCATTGTGCCTGAGGACGGCGAGCGGGTGCGGCTTGATAACTGGGAGCGTTCAAAGCGAGAAAGCTAAATTAAGGAGGAGGAAGCATGTCTGAGAGTATGAACGTTCAACCGTTCCAGGTTCTTTTCGATTGGATTCTAAAAGAGTTTGAAGAAAACCAATCCATTTTTGGCATCCACCGCTCACTCTTTTATACGCCTCGAGTGGACAGCCCATATTCCAGCACCATCTTTGGGCAGCGACTCGCCACCCCCATCGGGCCGGCGGCCGGCCCCCACACCCAACTGACCCAGAACATCATCGCCGCGTGGCTCTCCGGGGCGCGCTTTATCGAGCTGAAAACCGTCCAAATTATGGACGAGCTGGAAATTCCCCGCCCCTGCATTGATATGGAGGACGAGGGATACAACGTCGAGTGGTCGCAGGAGCTAAAGCTGGCCCAATCCACCGCTGAGTACGTCAAAGCCTGGGCTCTGATCCACGTCCTGCGCCGGTTGCTGGGTTTTGAGGAAAGCGCGCCTTTTGGCACGGTCTTTAACATGAGCGTCGGCTACGACCTGGCGGGCGTGCAGAGCGCGCCGATGACGCGCTTTATGGACACGCTGGCGGATGCCTCTGCGGAGATTGCCGAGATTCGCGCTACTTTGCAAGAAAGATTCCCCCAGTTTGCGGATATCGAGATTCC
>DUEK01000056.1 GCA_011192155.1 Thermoflexia bacterium
GGCTTCAGCCGTCCAAAAGGCTCAAAAGCGGCTAAAGCCGCTACTACGAACCCCCATATCTAGCGCCTTTATTGTTGCCTACCCCAAGATGTGGGCATTCTGAAAATTTGCCAGACTCCAGCAAGATCGAGACAAGATCATCTACACCCAACCCTAACCGAGACCTCCGAGGCCTGAAATTTGGATCTACTGAGACTGAGAGACTTTAGGAGCTCCCTATGAAAAGTACCGACAAATTCCTCGTCGGCATCGTGGCCGGAATCATCCTGCTGGTCGTCGCGGCTTTCATCATCACGCTCACCCGGCCCGATCCGGCGTACCAGGCGGAAGACACCCCCAAAGGCATAGCGCACAACTACCTGTTGGCGCTGCAAAAGGAGGATTTTGAGCGCGCTTACAGCTATCTCTCACCCACACTTGATGGCTATCCGGACTCTGCGGAAGCATTCGTTGAGCAAGTCAAAGACTCTTCCTGGCGCTTTCGAGTTGACGTGGACACCACCCTGGCGGTCGAATCGGCCAGGATCACGAACAATCGCGCGACGGTGGACGTGCGCGAAGCGCGTTTCTACGAGAGCGATTTGTTCGATCCCGGCCAGCGCACCACCATCTTTGAAATCGAGTTGCAACTTGATGATGGTGAGTGGAAAATCGTGGACGCGGACTATTACTTTTCGCCGTGCTGGGTCGATAGTGAGGGCTGGGGATGTGACTAGTAGACCTCGGGAGTTTTCCGAAACCCCCGAGGCCTAGAACCAACAAGGAGGCCGTAATGTCCACTGTACGCCGCTGGTACATCTATCTCGTCAGCGCCATCAGCTTGCAGGCAACCACCTGGGCCGTGATCGCCCTATTGCGCAACCTGTTCATCTCCCGACTCAACCCACCCCCGGCAGCGATTGCTTTTCCCATCGCAGTGATCATAATCGGCCTGCCAGTCTTTTTAGCCCACTGGCTGTGGGGACAGAGGCTTGCCGGACGGACGGCGGATGAACGCGGAGCCACCCTGCGCCGCTTTTATCTATACGGCACGATGGCCGCGTTCTTGGCCCCGTTCGCAGCAAACGCTTTTGACCTGATTGGCGCTTTGCTTCAAGCCAAATCCGTCTTGGATAGACGCCCCTACGGGCTGACCACTGGTGATGCAATCGTCTACCACCTGCTGGCACTGTTCATTCTGGGCGTGCTGTGGTTCTATCACCACCGGGTCGCGGCCGAGGATGCTAAAACTATTCCCAAGGCTGGCGGCGCAGCCACGGTGCGGCGACTGTACGTGCTGGGCTTTAGCACGTCGGGCCTGGCGATGACTGTAGCAGCGATCATCCTCCTGCTGCGCTGGATATTGTTCCAGTTCGGGGGAGACGTGATCCGGTACAACGGACCTGACGTGGGCCTGACGACCGAGATCGTCCGGCTGATCGTCGGGGCGCCGCTGTGGCTGACCTTTTGGCGCTGGGCGCAGCGCTTGTTCGACGGGCCGAGCGAGGAAGAACGGGAATCGGCTCTGCGCAAGTTTTATCTGTACGGGACGGTCTTTATCGGAGCGTTGGGCGCGGTCTCCAACGGCACTGGTATCTTGGCCGGTTTCCTCCGCCGGCTCCTCGGCCTCTCCCCGGAGGGCGACATTCGCATGGTGCTGCCCGTCATCGTTGGAATGGGAGTACTGTGGGCTTACCACGCTTTTGTGATTCGCGACGATGCCGCGAAGGCCGGGGAGGCGGCGCGTCAGGCGGGGGTGCGACGGCTGTACCTTTACCTGGTCGCCGGCATTGGCCTTTCTGCCCTGTTGGCGGGGTTGAGCGGCGACGCCAGCGTGCTCATCCGCGCCCTGGACGAAGGTTTCGGCAGCGGGTTGCGCGATGAATTGGCGTGGTTTACGGCCGCCATCATCGCCGGGCTGCCGGTGTGGATCCTGCCCTGGCGGCAGGCGCAGACACGGGCCATCGCGCCTGGGCCGGCCGGCGACGGCGCGCGCGCTTCGACGGTGCGCAAAATCTATTTGTACTTCTTTCTGTTCATCGCCACGATGACGGTGCTTTCCAGCGCTGTGTTCATCCTCTTTGAGGTTTTAAGCTGGTTACTGGGCGCCGACCCGCCCACCTTGAGCAACCTGGGCCACTCGATTGCCTTCAGCGTAATTGCCGTAGGCGTGTGGGTCTATCACGGATTCATCTTGCGCGGCGACCACAAGCTATCCGAACAAGCGCAAGTTACACGAATGGAAGACCTGGACATAGCCGTGGTTGACGTGGGCGACGGCCGCTTTGGGCGCGCGCTGGTAGAGGCGTTGGAGCGCGAGTCGCCAGGATTGGGTTTGGAACCGCTCCTGCTGGGCCAGTCGAGCGACGAAGAGATCGCCACCCGCCTGATTCTGGCCGGCTTGATCATCGGGCCGTGGATGATCGCAGTGCCCGGCGGGGCCAGAGGCGCAGTATCCCTGGTTGTCTCTCAGGCGGTGATGAACAGCCCAGCTCGCAAGTTGCTGCTCCCCACCCGCGCCCCGGAGTGGGACTGGGCCGGGGTGGAGCGCTGGGATGCCGACGCTCTCGTCCGGCAGGCCGTCCGCGCCGTCAGGCAGACGGCGGCCGGAGAAGATGTGCGGCTCGCCCGGCCACTGGGCGCGGGCGCGGTTGTCGCCATCATCGCTGGCGCATTGTTCTTGCTGCTCGTAGCGCTGACCCTGATCGGTCCGGCCATCGGCAGCCTCTTTGGCGGCTGATTCTATGAGTGACAACATCCCACTTCAGGTAGACGTCTACACCGACGGCGGTTGCGACCCCAACCCTGGCCCTGGCGGCTGGGGCGCCATCATCCGTTGGAGCGACCGGGAATGGACGCTCAGCGGTAACGATCTCGACACCACCAACAACCAGATGGAGCTTTACGCGGCAGCGGCGGCGCTGGCGCTGTTGGAGGGCCTCGTGGGGCGTTGCCGGGTGAACGTTCACACCGACTCCCGCTATCTGCGCCTGGGCATCACTGAGTGGATCAACGCCTGGGTGCAGCGCGACTGGCGAACCAGAGGTGGACAACTGGTCAAGAATCAAGATTTGTGGCGCTTACTCCACCGGCTGACCCAGGCCCACGACGTGACATGGCACTGGGTCAAGGGACACGCCGGACATCCTCTCAACGAGCGAGCCGACTGCCTGGCGACCGAGGCGCGGCGGGCGCTGCTCCACCTGCACCGCCCCCAGCGCGAGGCCGGCGCGCGCACATTCACCGATGATGGGCAACCTGTCGTCGAAATCTGCGTCAAGGTCTCTTGCCGAGGGGCCGAGAAGCGCGGCGGATGGGGAGCAGTGCTGCGCACAGGGGAACACGTCAAAACTATCAGTGGTGGCGAGTTGGGAACGACGGCCAACGCCATGCTTATTCGGGGCGCAGCCGAGGCGCTGCGCACGCTGACCAAACCCTGTCGCGTGATCTTTTACTCCGACGCCAAATATCTGGCCAAGGGCGCTTCCAGTTGGGTGACAAAGTGGGAGGCGCGCGGATGGCGCACCAAGTCAGGAAAACCCGTGGCCAACCAATCCGAGTGGGAATCGCTGATAGAGGCTTCCCGCCCGCACGACGTCGCCTGGTTATTGGCTCGGGAGGATGACGCTCCCGCCGACCTGGCCCAGGCGGGCGAACTGGCCGCCGAGGCCGTCGAACAATAAATCGCAGACAGCATGACGGCCAAACACCCCTCCCCTAAAACGCCTCTGTCGATCATTCTCCCTGCCCGCATAGTGCTCAACACGACATTCCGCATCATCTACCCATTCCTGCCGGGTATCGCGCGCGGCCTGGGCATTTCGCTGGCCGCGGCCAGCCGGCTGGTCACGCTGCGTATGGTGGGCATGATGGCAGCGCCCATTCTCGGCCCGCTGGCGGATCGGTACGGCCGCCGCCGTACTATGACGGTTGCCTTGCTAGTCTTTGCGCTGGGCAGCCTGCTGTTGAGCGGGGCGGGCACGCTCGCCGTCGCTGCCCTTGCTTTCGTGTTCTATGGCGTCGCCAAGTCCCTCTATGATCCGGCTGTGTACGCCTACCTCGGCGATACCGTGCCCTATCGCGAACGCGGGCGCACTATCGGCATCGTCGAGCTTTCGTGGTCGGGCGCGTGGCTGTTGGGCGTCCCCGCCTCCGGCTTTTTGATTGAGCGGTTCGGTTGGCGCGCGCCGTGGGCTATCTTGGGCGTCTTGGGATTGTGCGCCGCTGGGCTGACGCACACTTACTTGCCATTGGCACGGCGGCCGGCCGAGCGTGGTCGTGATGTTTTCTCTTTTGCTGCGGTAGTCGGCGACTGGCACAAGCTGCTACATCGCCGTCCCATCGTTGTGCTCCTGCTGGTGAGCTCGCTCCTCACGCTGGCAAACGAGATCCCGTTCATCGTGTACGGCGCGTGGATTGAGACAACGTTTGGCTTGAGCTTCAGCGCGTTGGGGGTTGCCTCTATTGTCGTCGGCCTGGCTGAGGCCACAGCCGAGCTTGGCGCATCCGCGTTCACCGACCGGCTGGGCAAGCGGCGCAGTATGTTGGCGGGGTTGGCCGGGCTGGCCGTCAGTTTGATTGTTTGGCCCTGGCTTTCCGGCCTGGGATTGGTCGCCGCGCTCGCCGGCGTCGCCTTTGCGATGTTGACGTTCGAGTTCACCATAGTCTCGCTGCTGCCGCTGGCGACGGAACTGGCGCCGGATATGCGGGCCTCGTTTTTTGCTCTCGTCGTGACTGCGTTCAGCATCAGCCGTATCCTGGGCGCCGTCGCGGGCGGCTGGCTTTGGCGATGGGAGAACATCGCGCTGCACGCGGCTGTGGGAACAATCTGCGCGCTCGTCGCGGCCTTTCTGCTGGTGTGGGGAATGGCGGAGGGGAATGGACGAGGGCAACCTGGCGCAGGTCACAAGCGGCGCAACGTGGCATGACGTGCGCCAGGTTTCATCTCAGCAATGCAGCAATTCCTCCAGATTATCGGGGCTTATATTCCGCGTTCCCGCTTCAACCTCGCGCACCATCGCCGTCAGCGCCGCGTTGACCGGCGTCGGCACGCCCTCCTCCTGGCCTCGCTCCGCCACATAGCCGTTGAGAAAATCAATCTCTGCCGGGCGGCCTCGCTCAATGCTCTGGAGCATGGATGATTTGAGGCGACGGAACTTGGTTCCTACGGCCAGCATAATGGCGTGCTTGAGCACTAAATCGAGGCCCCAGCCACCGCCACGGCGTTCGGGCGGCAAGTAGAGCTGGTACACGTCTAGCGTGCCGCCCACCGGTTCCAACGATATCCCGTGCGCCTCCGCCACGTCTACTGCCTCGCTCATAATCGCCAGGGCCAGTCGCCGTCCGGCATTGCGCCGTAACATCTCGCCCAGCAGTTGGCCGGTCACAGCGCCCGTCGCAGATGTGGCGCAATTGAGCGTCAACTTGCTCCACAAGACACCATAAATATTGGGCGAGGCTGTGACCGGCCCAATGGACTCTAGTGTGGCCTTGAGCCGCTGCACTCGCGGGGTCAGCCGTCCGTCCAACTCGCCGACGATTATCTCCCCACGCGATGTCATCTCGCTTACGCCCGGCGCGTGCATCGTCGCGCCCCAGCCCACCAGCGCGCCGACCACCCGTTCCCGGCCCAAAATCGCGCTTACCCGATCCTCCACCACACCGTTCTGGAAAGTGACGGCGTACCCCTCCGGCGCCAAGTGGCTCTCCACATCTCGCGCGGCCTGTTCCACATCGGTGCCCTTCATCACCAGGCAGACCACATCGAAAGGTCCCTCAATCTCGTCCAGATGCGTGTAAACAGTTGCAGGCGCGTTCCACTCTCCTTCCGGGGTGGTGACGCGCAGCCCATTTGCGCTGATCGCCCGGTAAATTTTCTCGTTGCGAGTGACTATCGTGAGGTCGCGCCCGCCTTGCAGCAGTCCTCCGGCGATCACGCCGCCCACGCCGCCGCAACCCATCAGCAATAATCGCTGTTCTTCATTTGTGTGCAATGTCATTGAATACGTCTCCTTTTGCTTTTTCCCGGTTGACCCAGTTTAGATTTAGGCTCGGTAGATCCAAAATGTTACGACAACAAGACCTCGGAGGTCTCTCGAGAGCGCCTTTGCCGGTCAAAACGGGCGCAATCTAAGCAATTTTGCTTCCAATGTCACCTTCCGAGATCTCCGAGGTCTGAAATTTGGATCTACTGAGACTGTATTATACCCGTTGAATGGGGATACACAAATCTTGGTGATTACCCACATCTTACCACAGAGGCACGGAGGGCACAGAGAAAAACAAAAGTGGACTCTAAAACTCTGTGTTCTCCGTGTCTCTGTGGTGAAATTGTCGAGCCTGGAAAGGCGCTACAGACATGTGGGTAATCACCAGACAAATCGCCGAGTTGCTCTTTTGCGCCAAATGCCGTACAATGCAGCAGAGGCGCAAAACTATGTCTACAAAACCTCCCATCATTTTCATCACACCCGAGGCCAAAACCGCTTTGGAAACTGAGGCCGAACGAGCCAGTGCCAGCGGCGACCTGGTCGGCGGTCTTCTCTTTGGCCACTCACCGGACGAGCGCCACCGGATCATCGTCAGTTTTGTCCGGCCACGTCCCGAAACCGGCTTTGGCAAGAAAGAATTTTGTCTCGACCAATCGCGCACATCGCAACAACTGGACCGCGCCCGCGAGTTAGCCGCCGAGGCCCACTACTGCGGCGTCTGGTACGTCCATCGCACGCCCGACCAGGAACTGACCGACGAGGAATGGGTGCAAACTCAGAGAGTGCTGGAAGACCCCGACTTTCGCTTCAAAGATATAGTCTGTCTGGTGATCTGCCTCTACTTTGGTGATCTGAATACCTACGCTCTCTCTTTTGATCTTCAACAATCAGCCCGCGGCCAGTTGCCCACGCCGACGCAGCTACAATTAACGACGGAAGCCGTCTCGGCGTTGAATCTCGTAAAACCCTCCCAGCCTCCTCCCCCGCCGCCGCCTCCCGCTGACTGGTACAAGTCCCCAGACGTTGCCAGACGACTGGCGCTGGAACGAGAACAACTGGCGCAAGGGTATCACGTCGAACCGGCAGTCACACCCGGTGGAAAAGTAATATTCCGACTGATGCCGAAACACAGGCACGAGGACATGGTATTCTACATAGCCTGCGAGCCTGGTTTTCCCGATCAAGCGCCAACGGCTTTCCTATCACTCAGAGGCGACCGGTATCCCCTATTAAGCCCCAGCCTGAACGAGTGGTCGGCGAAACAGCGCTTGGTCGAGGCGGCCGACAATCTGGTCGAGTGGCAAGCGCACCTGCTCGACCAAAAGATAGCGGCGGCCGATGAGGCGCTGGAACGAGGCGACTATCAGGAAGCATCCGACCTGCTAGTAATGGTGCTCCTTATGAATCCGCGCAAACCCCGCGCAGCCCGCCTGCTGGGGCAGGTACAGGCAATGCTGGGAGAGGAGTAGAAACCTGGCTCTTTGCAAGCAAAGTGAGACTATGATTCTCGCCTGGGCCAGATGTAGGGCAAGTTGGCAACTTGCCAGCGTATAGAGACCCCAAAGGTCTTCCAGATCTCTGGGGTCTTTTTGGGGCTTGACAGATAAAAAAAGTTCGTGTATAATTGCTAATGAGAATTATTCTCAATAAGAGAACAAAAGATGGATGAAACAAGAGACCATTTGAGAGACACATTTCGGGCAGCCGGCCGGCGTTTGACCTCTCAGCGCCGGTTGATTCTTGACCTGCTGCAAGAAAGCGATGAGCACCTGGACGCCGAGATGGTTTACGACCGGGCCAGGGCGCGCGACGCCGGCATCAGCCTGGCGACCGTCTACCGCGCGCTGGCCGTGCTCAAGGAAATGGGCCTGGTCGAAGAGCACCGGTTGGGTGAGGAGCACTGTCACTATGAGGCGGTGGGGGATGGGCCGCATTATCACTTTTCTTGCCTGGGTTGTGGCAAAGTGATCGAATTCGACACTCCCCTGGTGGCGCAGATTCAGCGCGAGTTGAGCGAGCGGGACGGAGTGAGTATCATCGGCACCCACTTGCATTTGAGTGGCTACTGTGCAGAGTGTCAGTAGGGGCGGGGGAACCCCGCCCTAAATACAAATCAGGAGGATAAGGCAGTAATGAGAAATGGATGGAATAGACGCAGGGTAGCTACGGTGCCCGCATCAGATAACGGTGTCGTGCCCCTCAACGCCCTGCGTACCGGTGAGCAGGGCGTGGTGGTCGAGATGAACGGCGGGCGGGGGATGTTAGGTCGCATGACGTCCCTAGGATTCACGCCGGGCGCGAAAGTCACTATTGTGCAGAACTTTGGCCGGGGGCCGCTCATCGCCCTGGTGCGAGATGCCCGCATCGCTCTGGGACGCGGCGAGGCCGGGCGAATTCACGTCCGCCGGAGCAGACCCTAAGGGTTTTCTGAAACCCTTAGGGTCTAGTAGAGAACACGCCATGAAATCAAAATCAAAAGAAAACGAGATACTGGTCGCGCTAGCCGGGCAGCCCAACGTGGGCAAGTCCACCATTTTCAACCTCCTAACCGGTCTCAACCAACACGTAGGTAACTGGCCGGGCAAGACGGTCGAGCGGAAGGAGGGTACATTTACTCACAACGGCACGACCTACCGGCTGGTGGATCTGCCCGGCACTTATAGCCTGACCGCTAACTCGGCCGAGGAAGTCATCACCCGCGAGTTTATCATCCGCGAGCAACCGGACGTGGTGGTGGCGCTGGTGGATGCGGCGATATTGGAGCGCAGTCTCTACTTGGTGGCGGAACTTGTCACCCTGCCCGCCCCCGTCATCGTGGCGCTGAATATGATGGACGTGGCGGAGCAGGAAGGGTTTCACATTGAACCAGAAGTGCTGGAGGCTGCGCTGGGTCTCAAGGTGGCGCCGATGGTCGCGGCCAAAAACGTTGGCGTGCGCGAGCTGCTGCAAGATATTGACACAGTAGCCCACGACGATCACGCTTACAAAGATCACGCTTACAAAGATCACGCTTACAAAGATCACGCTTACAACGATCACGCTTACAAACCCAAGCGCCCTGAGATTCGGACCGACCACCGCGAGGTGCTGGAGGAGATTGAGAGATTGGTCGCTGGGTGCGTGCCAGCCCCTTACCCGCAAGATTGGGTGGCGCTCAAGCTATTGGAGGGAGATCGCGAGATCACAAAGATGATGCAGGGCTGCCTCTCGGACGAGCAGTGGGAGGCAGTCCACGACGTTCTACGCGCCCACGACGACGCGCTGGTGGCCGTGGCCGGCGGGCGGTACGAGTGGATCGGGCGCATGATCCGCGCCGCCGTTACCCGCCCCAGGGCCGGGCAGATCGGATTGACGGAGCAGCTCGACCGCTGGGCCACCCACCCCTTGTGGGGGCTTTTGATCCTGGCCAGCATCCTGGGGTTGATCTTTTGGCTCACTTATACGGTGGGCGCGCCTTTGCAGGGTTGGTTGGATACCTACGTGGTGGGTGGATTGGCCGATCTGGCCCGGGTTTGGCTGGCTGGTGGGCCAGGCTGGCTCGTGGATTTGGCGGCGGATGGCATCATCGGCGGCGTGGGATCTGTGCTTACCTTTCTGCCCATCCTGGTCATCTTTTTCGCCGCGATGGGCGCGCTGGAGGATGTCGGTTATATGGCCCGCGCGGCCTACGTGATGGACGGCTTTATGCACCTGATGGGGCTGCACGGCAAATCGTTCCTTCCACTGTTTCTGGGTTTTGGCTGCAATGTTCCGGCCGTGCTGGGCACGCGCGTGATCGAATCCCGGCGCGCCCGGCTGCTGACCATCCTGCTGGCCCCATTGGTTCCCTGCACGGCCCGCATGACGGTGGTCGCTTTTCTGGCCCCGGCTTTCTTCGGCTCGGCAGCCACGCTTGTTTCCTGGGGAACGATCCTCCTGGCACTGGTGGTGCTGGCTCTATCCGGCGTGTTGATCAACAAGACGATCTTCCGAGGACGGCGTGCGGCCTTCATCATGGAGTTGCCGCTCTATCACCTTCCCAACCTGCGCACCATCGGGATGTTGGTGTGGCAGCGCAGTCTTTCCTTTGTGCGCAAGGCCGGTACACTGATTCTGGTGGTTTCCGTGGTGGTGTGGCTGCTCTCCACGCTGCCAGCCGGCGACGTGGAGAGCAGTTATCTGGCCCACGTCGGGCGTTGGCTGGAGCCAGTGGGCCGGCTGATGGGATTCGACTGGCGGCTGATGGTGGCGCTCTTGACCAGCTTCATTGCCAAGGAGAACTCTATTGCCGTGCTGGGTGTCCTCTTTGGCCCGGGCGAGGGGGTCGGGCTGGCGGCGACGCTGGCGGCCATCTTCCCCGTCTCTACAGCGCTGGCCTTTTTGGTGGTGCAGATGCTCTTTATCCCCTGCGTAGCGACGGTCGCTGTGATAAAGCAGGAGACCAACTCGTGGGGCTGGACGGGTTTTAGCCTGGGGTTCCTGCTGGTGGTATCGTGGGCAGCCGGGATAACTGTCTATTGGATCGCCCACTTTGTTGGGTTGTGAGCAAAGAAATCAGGTCTTTGTCGCTTCGCTTGCGTGCAACCTACGGTTGCCTTAAACCTGGTTTCCGAGTTTTGATCCGATAACCCCACCGATCCGTTGTTCTGAAAGGACTGTCATGCAAAAATTTGAACGGTTGCTGATCATAGCTCTTGGCGTGTTGGCCCTGTTGGCGACCGCCGTCATCGTCGTCGGACCGCGCCTGGTGAGCCAGCCCACCCCATCCGAGCAACCCCTCGCGCTGGGCGAGACGGAAACGCTGCCCGCCCGCGTGATCGAGGTGCTGGAAGAAGGATCACTCGATCTGGGCGACGGGATGGAGCACCCCTACCAGCGCTTGTTGCTGCGCGTCGAGGGCGGCTCTCTGAAGGGAGAGGAGGTCGTGGTCGAGGAGGGAACAATCAATATCATCAGCCAGGAACGATTGTTCGACGTCGGAGACCGCGTTTACGTGGAACGCGTGGCCGGGTTAGACGGCGATCGTTTCTACGTCTCTGACCCGGTGCGCACCAGCCCACTGCTCCTGGTCGCGGCGTTGTTCGTGGGATTGGTGATACTGGTGGGACAGGGACGCGGGCTGCGGTCGCTGCTGGGTACGTTGTTTAGCCTGTTGGTGCTTTTCCTCTTTGTCTTGCCCCAGATCGTCGCCGGTCGGGATCCGGTGCTGGTCAGCATCGCCGGCGCTGTCGTGCTGCTATCCGTCTCTACCTACCTGATCTATGGCTGGAATTTCAAGGCCCACGCAGCGGTGGCCGGTATGATACTCAGCCTGATATTGACCGGCCTGCTGGCCTGGCTGTTCGTAGGGTGGACGCGCCTGACCGGCCTGGGCGAGGAGGGCGGCTTTCTGATTTCGGCGTTGGGACCGGGCATCAACTTGCGGGGGCTGGTGCTGGGCGGTATCATCATCGGCTCGCTGGGCGTGTTGGACGATATCTGCGTGGGGCAGGCGTCGGCAATTTTCGAATTGGTCAATGCCAACCGTGATTTGAGTTGGCGCGATCTCTTTCGCAGCAGCCTCAACATCGGGCGGGATCACATCGCGGCCATGGTCAACACACTGCTCCTGGCCTACGTGGGCGCTTCGATGCCCCTGATGCTGGCCTTTATGATCTATCAGGAACCGATCTGGCGGCGCATCAACCGCGAGCCGATCGCCGAAGAGATCGTGCGCGCGCTGGTGGGAAGCGTGGGGCTGGTTCTGGCGGTGCCTATCACGGGGCTGATTGCCAGTTTGATGGCGCGCTGGGCAGCCCGGCGGGAGAGATAGCAGAAGTGATGTTGAATCGGCTGCTTGAATTGTTGTGGGCTGGCGGTACTCATCGGATAGCTGACCTGGCCCACGAGTTGGAGACGACGCCAGCGCTGGTCGAGATGATGCTGGAAGATTTGGGCCAGATGGGGTATCTGAAGCGGGTGGGGGGGGAGTGCGGTGGTGGGTGTGGTGGGTGTTCGCTGGCGAGGCTGTGTTCCGTAGGGTCTGGCGGACAGGTGTGGGCGTTGGTGGAGAGGTGATAGGTATGACAACAGATCCGACGACAACTCTTGAATTGATCATCACCGGGATGGACTGCGCCGATTGCGCCCTTACCCTGGAAAAGGGAGTGGCCAACCTGGAGGGCGTGACCGGGTGCAAAGTCAACTTTGCTGCCAGTAAGATGCAGGTCTCCGGCGACGTGAAGAGAGCGGAAATTACCAGGCGCGTCGTATCGCTGGGCTATGGGGTAACGGAGGCGGGGCAGCGCCCCGTTATCTTGACCGGGCGGGCATTGTGGCTCGACCTGCTGCGCCGTCCGCGCAACCTGCTGACCTTGACCGGTATGCTCTTGATCGGTCTGGCGTTCGTCGCCGGATGGCTCCGGCTTCCCTCGTCCGTCGAGATTGGATTGTTTGCCCTCGGCGGATTGGCGGGCATTTATTTCCCCACTCGCTCCGGTTGGGCGGCGCTGCGCAGTGGACAGGGACTGGATATGAACGTACTGATGTGCATCGCCGCTGTTGGCGCATTTGCCATCGGCGAGTACGGTGAAGCAGCCACCGTCATCGTGCTCTTTAGCCTGGGCGAGGCGCTGGAGGGTTTCACGATGGAGCGCGCCCGCGATTCCATCCGCAGCCTGACGCTGCTGGCCCCGTCCGAGGCGACGGTGCTGCACGCCTGCGAGGACTGCAAAGAGCACGTGGGCCGAGAACTGGACGATGGCTCCGGCGTGTACGAAAGCGGCCCTCCCAATATAAAGGGAAGCGAAGCGACTGCATGTCCCTGGTGCAGCGTCCACGAACAGACGGTGTCGGTCGAATCGCTGGCCGTCGGCGACATCATCCTGGTCAAGCCGGGCGAGCGCATCCCGATGGACGGCGTCGTGCGGGCCGGGCGCTCGGCGGTGAACCAGGCCCCCATCACCGGCGAGAGCGTGCCGGTCGAAAAAAGCGCGGGCGCGGAGGTCTTTGCCGGCACGATCAACGGCGACGGCGCGTTGGAAATCGAGGTCACCCGCCTGGCCGCCAACAACACCATCGCCCGCTTAATCCACCTGGTCGAGGAGGCGCAGGCGCAAAAGACGCCGACGCAGCGCTTTGTGGATAGGTTCGCCCGCGTCTACACCCCGGCCGTCGTCGTTGGCGCTGTGCTGATCGCCTCCGCGCCGCCGCTCTTCTTTGGGCAGCCGCTCCTCGATACCGCCGCTGGCCACGGCTGGCTCTACCGCGCCCTGGCCATGCTGGTCATCGCCTGCCCTTGCGCATTGGTGATCGCCACGCCGGTCACGGTGGTGAGCGCGATTGCGGCCCTGGCCCGCCGGGGCGTCCTGGTCAAGGGTGGCGCCCACCTAGAAGCGCTGGGCCGTGTGCGGGCGATGGCTTTCGACAAGACCGGCACCCTGACGCACGGCCGCCCGGAGTTGACGGCCACCGGTTGTGCGGACGCTTGCTGTGAAGATGACCGCGCCCGGGACCCGCTGGTTGCTTGCGACGATTGCGACGAGATGCTGGCGCTGGCCGCCGCCATCGAACGGCGCAGCAGCCACCCTCTGGCCCGCGCCGTCACCCGCGCAGCCGACGCGCGCGGATTGCCGCAGTTTGCCGCTGGGGAGGTTGAGTCACTGCCAGGGCGCGGCGTTCGGGGCGTGAGCAACGGCAAGCGGATTGTCGTCGGCAGTCACGCCCTCACCCACGAGGCCGGGTTACAAGATACAAACTTTTGCGAGCGCGTCGAGGCCGCCGAGGCCAAGGGTCAATCGGTGATGGTGGTGAGCGAGGACGACGTCGTGCGGGGTTATCTCGCCGTCAACGATCCGCTGCGCTCCAACAGCCGCGCCGCACTGGCCGCGCTCAAACAGGCCGGCGTCGCTCACACGATGATGCTCACCGGCGACAATGCGACGGTAGCGAACGCGGTGGGAAAAGTGTTAGGCGTGGACGAGGTACGGGCCGGGTTGCTGCCACAAGACAAGGTGGATGCCGTGCGAGCACTGGTGGCTGAATACGGCCAGGCGGCGATGGTGGGCGACGGCGTAAACGACGCCCCGGCTCTGGCGGCCGCCAGCCTGGGTATCGCGATGGGTGGCGCGGGTACAGCCCAGGCCCTGGAAACCGCCGATGTGGCGCTGATGGCCGATGACCTGGCGCAACTGCCAGTCGCGATTCGGGTCGGGCGGCGGGCGGGGAACATCATCCGCTTCAATATCTGGTTCGCGCTGCTGATCAAGGCGCTGTTTCTGGCAGCCGCGCTCGCAGGCGCCGCTACACTGTGGATGGCCGTCTTTGCCGATGTGGGCGCTTCCTTGCTAGTAACTTTGAACGGAATGCGGCTGTTGCGCCAGAGAGAAAAATAAGGGGCGAGAAGCACGTGAAAGAATGCGGGGGAAAGGCGATGTGCCTATGATATATGCGCCCAAAGAAGCGTTGATGCGGAGTGCCATTTGCATGCAATGCTCAAAGAAGAGTCCCCAATCCGCAGTGCTTTCATGCGTGTCTTGCAGGCTTCCACACCCAAGCGTACCAAAAAGCCTTGGGCGAGTTGCCAGATGCTTTCGATAGTGGGCCACTGGCTTCTCGCAAGGATTCCTTGACCACCAAACAAGCTTTGTTCCAGGCCTGGACGACGGACGATAAGCTGACTGTGGTGACTATGGCATTTGACCAGTGCATAAAGTTCTTGAACCGCAAAGGATAACACGCAGACCTTTCGCGGTTCCGAGAGCGGGCTTGCCACCACGAACGCTTGGGCCATCACTCGTAATTGCTGACGCTTTCTCAAAGGAGCCAAACGCACTGGCCTGTCTCCACTCGAATTGGCCGGAGCTGACTTTTTGGGCATCCCTTGTATGCAGTTGGTCAATCTGGTCCTATGTGCTTGGCCCGCCTTGGCCCTCGCAGACGGAGTATTACTGATAGATACATAATTCGAGGCTATGTGGCAATAACGAGGTGGTGGGCGAGTGCTTTGCTGACTTGTTGGTGGCTGGTGTTGTGATCGTCGAGTTAAAAGCAATGAAGAAACTGCTGGAAAGGCACATTTACCGTGATGCCCTGCTAAGAAACAGCTTTTTGGAAAAACCCAAAACCCCGCCCTCGCTGTTTCTCGTAAAATGAAGAACACCATAGGGGTTTTGGGCGCTAAAAAGAAAGGAGAATCTGTGACAACAAAATACGACGCTATAGTTATCGGCGCAGGGCTGGGGGGGCTTTCGACAGCGGCGATGCTGGCACGCAATGGATTGAGCGTGTTGCTTTTGGAACGCCACAACGTCCCCGGCGGTTATGCCACCAGCTTTGTTCGCGGTCGCTACGAATTCGAGATCGCGCTGCACGAGCTTTCAGGCATCGGCCCGCCGGAGCGGCGCGGGGGCGTGTACCGCTATCTGGAATATCTGGGGATGGCTGAGAAGGTCGAGTTCCTGCACGTATCCAACCTCTACCGCTCCGTCTTTCCCGACCTGGACGTCACCTTGCCGGTAGGGCGGGAAGCTTTCGAGGCCGAGCTGTGCGAGACTTTTCCCCACGAGGCCAAGGGCATCCATCGCTTTCTTGAGCGCGTCTTTGACTTTGGCCGCGATTTCTCCCGCATCACCCGGCGGCGCGGCCAGGTCAACCCGGCTACCATGCCCTTTCGCTTTCCCCACTTTTTCCGCTACCTGCCTGTCACCTGGGGGCACGTGCTCAACCGTGACGTTGTCGACCCGCGCGCGCGGGCCGTACTCTCGCAATACTGGGGCTATGTGGGCATGCCGCCCTCTAAAATCTCGTTTGTGTACTTTGCCAGCACGCTGGCCGCTTACGTCCGGCGCGGGGCCGCTTTCCCCAAGGGCCGCTCGCAGGCGCTCTCTAGCGCTTTTCTGGCCCGCTTTGAGGAATTGGGCGGCGAGGCGCGGATGAGTTGCCCCGTCCGGCAAATCACCACGACTGACGGGCGCGTCAGCGGCGTGATCACCGAGGAGGGCGAGGAGATTCAGGCCGATTGGGTCATCTCCAACGCTGACCCCATCACCACCTGCCGCGAGCTGATCGGGGACGACGATGTCCCGCCCCGCTTTTTTGCCAGGCTGCAATCGAGCGAGGTGGCCCCCTCCACCGTCAACGTCTACCTGGGCGTGGCCCGTTCGCCGGAGGAACTGGGTTTCGCCGAACACGAGGTTTTCATCAATGAGGGTTACGACCTCGACCGCCATTACGGAATGATGCACACGGTTGACGTCGAGTCGCCCCCGGCGATGGTCGTCACTTGCTATAACATCGTCTACCCAGAAATATCGCCGCCGGGCACGTCCAGCGTCGTGCTGACGGCGCTGATGTATGGCGAGCCGTGGTACAGCGTCCCGCCGGCCGAGTACGTGGCGACCAAGAATCGCATCGCCGACGGTATGATCCGCATGGCCGAGCGCATCGCGCCGGGGTTGCGCGAGCAGGCCGAGGTGGTGGAGGTCTCTACGCCGATCACCAACATGCGGTACGCGGGCGCCATCGGCGGCAGCATCTATGGCTTTAACCAGCCTCCGCGCGACAACATGGTGTGGCGCATGGGTAATCGGGGGCCGCTGGAAAGGCTCTACTTTGTCGGCGCGTGGACGCAGCCGGGCGGCGGCTTTGAGCCTTCCATCATGTCCGGGCAGATGGCGGGCGGGGCGATACTGGGCAAGATCAAAAAGATGCAAGGGGGAGCGTAGCGATGGAGATCATCAACTGGCTTCAAGATGTGCGCGAGCACGTGCGTGTCTCAGTGCGGCGCAGATCGCTCCGCCAGCCGGGGCAGGGGTTTGATTACACCGGCGACGAATACAGGAACGTTGTTCGGCGCGTTGTTTCGGCTATTCACCCCCGGCGGATGCGACTGTGCGTGGTTGAAATAGTACAGCAGACACCCACGACCAAGACCTTCCGCTGTGAGCGTACCGACGGCCCCCTGCCGCCGTTCCGGCCCGGCCAGTACGTCAACCTCTTTGTGGACGTGGATGGCGTGCTGACCAGCCGCCCTTACAGCATCGCCTCCGCGCCGGGCAGTGAAATCCTGGAGCTGACCGTGCGCGATAATCCGGGCGGCTTCGTCGCGCCCTACCTGCTCCACGAGATACAAGTGGGCGACGAGTTGGAGACCACCGGTCCCCAGGGCCACTTTTACCACGAGCCGCTCATTGACGGCGGCGACTTGGTCTTTTTGGCCGGGGGGAGCGGCATCACGCCGTTTATGAGCATCGTGCGTGACGCGCTCCGGCACGAGCGTCCGCTGAACATCCACCTGCTCTATGGCAGCCGCGCGCCGGATGACGTCATCTATGGCGATGAGCTGGCGGAACTGGCCGCCAAGCATACGAATTTCGACTATACGTTGATCATCTCCGAGCCGCCAGACGGCTATGATGGCGTGACCGGTTTCATTGACGCGGCCTTGATCCAGGAACAGGTCGGCGCTGTGACGGGCAAGACGTTCTACATCTGCGGCCCGCAGGTGATGTATGATTTTTGCCGGGCGGCCCTGGATGAGCTAGGCGCGCCCGCGCACAAGATCAGGCGCGAGCTATACGGCCCGCCCGCTGACGTGACGCGGGAACCCGGCTGGCCGGAAGGGTTGGCGGCGGACGCGCTTTTCGAAGTGGATGTGGCGGGCCGCAAGACGGTTCGTGCTCCGGCCGGCGAGCCGCTGCTGAACACGCTGGAACGGTACGGCGTCGTCGTACCGGCCATCTGCCGCTCTGGGGCGTGCAGCGCGTGCCGGGTCAAGTTACTCTCCGGCAAGGTTTTTCAGCCGTCCCACACCGGTCTGCGCGAGTCGGATCGTGAGCACGGTTACATCCACGCCTGCGTGAGTTATCCGTTGGAGGATCTGCGGATCCGGCTATGAAGCCATCGCGTCTTCCTTCATATCTGGCGCTCGGTATCGGTTCCCTCAGCCTGGGCTTTTCGGCTATCTTTGTGCGCTGGGCGAACGCGCCTGGGTCTGTCACCGCCTTTTACCGTGTGGCAATCGCCGTCCTTCTGCTCGCTTGGCCGTTCTATCGGCGGGTCAAAACCAGGGGGAGCCTGCCTCGAGAGGGTCTCCGCTTTGCTGTGCTGGGCGGCATGTTCTTTGCGGCCGACCTGTCGCTGTGGGCCACCGGCGTCGTTATGAGCGGCGCGACCAACCCCACGCTGCTCGCCAACACCGCGCCGTTATGGGTTGGGCTGGGCGCGCTCGTCCTCTTCCGAGAGAGGCTCACCGTGATGTTTTGGGCCGGTCTCTTGCTGGCTATGGCCGGCGCAGTCGTCATCCTGGGCCTGGATAGCGCCCAAAACCCCTGCGTGTCTTTTATTTTACGAGAAACAGCGGGGGCGGGGTTTTGGGCTTTTCCAAAAAAGCTGTTTCTTAGCAGTGTGCGCGCTGCGTCGTTCGGACTGGGCACGCTGCTCGGCCTGTTTGCCGGTGTCTTTTACGGCGGCTATTTTCTGATCACGCAGCGCGGGCGGGAAACCCTCGATTCTCTCACTTACTTTTGGCCGGCCGCTGCCAGCTCGACCCTGGCGCTGCTCGTTCTAAACTTGGCGCTTGGTCAACCCCTCACCGGCTATTCTGTCCCCACTTATCTGAACTTTGTCGCGCTCGGCCTGATACCCCAGGTCTTGGGCTACCTATCTATCAACTATGCGCTCGGCCACCTGCCCGCCTCCGTCGTCGCGCCGACGATGCTGGGCCAGCCGATCGTGACGGCCATTCTGGCCGGCCCACTGTTGGGCGAGGCTCTCTCCGTGTGGCAAGCCCTGGGCGGCGTCGCCGTACTCGCTGGTGTGTATGTGGTGCATCGCAGTCGGCAGGGGGGCGATGTATGAACATTGAGCAAACACCATTTGTAGCCGCGATTTCCCAATCGCGTCTGTGACGGCAAATGCGCGATTGGAAATCGCAGCTACGATCTCGCTGTTATCTCCCCAGCAATTTGACAAATCCCCAGACCAACACTATACTTAAAACGGTGTAAATGACACCGTCGTTACTGGAAATCTGACTGTAATAAAGGAGGCAGAACAATGGTACGGTACAAGGTTATCACGTGAGTCAACCCCCAGGACCCCTCAGCGCCCAACAAATACTACCTCCAGATACAGAATGCAGGCAAAATAACCATCCGCGATATGGCGCGGGATGCCGCCAAGATATCCACGCTCAGTTCCATCGATATCGCCGCAGCGGTGGAAGCGTTCCTCGAGATCATTCCAGAAAAACTCGCCGACGGCAAAACTGTCCAACTGGGAGATTTCGGGACGTTTCGTCTGCGCGTCCGCACCGAGGGATCGGATACAGAGGAAGAGGTCACCTCGCGCAATATCACCAAGACGACCATGGCCTTTCGCCCAGGCAAGCATCCCCAAAAATTCCTGGACGGGGTCGAGTACGAAAAGGTAAAGGCGGACAGGTAGATAATCCAGGATCGTTCGTCCAACCGATCTCGATAGTTCGTTCAACTGACACGCACCAGTTGTTTAATGGGTGCGTGTCAGTTTGTTGGAATATGCTGATGTTTTACCCTGGATATGCTGAGGTTTTACCCTGGATATGCTACAAATCTGACCCAAGATATGCTACAAATCTGACCCAAGATATGCTACAAGTCTTGCCCAAGATATGCTGAAATTTTACCCAAAATATGCTGAGGTTTTACCCAAAGTATGCTACAAGTTTGACCCTGGATATGCTACAAGTTATACCTGAAACGTGCTGATGTTTTGCTCAACGCTGCACTAGGGGGCTTATACTTTCTTGCTGGAGGGACTGGTCTTGATTGTGACAAAGCAGTTGCGGTTGGTTGGGCGTACTCACAGAAAGCTAATAGGATCCAAAGCAATCAAATCCTCAAAATCGGTCGGTTGGAGCTTTTCAAATCCCTTTTGTAGAACCTTCCTGTATACCCATTCAGTGCCGGTCAAGATTGTGGCGTTCTCGCACCACAACTCTGCGGCCAGGTCTTTGTGTTTGACGTCAATGTCTTCTCGCCCCTTGGTCTCAATCAGGTGGTGAATGCCGTCTTCCGTCACGGCTACAAAGTCAGGTTCATAGTAGCGCAGGTTGGCCGCCGAATCTGTGTAGGGGATGGTAAAGTTGAATCGCTCCGGGAGTTTGGCAAAGCGGACTACGTCGTCCGCTTTTTCCAGAAAGAGGGCAAACGCTTTCTCGAACTCGTTATCGGCAGCCACGAGGTTAAAGACGGTCTTGGTAGCGGCAAGCGTCGGGCGAGACCAGGGAAAGCCCTCGGTCGTGGAGAGGCAACGCCCGGCGTGTTCCAAGATGGGCGTCTGTTCTTCGACGACCGCTTCCCTCAGCGCGGCGACGAAAACTTTGACGGTGACGTGCTGAGCTACGGGATGCGCGATGGCCTTGATCATCATTGGGTCATTCAAATCAACCGGCTCGCCAAAGGCTTGTGTCTGAAGGAACTCTTTGATTTTGGGAACCAGGGCGGCGAATTGAGAGGGCAATTTCAGGTCGGAGGTGATGCGTTTGGCATAGTAAGAGATGACTTCCTGGGAAGTTTGTACCTGGGGGATGGTGTACTCCCGCTCGATCAGTTTCTCCAGGGTGATGATGTCGTACCCCTCGTAGGTGAACTCTTGTGCGGCGGAATCTCCTTCTTTTTTGGGAAGCCTGGGCGTCTTGAACTGGGAAACGTCGAGAGCCTCAATCTCCTCTTTGAGAGTGCGTTTGCGGGTCAAGATGGGGCTGAGCATAGGCATCGCTATGTCGTAGGCGATTTTATCCAGGTCGGGAAAGATGGTTTCAATAACCACCCTGTCTTTGTCCAGGTCAACTGTCTCGAACTCTATATCCTCATCCCGCTCCAACTGCTCCACAAACTCGATAAAGGCTTTGTTGCCGATCACGTCCACCCGCTCGCGGAAGGTGGGAGCGCCCGGCTGGCCCCGGAACATCAACCGCAGTCCCCGGCCAATTGTCTGCTCTGGCAGGATGTTGGCCTTGCTGGTGTAGGGACGCAGCCCGACCACTACGGTGACGCTTTGCACGTCCCACCCTTCGCGCAGCATCAGGACGCTGACGATGCAGTTGATGGGACTCTTGCCAAAGTCTATTTCCTGGGAAGCCTTGCGGGCAGCTTCAACGTCTCTCTTGGAGACCTCCCCCTTTCTATCGGTGTGAATCACGAGCAGCCTGTCTCCGGCAAACTCGCCCGGATACTTGGCGCGCAAATAGTCGGCCACGTCGTCGGCGTCTTTGGTGCTGTTCATCATCACAAAGAGAACCGGCTTGCGCTTGAGAGGGGCCAATTGATCGCGGTACTCGCGCCACCGCTCCACCCCGGCGGTCAGATAAGTCTGGTAGCGCACACTGGCAATGTCGGAGGGAACCTCTTTGATGCCCTTGGCAATGCCCTTGATGGGGCGCTTGGTCACGTTATCGAGAATGGCTTGTTTGAGCGGGTAATCAAAGATCGTCCAGGTAAAGAGCGAGCCTTTGCTGTAGCGCGGCGTGGCCGACATATCAAGCTGTATAATGCCAACCCCCCTCAATCCCCCCTGGGAGGGGGGAAGTAATGCCTGGTGCAGGCGGCGGATGGTCTTGCTCCACTCGTTTTCTTCGTCGTGGGTGTGATGGGCTTCGTCGTTCGCTACGAACACCGGCCCCCCACGAGCAAGAATGCGGGTGTCAAAGCTCTCAACCCGGATGGTTTGGGCCGGCGGCTTGGGGCCGAGCACCGCAGTCATAATCTCTGTCTCGTCGCTTGCGCCGGCGTCATCTCGTTCGTAAAGCTGCTGGATGTTGGTCAGGTACAATGCACCCTCTGAACTGGCCCGCTCGCTGTCCCCACGCATGTAGAATTCCATATCCCAGAAAAGCTCTAGCTCTGGCGGGATGATGGGGTCGGTACGAAAGACCCGCCCGCCTGCGAAATCCGTCCGCAGCCGCTCAAAGACGATGACGTTGGGCGCGATGATCAGGCTGGTCTTGGCATAGATGCTTGCATCTTCCAGGACGGCGTTGAAATACTGCCAGGCGACGGCCAGGCCGATGACTTTGGTTTTGCCGCTGCCGGTAGCCATCTTGATGCAGTAGCGGGGATAGTCGTCATATTGCAACAGCCGTAACTGCTGGCCTCCCGGCGGCGATTGGGCGTAGGTTTCGATCAGGTCTTTGTGGCTCCGCTTCTGGGCAACTTCGTACAGATAGATCAGGGTTTCGATTGATTCGCGCTGAAAATGGTAATACTGGAACTTGGTGCCGTTCGGCAAGCGATGGTCTGTGCGGAACCAGTAGTTGAGCAAGGTCCTGGTGGTCTGGGTCGCACCCTTGTAGCCATCGGCTGCCCAATCCCGCACCTCCTGGCGAATGGCGGGCACGCACGGAGCGGTCTTGAGCGATAGCTCCAACAGGGACATTTGGGCGGGGTCGGGTTTCTTTTTACGAGCCATGTATGACGAACCTCCAATACGCAATTACACAATCGAAATGTTGTCCGCCCACGAGGGGCTAGGCTACGGCAACACGCAATCGAAACGTAGCATAGGGCCTCGTGCCCGTGTCCGCCCACAAGGGGCTAGGCTACCGTTGGCACACAACCGAGTTGTAGCATAGGGCCTCGTGCCCGTTGTGCCCGCCCACGAGGGGCTAGGCTACGTTCACTCGCATCGAAATGTAGCATAGGGCCTCGTGCCCGTTGTGCCCGTGTCCGCCCACGAGGG
>DUEK01000057.1 GCA_011192155.1 Thermoflexia bacterium
CCCAGCGCCTCCTGCCAGGGACGCATCTTGTCCATCCCAATCCTTTGCAGCGCCCGGTTCTCCAACACTGAGTAAGCCGGACGGGTGGCCTTTTCGCCAAAGTCGCCCGTCTTGGCCTTGCCCAGGTTGGGATTCAGCCCACTCTGGCGGAAAATCTCGGCTGCGAACTCGTACCACGTGCAGTCGCCCTGGCTGGTGGCGTGGTAGAGACCGTACTGCTCCGTCTCGACCACGGCCGCGATCTGGTGCGCCAGGTCAACCGTGTAGGTCGGCGTTATACGCTGATCGTCCACCACGCGGACGTCTTTGCCAGCGCGCGCCAGCCGCAACATCAACTCGACGAAATTGCCCCCCTTGCCGCTGGAACCGGCCACGCCGTACAGCCCGGTGACGCGAAAGATAAAGTAGCGCTCCAGCAGATAGCGCGCGAGGTGCTCGCCCGCCAGCTTGGAGACCCCGTAGACGTTGATTGGGGCGGGCGTGTCCGTCTCGACGTAAGGCGTGCGGCGCGCCCTGTCGCCGCCAAAGACATAGTCGGTGCTCATGTGCGCCAACACGGCATCGTGCGCGCGGCAGGCCAACGCCAGGTTACGCACGCCGTAGACGTTGACGGCAAAGGTCCGCTCGACCTCCTCCTCGCACACGTCCACCTTGTGGAAGGCGGCCATGTTGAGCACCAATTCCGGCTCGTGCTCTCCCATCATCGCTGCCACGCTCTCGGCGTCGGTGACTTCGACGTCGGCGTGGGTGAGGGGCACCAGGTCGTGCCCGTGGGCAGGCAACACCTTTGCCAGATCACTGCCCAGTTGACCATTAGCGCCGATGAGCGCGATCTTCATCTAACTATCTCCTTGACGGGCGGGAGCCTCAAAGACAGAGCCGGTGATGGCGATGACTTTGGCCGCCTCTTCCAACAGCCGCATCCAACGGATGTTATAGTACTTGGGGTTTTCAAAGTCGTCATAGCCGTGCTGCCGGATCTGCTCCACCATGTTCCGCACCGATTCCTCGACCGTCATCTTGGGGCGAAAGTTGAGGGTGTGTTGGATTTTCTGGGCCGACACCCGGTAGCTGCGCACGCCGCGATAGCCATAGTCGGAGCGGATTTCGATCTCCACGCCCACATCGCGCAGCGCCTCGCGCACCCGCAGGGCCAGCTCAGAGATGCGCATGTTGTGGAAAGAGACGTTAAAAATCTCTCCATTCACCAGTTCCGCGTCGGCGCGCAAGGTCGCGATGTAAGCGCGAGCGACGTCCCGTACGTCCACTAGCGGCCTCCACATCTCGCCGCCGTAGTGGATATTGATGTAGCCCTGACTGAGGGCGAACTTGACAAAGGTGTTCACCACCAGATCGTAGCGCATGCGGTGCGAGAAACCGTAAATAGTGCCCTTGCGCAGGATCACCGGGCAAAAGTCACCGCCGGCCATCTCGAGCAATGCCTTCTCGGCGGCCCGCTTGGAGCCAGAGTAGGCCGCTCGCGGGTCAACCGGAGTGGTCTCGTCCTGCACAAAGTCGCTCTGATCGTTGCCCACGCCCCGGTCATAGATGGAACAGGAGGAAGCAAAGACGTAACGCTGCACGCCCGCTTCCCGGCACATCTCGGCCAACTGCACCGAGGCGGTCGTGTTCATCTCATAATTGGCCTTGGGATTGTACTCGGCCGTGGGGTCGTTTGATAGCCCCCCCAGGTTGACCACCGCGTCCACGTCTTGCAGCACGCTGGGGTCTATCACGCGCATGTCGCTCACGACCAGCTCGACCCGGTCGTGGATCTCGCGCAGGCCATCGTCGCCGTAGTAAAGCCGGTCGAGGATCTTGACCGCAAAGCCCCGCTCCAACAACTCTTCCGCCAGCACCGAGCCGACGTAACCGGCGCCGCCAACCAGCAATATCTTGCGCATCGCTACCGTCCTTTGACCGTCCACACGTCGCCGAACGAATCAGGCGGGATGCGTTCCTCGTCGGGGTTCTCCCGGTTGTAGGTGTGGCTGGCGACACTGATCATCAGCGTGTCGTCCTCCAACGACATCCAGCCGTGGTAGACGCCGGGCGGCACCACGACCAGCTTGGGCGCGCGCTCGCCCGTCACAATCGTCATCATCTCGCCCTTGGTCGGGCTATCCTCGCGGTCATCCACGAGCACAAATTTGGCCGTGCCGTGGACGATGCAGAACCAGTCCCACAGCTCGGCGTGCTTGTGATAGGCGCGAATCGAACCGCGCACGGGGTCGCCCACCAGATACACCTGACCGAACTTGTGGGCTATGGCGTGCGGCTCGTCGCCTCCCGCCACGCGGATGATCTCGGTCAAAAACCCACGGTCATCCATATACGTTGCCAACGGAATTACTTGTACGTCTTGAATCACAACAGCCTCCTATGTTTTAGTTTATTCGATGCCACTCTCCATTTAGAGTGACAATTCCATATTGCTCTCCCTCAGAGGGAAGTACCCGGAAAGGGTACAAGCGATCATGATAATCAAATGTCTTGGTATCTTCCCAATTGTGCGCGGCTACCGAAACACTGTAACTTCCTTCCAACAACGGCAGGGAGTGAACGGTGTATTGAACGACGCCTTCTCCCTTTATCTGTGGAATCTCATACCCCGCAAACTGGGTATTTGGCCCGGTAATATGTGTCCCATCGCTCCGGTGAATCGCCAACCCAAACACCGGCCGCTCCACTCGCTTTTCCGCCCGGTAGCGCATCTCGACCGTCAGCGGCTCCCCAGCTTTGAACTGTTGCTTCTCTCGGCCATCGCCACCCAACAATCGCACGCTCATTATCCGTACCTCGCCACCGCCCCAGCGCCGATCATTCTCATCTCGCGGTTTTAGCTTGCCCTCCTCGCTATCCCAAGAATGAGTCAAATAGCGGGCCACGACCGACTCGGCAGAACCATCGGCCAGCAACTGCCCGTCGTCCAGCCAGACGGCGCGGGAGCAGATGGTCCGCACCGTCTCTGCATTGTGGGAGACGAAAAGAACGGTCACCCCTTCCGAGCGCATCCTGTCAATGCGCTCCAGGCACTTGCGCTGGAACGCCGCATCACCCACCGCCAGCACCTCGTCCACCAGCAACACTTCCGGATCGGTGTGCACCGCCACAGAGAAACCGAGCCGCACGTACATGCCCGAAGAATAGTGCTTGACCGGCACGTCAATAAAGCGCTCCAATTCGGCAAAGCCGATGATGTCGTCCAGTTTTCGCTCAATCTCAGCGCGACCTAGTCCCAGAATTGAGCCATTCAGGTAAATATTCTCCCGGCCAGTCAGATCGGGGTGGAAGCCGGCTCCCAGCTCCAATAGCGCGCCCACCCGCCCATTGACCTTGATCCGCCCCGAGGTAGGCTCTATGATGCGCGAGACGAGTTTGAGCGCAGTGCTCTTCCCCGCCCCGTTAGGGCCGATCAGCCCCACGGTCTCTCCCTGCTCCACATTGAAATCAACATCCCGTAAAGCCCAGAACTCTTCTCGGGAACCATTATCGCGCCGAAACAGACCGAGGGCCAATTCCTGAAAGGAACGTTTCCGCTCGTGGTGAAGGTTGAACTTTTTGGAGACGTTCTCAAAACGAATGGCCAAACTCACTTGTTTATCCCACACAAACCTCTGCCGTTCAAAGCCCTAAAGGTTTCAACAAACAAACCTGCTAGCTCTCCAACTTGTCAATAAAGCCCTCTAACGTATCACTCCCCCGAATGCGCAGACGCGGCATCTCGAAAAAATTGTCCTGGGTGTGCGTCTTACCCCAGGCCGTCGTCACCGCCCCCCAGTAGCCGGCCGATTCGAGCACACCGATCACGTCGGCGTCATACTGCCCCGAAGGATAGCAAAAAAAGCGCGGCAATCGCCCGGTGTGATACTGTATCGCCTCCTGGATTCCCACAGTCTGATAGATCAAATAATCATACGAGCGCCCCCGCAGGTCCACGTGATCCCGCCCGTGCGACTGAATCTCCATCCCAGCGTCGGACATCTCTTTCATCTGCGCCCACGTCATATAATCCGGCGACTCAAAGTGGGTCGGGGTGGCGAGCACGAAAAATGTACCCGTGAAACCATAATCCAACAGCAGGGGGAACACTACCTCGTAGGCATCCCTGTACCCATCGTCGAAGGTGAGCACAACCGGCTTTTCCGGCAGTGGATAGCCTTGCTTCAAGTGCAGATACAGATCGCTCAACGTAATGGCGTGGTACCCCTCATCGGCCAGATATTGGAGTTGGGCCTCGAACTTTTCTGGTGCGAGCGTCAGATCGCGGCGATAGACATCGGGGTTGGGCGGGAGTTCAGAGACATAGTGATACATAAAGATAGGCACTCGCGCCTGATCGGGCAGGGGAACCGGCGTAGGAGTGGGCGTAGAGATAACAGCTTTGCCGGGCGACGAATGTGTACCCTCGGTCGGCTCGACGGTCTGCGGAATCTCCCAGCGACCGAGCGCGGGACTGACAAAGAGCAAACTGAAGGCGCCGGCGAGAGAGAGTACGCAAAGAGCCAAACGTATAGCACTGAACCTCGCAGCGTGACTCGTGATAAATGATCCCAATTTCCCGTCCATAGACAAGCGGAAGAATACCCCAGACGATGCAATCTGTCAAGTACACGCGAGGCGCACTTCAGTAAAGCAAGATATTTCCCCCTGGTCTCGAACTGGAGCCTCCCTCGCAACCATTCACCCCCCAAATCTGACCGTTCGCCGCAAAATCGTTGCCCCCCACCCTCCACTCTGCTATCATAGAAGCATAGAACCCAAACTATTGAGTAAGGAGAAAATCGAAATGAAACGCTTACAAGAGTTACTCTACGGCCTGCACCCCTTCCTGCTGTCGTCCATCGCAGGTGCGCTGACGGTCGCCCAGATCGTGCTGGCCCTCTTTTTTCGCCGGCCAGACCCCGAGGTCCTCAAATGGGCCGGATGGGTCTGTTGGTGGGCCTCGGCCATCTTTGGCTGGCTGCCTATCTTTACGTTCCGCCGCAAAGGGGGTATATCCAAAGGAAAGAGCTTTGTCAACACCACCAGGCTGGTCGAAACCGGCATTTACGCCATCGCCCGCCATCCGCAAATGGGTACGGCCTGGTTGTTTATCTGTATTAGCCTGATGCTGCTCACCAACCGCTGGGCCAGCGTGGCACTCGGTCTCCCGGCGATGGTGCTGGTCTACCTCGATCTGCTACAGGCCGACCGGCGCCTCGTCGATAAATTCGGCGCTGCGTACGAGCGGTATATGGAAAGAGTGCCCAGGGTGAACTTTGTCGCGGGCATCATCCGCCTGGTGCGGCAAAGAAAAACACAGCCAATCGCTAGAGGCGTGAATGGAGACATATTACAATGAGCACAGAAACTTTTTGGGCCGGGGCCGGCGTATATAACGAAAAGACGTTACCGGTGCAAGTCATTTTAACCATCGTTGCAGCACTATCGGTGTACCGAGTGTTCACTAAACCAGGCGACAAGACGAACGTGCTGGTAAAGACATTCCTCTCCTTTGCTTTCGCCTGGAATGGGGCGACATTCTTTCTGATCTTTGTCAGGAACCCAATCTCCACGTTTATCGGCGCTCCACTGTTCATTGTCGTGACGATACTGTTTGCCGTGGACATATTTGCCAGGAAAACCAATTTCAGGCTTCCCGAGGCCGGATGGAAAAGAAGGCTGACCGCTCTCTGGATTCTACTGGCGTTCTCGTACCCGCTAATCGGATGGGCCTTGTTGGGGCACGCATATCCCAGGATATTGATGCCCATGTTCCCCTGTCCACTGACCGTGTTCGCCTTGGCGCTGATCGCAGCGGCAGCGCCAAACGTGGGCCGCAAAGTCTCAGTAGATCCAAAATGTTACGACAACAAGACCTCGGAGGTCTCTCGAGAGCGCTTTTGCCGGTAAAAACGGGCGCAATCTAAGCAATTTTGCTGCCAATGTCACCTTCCGAGACCTCCGAGGTCTGAAATTTGGATCTACTGAGTCTACGTATTCTTGCTGCCGTGGGCCTTGATGGGCCTGCCCAAGTGTTTCGGGGTGCTCGACTGCTATGAGGACTGCACCCTCTTTGTGGCTGGCGTGTATGGCCTGATCGTATTGATCCGGAATTGGAAAACCCGGCTGTCTTGACATTACTCACGCTTCCGTCTATGATTATAGTGTGTACCGACACAGGCAGGTTGAACGTCGGTCAAGAGCGTCGATTGAGGGTGTTTGAATCGAGAAATCATGGCAGGACAGAAATCTGGCGGGCGCGTGCAGACACTCCTGCACTCGGTCATCCTACCTGCCGCCGGCTCCAGCTTGGCCGTCGCCTACGCCACCGGCCGCTGGGACCTGAGCGCGATCGCCACCGGCCTGGCAATAGCGGGCGTACTGGCTCTCTCCTGGCAACTGGACCGCACGCTCATTCAGCCGCAGTTAAAGCGCGTGACCCAGGACTGGCTGCGGTTAGGGTTGGAGATAACATTTTCGCTGCTGGGGCACGTCATAGGTGCACTTGTAGCCCTGTTCACCTGTAGCCGTATCTTCGATTTCGTGATCGAGGGCGCTACAGCCTGGATCGTCATCGGCGGCATCGTGGTCGGGTTCCCCATCGTGCACGGCACCGAGACCGCGCTGGGCTACTACCACCAGTTGAAAGAAAAAGAACAACTGGAGGAGCAACTGCGGGCGCTGGCGACGCAGGCGGAACTGAAGGCGCTCAAGGCGCAGATCAATCCCCACTTCCTCTTCAACACACTCAACACCATCGCCCAACTGACCCACACCGACCCCGCGCTGGCCGAGGCGACAATCGAACAACTGGCCGAGATGTTTCGCTACGCACTGGCGGGCAGCGAACGAGGACTGACGCCGCTGGAAGAGGAACTGGCCTTTGTGGACGGCTACCTAGCGATAGAGCAAGCCCGCTTCGGCGAGCGATTGCGCGTCACCCGCGAGGTCGCTCCAGAAGCGCTATCCGTGCCCGTGCCCAGCCTGATCCTCCAGCCGCTGGTGGAAAACGCAGTCCAGCACGGCCAAGGAGACAACGGCAGCATAGACCTGACTATCCGCGTCCAACGACGCGGCGACAATGTAGTGATCACCATCGCCGACCGGGGTCCGGGGATGCCCTCAGGCTACGTGGTAGATGCAAGCCGAGGCGTCGGCCTGCGCAACGTAGACGAGCGGCTGCACAAGACCTATGGCAAAGAGCACAGTTTGGAGATTGCGGCCAATGGCCCCCAGGGCACCGCCGTCACCGTGAAAATCCCGGCGGGAGAACGGGTATGAGCAGAGCAGAGATGCCTCCATTGGCCTGGGTCGCCCTGGGTTTGCTGGCAGCGTTGGCGGCGACGAACGCGCTCTTTCTGGCTCTGCTACAAACGGGTGGGCCGTTCATCGGCCTCGTGCTCTACGCGGTTCTACTGTACCGCTGGCAGCAGCGCGATTACCGGGCCGCGGTGATAGGGGGACTCGCGGGGCTGGCGGTGCATATCGTGGAAGTGGCAACTGTGGGCTGGTCAGACTATCCGACCCTGGTAACGCTCAACCTGATCTTGCCAGCAGCGTTGGTTCCAATGGCATGGTTAGTGGACCGTCAAGCACGGCAAGCGGATGATGAACAAACGAGGTAAGGCAGTGCCAATGCGAACGCTGATCGTTGACGACGAAGCGCCGGCGAGGGAGCGCCTCAAGCGACTTTTAGCCGAGCTCGAAAAAGCGGAGACCATCGGCGAAGCCGAGGACGGCGTCCAGGCGGTGGAGATGATCGAAAGACTAAAGCCCGACCTGGTGCTTCTCGACATCCAGATGCCGGGTCTGGATGGCTTTGGCGTCATAGAAGCGCTGGAAGAGCCGCCGCCCATCATCTTTGTCACCGCCTACGACGAGTACGCCATCCGCGCCTTTGAGGTCAGCGCGCTCGATTACCTGCTCAAACCTTTCAGCCGGGAGCGGCTGGAGAAGGCCATCCGCCGCGCTCGGGAGGAACTGACCGAAGGACAACATTTCGCCGCCCGGCTCGCCCCGTTGCTGGAAAACCTGACCGCCCAGGACCGCTACCTGACCCGACTGGCCGTGCGCGACCGCGACCGCATCCGCGTGCTGGACGCGGACGAGGTGGACTGGATCGGCGTCGAGAACGAGCAGGTTTTTGTACACGCGGGAGACGCAGCTCGCCCCGTCCGTCGCGCGCTGGCCGAACTGGAGACGCGGCTCGACCCGGCCCGCTTCTTCCGCGCTCACCGCTCCGCCATCGTCAACCTGGATCGGGTGAAGGAAGTTGTCCCCTGGTTCAAGGGGAGCCACAAGCTGCGGTTGACCACCGGCGCGGAGGTTGACCTGAGCCGGGCGCAGGCGCGGGCGCTGCGCAAGATTCTGGGGTGGTAGCCTACCGCCGAGGAACTGGGGCAGTGGTCTAGTGTTACTACTAGTGAGGGAAGCTGACTTCAAAGCAGCAATTCCCGTTATGGGTGAAAAGTCAGGCCGTAGCCGCGATTTCGCAATCGCGCAGGGTGCTTTACGCGGGAAGATACACGCGATTTGGAAATCGCGGCTACAAAACGGGAATTGCTGGCTTCAAAGCATCGCGTATCTTCAAATACAAGGAGGGACAAGGTGAATTTTCACGACCAACACACCATCATCACCGGTGGCTCCAGCGGTATCGGGCGGGCCGCTGCTCGCCTGCTGACCCGGCGCGGAGCCCACGTATCCATCGTCGCTCGCCGCCAGGGGCCGCTGGACGAGACATTGGCCGAGCTGGAACCACTGCGGGGGAGTCAATCCCAACGCTTGCGGGCCTACTCCGCCGACCTGGCTGATTGGGAACAAACCCGGCAAGCCATCGCCGCCCTCACCACCGACGGCCCCCCGCCCGACATCCTGGTCAACTCGGCCGGCGTCACCCACCCCGGCTACTTTGAGGAATTGCCGCTCGACATATTTCACACCATGATGGACGTCGACTTTTTCGGCACGCTGCACCCCATCAAGGCCGTCCTGCCGGTGATGATGGAGCGGCGCAGCGGGCACATCGTCAACATCTCCTCAATGGCCGGGTTCATGGGAGTATTCGGCTACACCGCCTACAGCGCGGCCAAGTTCGCCGTGCGTGGTTTTTCCGACGTACTGCGCGCAGAGATGAAACCCTACGGCATCCGCGTCTCCGTCGTCTTTCCACCCGATACCGATACGCCTCAACTCCGCTATGAGAACCAGTTCAAGCCCCTCGAGACGCGCCGCATCGCGGGGACTGCCAAAACGCTCACCGCCGACCAGGTGGCCCAGGCCATCGTGCGCGGCATCGAGCAGCGACGGGCCTACATCCTGCCCGGCTTTGACGCCTGGCTCTACTCCCTGCTCTTGAACGGCTTTGTCGGCCTCACCCGCTGGTATTTTGACCGCATCGTCGCTCAAGTGCGTCGAGAACGCGGAGTGGAATGATCTGGAAAGGATGAGCAAGCGCCACAGCCTCGTCAAGCTGATCGCAATCGGTCTGCTGGCCTGTGTGGCGTGCGCCGGGCTGACGCTGCTCGCCGTCAACCTGGCGCCGTGCCTGCTGCCCGCCCTCCTGGGCCTGACACACGTAGGCGACCTGGCAAGCGCGCTGCCCCCCTCCCCTACCCCGCTCATCTCCACAGGCTCCCCCCTCGATCACGTCGAACTGCTCCTGCCGCCCTACCTGCCGCAACCCCTCAGCCTGACCCCGGCCGACCTGGGTGATGGAGAAATCACCGGCGACGCGACCACCCCCGGCGCCAGCGCCTACACGCTCGCCCTGGACGAGCCTGCCCTCAACGATTTTCTACGCCGCCACTTTCTCCCCGACGATGCTGGCGGCGACCGCTACCGCGACCTGTGGGTTGACCTACAGCCCGGTGGATTGATCCTCTACGCCGACGTCAACCTGGGGTTGAGCTGGCAGCGGATGGGCTTGCTGCTGCTCCAAGAGGGCGAGACGTCCCTGACCTCCATCGGACTGGCGCTGGGCGAGGAGCTCTACACCCTGCCCGACGAGGGCTTTCTGGCCCAGGCGGTCCCGCGCGTCCAATCAACCACCGAACGGGCGTTGGAGGCGCTGACGCTGGTAGGCCCACTGCCCGGAGAGGCCCACATCTCCCAAGTGCGCTTCCACGCCGACCGGTTGGAAATCCTCGCCCAGGCCGCCTACACCGCCCCGCCGCCGCCGGATACCGGCTGGCAGCCGCTGGAGCCGGGCGTCGAACTGCGCCAGATGGACGTCGCCACGGGGAACGTCCTGGAGAGAGTCATCATCGTGCGGTTAGACCCCGCACTGGCGCGCTTCCGCGTGCGCTACGAACCTGACAATCCGCGCCCGCTATCCGCCTGGGCGGCCGAGTTACAACCGCTGCTGACCATCAACGCCGGCTACTTTACCCCGGAGGGGGAGGCCACTGCACTGCTCATCAGCGGCGGGCGGTCGGCGGGCGCGCCCCTGGGAGATTTTGCCGGCATGTTCGCCGTCACCGCCGGCGGGCAAGTGAGCGTGCGCTGGCTCCAGGAGCAACCCTACGACCCCGCGGAGGGACTGGTCGAGGGTGTGCAATCCTTCCCCGTGCTGGTCAAACCGGGCGGCGTGATGGGCTTTCCCGCCGACGGCGACGATGGAACCCCCGCCCGCCGCACCGTCGTGGCCCAGGATAACGACGGGCATATTCTGGTCGTCGTCGCCCCGCGCGGCTACCTCAGCCTGCACGAGATGTCCGTCTTTCTGGCCAATTCCGGCCTGGGGATAGGCACCGCCCTAAACCTGGACGGCGGCGGTTCCACTGGCCTGTGGCTGAATTCCGGCGACGCCAGTGTCCAGATAGATTCCAGGACGCCCATCCCCTCGGTCATCGTCGTCGAAAAGTAGGGCGAATTACGGTAAGCAAAGCGACTTTGCCCCACGTTTGTCTCATCACGATTTGGTGTCAGGCGCAGGCGGCCTTTGTACTTGACTGCCCCGTTCTTATGATGTAAACTGAGTTCATTGGATCAATCGTTACACAAAAGGGCTTGTGAGTATGACAACCTCAAACCAGACAGTTGCAGAGCAAAGAGACTATAATGTCCTCACAGTTAAAGATGCACGTGACATAGCCACAATTTGGCTAGAGAACATGGAGCTAGAAGGAGCCATGGTCTTTGGCTTGCCCGAAATTGATGATAGATATCACGTATGGCGAGTTCCGCTCGTTGGCAAAAATCAACACGGGCGAGTCGGTGAGATAGTGATTGATGCACAAACTTCGTTAATCTGTGAGAACAAGACAACTTCGAAAGAGATCCTCGAAGAACGTCTTCTGAGAAAAAGAGGACGTAAGAAAAAAAGATCGAAGAATAACGAGCAATACAAAGTTTCGGCTTTAAGAAATACGATTGCTTGTGGGGATGCCGAGGATATCCTGCAACAACTTCCAGAAGAATCCATTGATCTCGTTTTTACATCACCGCCATATTATAACGCCAGACCTGAATACACAGAATATATCACTTATGAAGAGTATCTCCTCAAGATACGCAAGGTGATTCAGCTTTGTCATCGGGTACTAAATGAGGGGCGATTCTTTGTGATGAATGTCTCGCCTGTTTTGATACGCCGCGCGAGCAGAAACGAGTCGTCGAAAAGAATAGCCGTTCCATTTGATATTCACAGATTGTTCATTGAAGAAGGATTTGACTTTATTGACGATATAATCTGGGAAAAGCCTGAAGGGGCAGGTTGGGCAACCGGGCGAGGCCGCAGATTTGCAGCAGATAGAAACCCCCTCCAGTACAAAGCCGTTCCTGTTACCGAATATGTTCTTGTATATCGCAAACGCACCGATCGCTTGATAGATTGGAACATCCGGGCGCATCCCAAACAGGAATTGGTACAAGCATCGAGAATCGCTGATGGGTATGAGACAACGAATATTTGGCGCATCAAGCCAGCTCACGACAAGAAACATCCAGCTGTGTTCCCTGAAGAGCTGGCGACGAAAGTTATCGCTTACTACTCCTTTGTAGATGATGTTGTTCTCGACCCATTTGCCGGTGTAGGTACTGTCGGACAAGTTGCAACAAAACTCGACAGGCGTTTCGTGCTGATCGAGATAAATCCAGAGTATGCGCGAGAGATCTGTCAACGAGCAAAAAAGTGGTTGGGCAAGAAAGAGGTACAGGATGTTTTCCTCATTGACTGCCCTCCGATTTCTGTTGATGATATGCTGTTGTAAGTCAAAACAAGACACAGAGAGAGTATTCAATGGAACAACCGCCCCCTTTCGAGATTACCAGCCTAACAGCACTCATGAGCGAAGGTTCACTGGATTTGCTTGACACCAATGGCCCTGAATTGATCAGAAGAATGGGCATGGAAACTATCAGAACTGTAGTGTTGGATGTTCTGTCTGGCAGGAATCTGCGGGATTCAACCGAAATGCTAACGCGCCGCAGATTGGCAGCTTTGAACACAGCTACGGTAGCCATGTTACTCAAAGGCTCTGCGATTCAATCGGATTTTGTTGAGCAACTTCCAGCCATTGCTGAAAGAATTCTCAAGCAGGGCCGTCTTTCCAAATCTGAGAGGTGGGTAGCGCAATGGGCATTGGGTCTAACGGGCAAAGCCAGTCAGAACGTTCTGCGAGATGATGCGAGTTTGTTGGCAGAGTATCGGGAGCGCTACACAGCGACGTGTGAGCAAGTGATTAGAGAGAGTCTGACCGAATTTGGACAACTCGGCGGCAAAATACACCTTGGGGATGAACTCGCGACCGAACTCAGTTGGAAGTTTATGGTCTACTTGCTTGGAATAGTAGGGGCGCAAACTCTAACCATACGAGGGTCAGAAAAGTCCGTTTACGGCAAGTTGTTCGAACGACTGGTTCTTGGTTCTTTGTTACACATTCTCAGTTTCCGCTTTACGAGCTCGGATGGCCCAAAGCGATTTGAGCGCGAGTTTTGGCTGTCATCACAAGGAGAAAGAAGAGAGGGTGATGCGACAGCTCTTTGGCAAGCAGGACGAGGAATACGTTTCGACATTGGGTTTATTGGTCGAGGAAATCCTGAAATCTCGCTGGACAAAGTTACACGATTTGCACGCGAAATAGAGTTAGGCCGATCTACATGGTACATGGCGACTATTGTTATAGTTGACCGTATTGGACGGGGTAGCAGGATTAAAGAGTTGGCTCGTGAACTGGACAGTAACATCGTTCAAATGAGCATGACATACTGGCCTCAAGAGGTAGCCCAGATACTCAATCACAAGATGGGGTTTGAACACCAATTGGTAAACATGCCCCGTTCCGAAATCAATGACTATCTGAAGACGGCGATGAAAAGCGTCCCCCTGGCAGACTATTTGCCTTAAATCAGTTATGCGAGACGGCCACCCAACCACTGTGGCAGTCGTGCGACGGTTCAACTCGCAGCCCACGTTTTTGAAGGAAGGAGGTGCGCTATGCAGATCGCAAAGGTCCAAGTCATACCGGTCGAACTGAACCTGCGGCTGCCGTACCGGACGGCCTACCACCCGGCCATCGGCAGCGTGACGGTGGTATTCGTGCGCGTCGAGACCCGCCAGGGACAGATCGCCTGGGGTTGCGCCGCCTTCGACGCGAGCCTGACCGGCGAGACGCTGGAGGACGTGGTACGGGCCTGCCGGGCCTGCGCCGACCGCGCCCGTGATCTGAACCCACTGAACACTGAGTACGCTTTGGACAAACTGGCTCAACTCACCCAAGACACCCCATCGGCGCTGTGCGCGTTCGACCTCGCCTTTCACGATCTCTTGAGCCTGGCCGCCGGGATGCCTCTCCACCGCCTGCTGGGCGGCTACCGGAGCCGCATTCAGACCTCCGTCACCATCAGCATCGCGCCGGTCAAGGAGAGCGTCGAGTTGGCCCGCGACCGCGCTCGCCAGGGGTTCCGCATGCTCAAGATCAAGGGCGGACTCGATCCCCACGAGGACGTGCAGAGAGTGCAGGCGATCCACAAGGCCCTGCCCCATTTCACCCTGCGCTTGGACGCCGACCAGGGGTACACCGTCCAACAATCGCTGGACGTGGCCCGCGCCCTGGAAGGAAAAGTGGAGATGTTGGAACAGCCCACCCCCGCCGACGACCTGGACGGGCTGCGCAAAGTCACCAGACACAGCCCCGTACCCATCCTGGCCGACGAGAGCGTGATTGGGCCAGCCTCGGCGCTAGAGATCGCCTCACGCAAGGCCGCCGACGGGGTGAGCATCAAACTGGCGACGTGCGGAGGGTTGCGCTGCGCGCGCCAGGTGGATACTATCGCACGTGCGGCCCACATGTCCACGATGGTCAGTTGCGTCAACGAACCGGCGCTGCTCACCGCCGCCGGGTTGAGCTTTGCCCTAAGCAGTCCTAACGTTCACTACGGCGACCTGGATGGGTATTTCGATCTGACCAACGACCCCACCGTGCCCGGTTTTCGCCTGGAAGAAGGCTGGCTCACCGCCACAGACGTGCCCGGCCTGGGCTGCACCGTTGATCTGTAGGACAGGGTAGGGGCGAGGCATGCCTCGCGCCCCTACCCTTGGTTACACCCTGATGTACACCTTCCACTCGTCTGGGATGTCACCGTCGGCCACGAGATAGTTGGTGCGCGGGCGCTTGGGCTCCCACAACAACTTCATTCCCGCCTCGTGTGGGGTGCGGTCGGCCTTGCGATGATTGCACCAACGGCAAGCGCAGGCCGTGTTGCCCCAAGTATTGCCGCCCCCCTTGCTCCGAGGCATCAAGTGATCCACCGTAAAATCGACCCGCCTGACCCTGTATCCCTTGCGCTCGCCTCCCGCCCCGACACCACAGTACACACAAGTGTATTGGTCTCTGGAAATGACGCCGCGCCTGCTCCACACCGCTCCTCGTTGCGGCACATTGACATAGTATCGCAGCCGCAGCACCGAAGGTACCTCAAAGACCGTGCGAGGGGTGCGCAGGCGCGCGGCCACGCCATCCACAGCATCCACCACACCGCGCATCATCAGATCCACCGCGTCGCGGATTGTGATAGATTTTAGCGGGACGTATGAAGCGTTGAGCAACAAAACCGCTCTTGCATTCACGTTGAGCATTGTCATTAGTTTCTCCTTGGTTGCGAGAGAAGGATTCGAACCTCCATTTCCTGATCCAGAGTCAAGCGTCCTACCATTAGACGATCTCGCAAAGATACTCCTGTTTGTTGAACAAAGGGCTAGGTTGCGAGAGAAGGATTCGAACCTCCATTTCCTGATTCAAAGTCAGGCGTCCTGCCATTAGACGATCTCGCAAAGCAGCAGAGGGATTGAACCCTCAACCGGCCCATAAACGAAAAAGCGCGGGGGCTTGTGCAATCCCCGCGCTGTAGTCAATACAAGAGATACAGTAACTACGGGGGTGGACGTCTGCCGGTCGCCGTGAGCCCAAATTTGGCGATGCGCTGATCCACACTCGTGCACGGCAAACCGGGCTGCTGGGACAAGCCAGCGGCCAACATTACCTCTGATTGCAGATGCCATGCTTGTAACTTTACCATAGTGGCCGCACTATACCGCACAAATGTACTATTGTCAAGCTAAACGATCAAATCATACCCCGCCATACACAAGCCGTCCGCCGATCATTGTCGCCTCAACCTCTGTCTTCACGATCTCCATCGGGTCACATTCAAAGATGTCCCGGTCGAGCACGACCAGGTCGGCCAGTTTTCCCGGCGACAATGAGCCTAACCGATCCTCCAATCCCACGGCCCGCGCCGCGCTCAACGTGTAGGCGCGCACCGCCTCTTCCACCGTCAACCGTTGCTCAGGATACCACCCCTCCGGGCCGGGGGAGCCGTCGGCGCAGCGGCGCGTCACGGCGGCGTGGATGCCTACAAAGGGGTTGAAATCCTCCACGGGGCTATCGGAACCAAAGACCAGCAATGCGCCGGTCTCCAGCAGGCTGCGCCAGGCGTAGGCTGTGGCGCAGCGGTCGCCCCAGTAGCGGTCGGCCATCTCGTGATCCTGCATGGCGTGGATCGGCTGCATCGAGGCCACAACGCTGAGCTCAGCCAGTCGCCCCACGTCATCGGGATGGAGCAGTTGCACGTGTTCGATACGGTGGCGCAGCCCGCCCGCGCCCGCATCGGCCAGTGCGTCCAGCACCATGCGATTGGCCGCGTCGCCAATACAATGCACAGCCAGCGGCAGTCCACCAGCCGCCGCTTTGCGGGCCAGCTCGCGCAGCATATCTTTTTCTATAATCGGAATTCCCACGTTCTCCGGCTCGCCCTCGTAGGGGGACAGCATCAGGGCCGTGCGCGCCCCCAGCGCGCCATCGGCAAAGAGCTTGATACCGCCCAGCCGCAGCCAGTCGTCGCCCAGCCCCGCCTGCAGGCCGATCTCTAATGCGCAGTCGAGCGCGTCGCCGGGGATGTATTTGACTATCCGCAGGCCCAGATCGCCCCTGGCGCGCAGCCGTTGGTAAGCGGCAAAGGCCGGGGGGCCGTCCACATCGTGGATAGAGGTCAGCCCCACGCGCCAGGCATTGGGGAACGCTTTCCGCAGCGCGCGGTCGGTCTCTTCCGCTCCGGGCAGCGGGACGAGAGCGGCGACCAGTTTCATCGCGCTGTCCTCAAATAGCATCCCGTCCGGGCGGCCCGCCGCGTCGCGCCCGATGCGGCCGCCGGGCGGGTCGGGCGTCTCGGCGGTGATCCCGGCCAGCCGGAGCGCGCGCGAGTTCGCCGCCAGCGCATGGCCGCTTTTGCTCCTCAACAGAATGAGGTGATCGGGCGCAGCGGCGTCCAAATCGGCGGAGGTGGGGAAACGGCGCTCCGGCCACCGTTCCTGGTCCCACCTCTGTCCGACGATCCACTCGCCCGGCGCTGTCTCGCGCGCCCGCCGCGCTACCGCTGTCAGCATCTCGCTCAACGACGCCGCATCGGCCAGGTCCAACATGCGCAGGCTCAGCGCATACCCGGTAAAATGGATGTGGCTATCAGTGAGACCGGGGAGCACGCAGCGGCCGCCCAGGTCGCGCACTTCCCCGCCTGGGGCCAAGAGGTCGTGCAGGTCGTCGCCCACGGCCAGGACACGCTCTCCGGCAATGGCTAACGCCGAGGCTCGCGGGCGCTCGGCGTCCATCGTGTAGATACGTCCATTGACCAACAGTTGATCGGCCAGCATATTTTCTACCTTTCTTTTCCGCTACCGAGTTCGTAGTAAGGCGCGAAAAAATAGGTCTCAGCCTATTTTCCGCACCTCTGGACAACTTGATTTGGAACTTGCCACTTTGTTCTCCCGAGCCCAATTTGGGCAGATTCGCCGTCTGAGTCAGTGAGAAACCAGGTTTTTTCTGAAAAACCTGGTTTCTTTCCCCGACTTTTTGAAAAAGATACAAATAGGCTGCGTCAGGGTGCGAAATATAGGCTCAAGGACGCGAGTTACTGCTCCAAGCCGGGAGCTGGGAATCCGACGGACGCATCAAGATACCGGAGAACCTGGTCAACGATGCGCTTGCCAGCGCACCCTCGCGCATCCTGATGTACGACCGGCTGGGCAACCTGACGATGCCGCTGGAACTGGGCAAAGTCTTTTTCGGGCCTGGCTCCGACACCATCTTTACGCTGGATGTGGAGAGCGGCGAGCGCCGCCGGACGACGGCCCAGGATGTCGAGGACATCGCCCGCTTGTGCAACGCGCTCGACAATATGGATTTCATCATGTCTATGGCCAATCCCGCCGACGTGCCGCCCAACGACCTCTACATCCACGAGTTCGTCCGCATGATGCGCGGCTCGGTCAAGCCCAACGTCTACACCATCAAAGACCGGAAGGATATGGAGGATGTCTACCGCATCGCGGCGGCCGTGGCCGGCGGCGAACGTGCGTTGCGCGAAAAGCCGTTCTTTTTGCTCTACGCCGAGCCGATCTCGCCACTGCTCTTTCCCGAAGAATCGCTCCAAAAGCTGATCTTTTGCGCCGAAAAAGGTGTCCCGGCTTCCTACCCACCTTCGCCCAATATGGGCGGCGGCGGGCCGATCACGCTGGCGGGCGCGCTGACGTTGGGCAACGCCGAGTGCCTGACAGGGCTGATCATCTCTCAACTGATCCGCCCCGGCGCGCCGTTCCTCTACGGCATGAACACGGCGGCGATGGATATGAAGAGCGCCATCGTCAGCTATGGCAGCCCGGAGTGGCCGCTGAGCATAATGGCGCAGATGGACTTGGCCCGCTATTACGATCTCCCCGCCTGGTCAGCCGGCGGCGCCAGCGATAGCAAAGTGGTGGACGCGCAGACCGGCGTGGAGATGACCTTTTCCATCGTGGCGAGCTTTTTGGCGCGCGCCACGATGGTTCACGACGTGGGCTATATCGAATACGGCTCCACTTCCTCGATGGAGGCGCTGGTGATCGCCGACGAGATCATCCGCGAGACGCGCTTGTTGGCTGGCGGCGTGGACGTCAACCCCACCACGCTGGCGCTCGACGCCATTGCCCGCGTCCGGCCGGGCGGCGGGTTCCCAGCAATTCCCGTTTTGTAGCCGCGATTTCCAAATCGCGTCTGTTTTTCCGCGTAAAGCGCCCTGCGCGATTGCGAAATCGCGGCTACGACCTGACTTTTCCCCCATAACGGGAATTGCTGGCGGGTTCCTGGCGGACGATCACACACTCGATAACTGGAAGTGGGCGCAGTGGCGGCCGGACTTGATTGACCGCAACCGCTACGACCGTTGGGTAAAGCTAGGCCGCAAGGATATGTTCGCGCGGGCCAACGAGCGAGCGCGGGAGATACTGAAGGAGCACGAGACGGAACCGCTACCGGAAGAGGCCGAGGCGGTGATCGCAGAGGTGCTGGCGGAGCGAGCCGCCAACCAGTAAAATAGAAGGAAGGAAAAATCTGCTTGGCCGCCCTATGATTTGGCTTCCCTACCCAACAATGGTATAATCCCTGGCAACGATAGGGAGATTCAAAGTGGAAGCAGACGAAAATCGTATTCGCCAAATGGTGCGCCGCGTGGTCTATCGCACGTTGGGGTTGCCGCAAAACTCCCAGCCGGCGGCCGCCCGGCCTTTGGTGACAGAGGCGGACGTTCAGGCTGTGCCGGTCGGGGGGCGGATTGATGTGCCTCAAGGGGCGCTCGTCACTCCCCTGGCCCGGCAGGCGGCCCTGGAGCGGCGCGTGAGTATGGATAAGGCATTGACGGTTAGCGTACCGGGCGCCAACCCCTCTCCCGCAGGCCAACAGACCATCGCCATCGGCGCCGATCACGGCGGGTACGAGTTGAAGGAGATGCTCAAGAGCTACTTGGGCAAGTTGGGCTACCAGGCCGTGGACTGTGGAACCGATAGCGCCAGTTCGGTGGATTATGCCGATTTTGCCTTTGCGGTGGCGCAGTTGGTGGCCCAGGGACGTGCATGGCGCGGCATCGTCGTGGACGGCGCGGGCATCGGCTCCTGCATGGCGGCCAACAAGGTGCCGGGCGTGCGCGCAGCAATGTGTTATGATCAGGCCACGGCTTCTAACAGCCGCGAGCACAACGGGGCCAACGTGTTGACGCTGGGCGCCGGCATGATCGGCCCTAATCTGGCTAAGCAGATCGTCAAGACCTGGCTGGAAACTCCCTTTGGCGGCGGGCGGCACGCGCGACGAGTGAACAAGATTATGGAGATTGAGGGGCGGTTTTTGAAACGTGAAACGTGATGGAATAGATAATGAATCTGGATGAAGCAACTTTAGAACGTATCATCGAACAAATTACGCGCCAGGTGTTGATCCTGGTGCAAGAAGAGCAGGAAGAGTCCGGCGCTGATCATCCTCCTATCTCGTCGCACAACTATGTGGAACGGGTGCAGCACGTGGTCAACGCTGGCGCAGACCGTATCGCCAGCACACTGGGCATCGCGCCGACCGATGGCCGCATGGCGCACATGATTGATCACACGTTGCTCAAGCCCGACGCGACGCAGGATCAGATCGCGCAATTGTGCTACGAGGCGCGGAAATACAACTTTACCTCGGTGTGCGTCAACCCGACCAACGTAAAATTGTGCGCGCAACTGCTGGCGGGCAGCGATGTGCTCGTTTGCACCGTCGTCGGCTTTCCGCTGGGTGCCACGCCTACCGAGGTCAAGGTCTTTGAAGCCCAGCAGTCCATCCACGACGGCGCTACCGAGGTAGACATGGTAATCAACGTCGGCGCGCTAAAGTCTCGGGATTACGAGCTGGTGGAGCGCGACATCGGGTCCATCGCGCGGGCCTGTCACGCCGGAAACGCGATCCTCAAAGTCATCATCGAGGCGGCGCTGTTGAGCGACGAGGATAAAGTGATCGCTTGCCAGCTCGCCAAAGTGGCGGGCGCCGATTTTGTCAAGACCTCCACCGGCTTTGGGCCGGGCGGGGCCACCCTGGAAGATGTCGCCCTGATGCGGCGCGTGGTCGGCCCTACGATGGGGGTCAAGGCGGCGGGCGGCATCCACACTTATGAAGAGGCGCAGCAGATGATCGCGGCGGGCGCCAGCCGGATCGGGGCCAGCGCCAGTGTTAAAATTATACAGGGAGCCGAGAGTTGAGAAACCAGGGGTTTTCTGAAACCCCTGGTTTCTTATGCACAAAGGAGAGCGCGTTATGACAGTTGATTTACGTACTTATGTTTTCTTAGATAGCTTGCAGCCGCAGCACGCGGGGTTTCTGGGCACGGTGGCGCGAGGGTTCCTGCCGCTGCCCCACGACACGTCGCTGTGGGTAGAAATCTCACCCGGCATCGAGATCAACCGCATCACGGACATCGCGTTGAAATCCACGCGGGTGCGTCCGGGTATGCAAATCGTCGAGCGGCTGTACGGCCTGTTGGAGGTACATCACCAGGATCAGGCCGAGGTACGAGCGGCGGGCGCGGCGATTCTGGAGGCGCTGGGTTTGCAGGAAGCGGATCGCATCAAGCCCAGGGTCGTTTCCAGCCAGATCATTCGTCACGTGGATGCCCACCAGGTGCAGCTCATCAACCGTATGCGCCACGGTCATATGTTGCTGGCGGGGCAGACGTTGTACGTGCTGGAGGTGGAGCCGGCGGCCTACGCCGCGCTGGCGGCCAACGAGGCGGAAAAGGCCGCTCTCATCAACATCCTGGAAGTACGCGCCTTTGGCAGTTTCGGGCGCGTCTACCTGGGCGGCGAGGAACGTGACATTATGGCCGGCTACGGCGCGGCCGTCGCCGCTATCGAAGGCGTCAGTGGGCGCACGGTCGAGACCAAGCGCCGCGATTAGAAACCAGAAACCAGGTTTTTGGGAAAAACCTGGTTTCTCGTAATCATTAGGAGGACACTATGACTGAGGAATATGGCGCGACTGAAGCACTAGGCATGATCGAAACCAAGAGCTTTCCTGCTATGGTCGAAGCGGCCGACGCGATGGTCAAGGCAGCCAGGGTCGAGCTGGTGAGCTACGAAAAGACCGGCGGCGGCCAGGTAACGGCCGTCGTACGCGGCGACGTGGCGGCCGTCAAGGCGGCTGTCGAGGCCGGCGCGCGCGGCGCCGAGAGAGTGGGCGAGGTCGTCGCCATTCACGTCATCCCGCGCCCGCACGCCAACGTGGACGTCACGCTACCCCTGGGACGTCAACCCGCGGCAGAGTGACAGGGTGACACGGTGACGCGGGATTCACATTTCACGCATCACGTTTACGGAGTTCCAAATGCTAATAGGAAAAGTCGTGGGTACGTTGGTTGCCACGCGCAAAGAGCCAACGCTGGACGGCCTAAAGTTCCTGGTGCTCAAGCAGCTCGACGTTGAGGGCCAGGAGACGGGGGGCTATCGCGTGGCGGCGGATGCCGTCGGCGCCGGGATGGGCGAGGTGGTGCTCTATGCTACCGGCAGTTCCGCCCGCCAGACCAAGTTGACCGACAAACGTCCGTGCGACGCCGTCATCATGGCGATCGTGGACGTGCTGGAGGTTGACGGCGTCGTCAAATATGCAAAAGCTGAGGTCGGCTGATGCTGGGCGACGCTCGCATTGACGCCATTATCCAGCAGGTGATGGCCGAGTTGCGGCAGGGGGAGCGGGTGCGTCACGGCCCGCTGCCAGAGCCGACGGTCGCCGCGCAACCTCCCCCACCCGCCCCATCACTGCGTCACGGCGACAATCTGTTCCCCGACGTGGATAGCGCCATAGCTGCCGCGCGCATAGCCTATCTGCAACTGTTTGAATTGCCGCTATCGGTGCGCGAGCAAATGATCGCCCACATCCGCCGCGTGATGCGGGAGAACGCGCAGGTGCTGGCCCACGAGGCCTGGCAAGAGACGGGGATGGGTCGCTACGAGGACAAGATCCAAAAGAACCTGCTCAACGCCAACAAAACGCCGGGCACCGAGATCCTCGACCCGGCCGCCTGGAGCGGCGACGGCGGCCTGACGCTGGTCGAGTACGCGCCCTACGGCGTGATCGGCGGGATCATCCCCAGCACCAATCCCACGTCTACCGTCATCTGCAACAGTATCGGTATGGTGGCAGCGGGTAACGCGGTCGTCTTTAACGCCCACCCCGGCGCTCGCGCTT
>DUEK01000058.1 GCA_011192155.1 Thermoflexia bacterium
ACGTTGACGAGGCCAAAGGTTTCCTCACCGGCATGGATCGCTCGCTGCACATCGGCAGCTACCGACACGTCGCCCGGCGCGCCGACAGCCTCTCCGCCGGCATCGTGTACCATCTGTACTGTTTCTTCGACGGCGTCGGCCCGGTAGTCGTTGACCACAATTTTGGCCCCTTCCTGGGCGAACATGGTCGCCGCCACCCGGCCCATACCACCGCCGGCGCCACTGATAAACACAACTTTGTTTTCGAGTCGCATTGTTTGGTTCTCCTTTTAATATTCCGGGGCAATGCCTCGGAGGTTTACGATTTTGTGTCTGTAAGATGGACGTAGAGCAAGGTCGCTTTGCTTACAGCAACTTGCCAAAACGCAATTTGGCAAATTGCGCTGCGTTCTTTATCGCGTCAGTGAGGGCAACACTAGATGGTCAATCCAGTTCCTCAACTCTTGCTCCCTGATCCCGCCGTCCAGAATGTCGTCGCCGACCGCCAGTTCTTGCCGCAGTGCGACGGAATCCGGGTTGTCGTGTAGCTCGTTCATCTGGCGGGCATAGGTTTGAACCGCCTCGGGTGTCTCGAAGAATCCCTCTTTTACCAGGGGATCGGCGCGTGCCGAGATGAGGCGGGCCATTTCGCGCAGGTTGTACTCGGGATGGTACTGGGTGGCCCAAAAGACGCCCTTGCCGTGAACGACCTCTAGCGCCTGCACGTGTGTGTGTTCGTCGACGGCCAGCAGCTTGGCGCCGGGCGGCAGGCGGGTTACTTCATCCAGGTGCATAGTAAAGCCGTCGTATCGTTCTGGCTTGCCCTGTAGCAGCAACGACTCGCGTCCTTCGGCTGTCCGTTGGATGTTGCGGGCAAGTCCCCACTCGCGCCCCTTGGGGTTCTTTTTGACCTCGCCTCCGGCGGCGACGGCCGCCATCTGGATGCCCCAGCAACTGCCATAGCTGGGCACGCCGGCCTCAAAGATCGCCTGGGCCAGCTTGATCTGGCGGGTGACGCGCGCGTCGTCGTGGTGATAGATCGTCAGGTCGGAACCGGTCCAGATGTAGCCGTCGTAAGCGTCGAGGCTGACGCCGGTGGGTAGTTCTACTCCTGGATCGGCGGCATAGAGCACGTCCACGGTGGACTGGGGGGTGTAACGTCTCAGGAAATCCTGGTACAGGTCGTGGGGATGGCCGACGTTGGAGCGGTCAAAGTTCTCGCGGCTGGTTTTCGGGTAGCCGTTGATGATGCAAATAGCTAGTTGGGCATGTGTGCTCATAAAATTCTCCTGCGGACGGCACTCCACTGCGTTTCGTGCCTTACTACGAACGTTAGATTCTTTCAAAAAAGCGGGCGCGCTCCCAGGTCGTGACTGTCTCGTCGAATTTGCGTTGTTCTGTGCGGGCGAAATGGAGGTAATGGTCGGTCACCTGGTCGCCAAAGACGCGCCGGACGAAGGTGCTGCTTTCAAACTCGCGGATGGCCTCGTTGAGGCTGGCCGGCACGCGGGGCAATTCGCTGGCGGCGTACACGTCCCCGTCGAAGGCGGGCGGTGGTTCGGTCTGATTCTGGATGCCGTCCAATCCGGCGGCCAGCGTGGCGGCAAAGGCCAGGTAGGGGTTGGCGTCCGCGCCGGGGATGCGACACTCGACGCGCAGGCTGTCCCCGTGACCGACGATGCGAAAGCCGGCTGTGCGGTTATCATAAGCCCAGGCGATGCTGGTAGGAGCGAACGACCCGGCCCGGTAGCGCTTGTAGGAATTGACGGTGGGCGCAAAAAAGAGCGAAACCTCGCGGGCGTGGGCCATCAGTCCGCCCAGGTACCAGCGAAAGAGGTCGGACGCGCCGGTGGGCAGGCCGGGCAGTTTACCATTGCCGGCGAACAGGCTGCGGCCGTCCTGATCCCACAGGCTAGAGTGGATGTGCAAGCTGTTGCCGGCGGCATTTTCGTGCCATTTAGCCATAAAGGTCACGGCCAGACTTTGCTGCATCGCCACTTCTTTGCACACTTGCTTGAAAATGATGCTGCGGTCGGACATTTCCAGGAAATCAGCATAGCGGACATTGATCTCGTGCTGCCCCGCGCCCCACTCACCTTTGCTGAACTCTACTGGCACTCCGGAGCGGTCCAGGTGGCGGCGTATGGCGCCGATGAGTGGTTCCTCCCGTGTGCCTTGTAGGATGTGATAATCCTCAATGTACCCTCCAAAGGGCTGTAGGTTCTGAAAGCCCTTTTGTCGAGCCGATTCGTAGGTCTCTTGAAAGATAAACATCTCTAGTTCCGCGCCGCCCATAGGTAGGAAACCGAGGTCTTTAGCCCGTTCCATCTGTCGTTTCAGCACTGTACGCGGCGCAATTTCGACCAGGTCGCCTGCGTCCTCGTCGTACACGTCGCAAAAGACGATGGCGGTTTTGTCCAGCCAGGTCGCCAGGCGCAGACTGTTCCAGTCGGGGCGGCAGTGGATGTCACCGTAACCCTGCTCCCAACTGGCAAAGCGATAGCCGGGCACCGGGTCCATTTCCATGTCGGCAGTCAGCACGTAATCGCAGACGTGGACGCCGTGCTCGATGACCTCCTCGACGAAAAAAGGGCCGGCGATGCGCTTGCCTATCAGTCGCCCGTATAGGTCTGGAAAGGCGGTGATGATGGTCTCGATCTCTTCCCGCGCGATCATCTCGCGCAGAGTATCCAGGTCGGGTTTGCCCTGGATGGGTTGATCGTGGTTGATCATTTTACTCCGTGTAAGCGCGATTCAATCGCGTCCCTATGTTATGTTTGCCCACCAGCCAGACGACGACCAGGCCGCTGGCCATGCTGATGGCCGATAGCAAGTAGACGCTCTGCAGGCTCATCACTGCCAGCAGGGTGTAGGCTATCAGCGGCGCAGCGGCGCTGCCGATGTCCCCGGCGGTGGCCAGTCCGCCGCTGGCCGCGCCACGATGCGCCTCGTCGGCCATGTCGCCCATCAGGGCGGGCAGCACGGTGCGCAGCACACCGCCGCTCAGCGAGATCAGCACCACGCTGAGGAGCAACTTCCACGAGTTCGAGGCCCAGACAAGTCCTGTCATGCCCGCCACGCCAATGACCAGTCCCCAGCCAATCGCGGTCCACCGACTGTGTTTCTGGTCAGAGAGACGCCCGGCGAACGGCGAGATGCCCGCCGAGATGAGAGCGCGCAGGGCCAGCAGCGCGCCACCCATCGAGGCCACTCGTAGTGCCAGTCCGTCGAGTGAGATCGTGTCACTGTACTGCCGCTTCAGGTAGAGGCTAAGTGTGGAGAGCACGATGCCATCGCCAGCGAAATCGGTCAACAGGGCCAGGTAATCAATGGCCAGGAGGTGACGCTGGCTGATCAGCCAGCGGATCGCGTCGGCGGGACGGCGACGGTGGTGCACCGCGTGGGGTGGGCATCGTTGCACCATCGTCTCCGGCAGGGCCAGCCAGGCAATGACAAATCCCAGGCCAGTGAGGGCCGCGCAGATAGCCAGCGCCGATTGGAAATTCAGCCAGTCGGTCAGCACGCCGCCCAGCAGCGGGTTCACCGCCATGCCAACGAAAATAAACACTTGTAGCACGCCAAAGCTCCAGCCGCGATCCGTCTCGTGTGTGGTGTCCACCAGCATGGCGTACGCGCCGACGTTGATCAGTGACCAGGAAACGCCCCACAGCAGGCGGCTCGTCAGAAAGAACCAGAACTGCTGTGAAACGACGTACCCGATGGTGGAAAGCGTGCCCAGGCCCATGCCCAGCACAAAGAGACGGCGGCGTCCCCAGCGATCGAGTAGCAGACCGACTGCCGAGTTGCTCACCAGGCGGACGAGGCGGTTGGCGCTCAACAGCACGCCGACCGTGCTCAACCCCAGGCCGAGCGCTGGGGCGTAGGCGGGCAGCACGGTGTAGAGCGTCAGATCGCCGGATAGTGAAAGGACTATTGCCAGGCCCACCGGCAGCAGCACCCGCCACTGTTGCCGTCGTGATATCACCATGTCAGTCATGCCCGCAACTGCTCCGCCAGCCACTCGCGGTCGGCGAGGATCGCCTGAGGCGAGTAGTTGGACATGGTCAACTCGAAGAGCAGACAGGCATCAGGGTTGGCGGCGGCGACGGCGGGCAGTGACCGGGCCAATGCGCCGTCGCTCTGAGCCAGGGTGCGGTGACTATCGCATTGGCCGTCGTTGCCGTGAACGTGGACGTGCCAGATACGCGCGCCCAGCGCCTGCACGAAAGCCTGGGGTGCAAACCCGGCCACGTGGGCGTGCCCCACATCCAGGCACATCCCGACCTGCCCCTCCAGGCCATCCAGCAGTACCGCCATCTCGTCCGGTGAGCGGAGCAGGTCACAGGGCAGAAAGAGATTTTCCACGGTCAGACGCACGCAGTGTGCAGCGGCGTAATCGGCCAGCGCGGGCAGCACTTGACGCAGGCGACGGTGATGCTGCTCCCTGCTAGCAGAAAGGAGTTGCATAGCCAGTGGGTGCAGTGGATGGCTCTCCGGTGGAAGGCCATCTACATCGCACTTGCCGCCGTGTATCACGGCTATGTTTGCGCCCAACCGGGCGGCCAGGTCGATGCCGCGACGTATCACAGTCAGCGAGGCATCGCGGATCTCGGCGTCTTGGGCAGCAGGCGCAAGATGGCGGTACTCGCAGTGCACCGACAAGCGCGGCTCGTAGCGAGCCACGATCTTGTTCAACATCTGCCAGTAGGCCGGGGGATGATCGGCCAGGTCTTCTATCTCTATCCAGTCGAACCCGGCTTCCAGCAGAGGCGGTGCGATTGTCCCGAGCCGTTCGGCGGTGGTGGGCGTATCAAAGCCAAAGGGAGTCATTGGGTCATACCTTGTGCGCCAATAGGCCGGGGGCCTGTTGCGGATGAAACAGCGCGGCCATTTTGTGCGGATAGTCGTTGATCAGTCCCGCCGCGCCGGCTGTGATGTAGCGCCGCATGTCGTCCACATCGTCTATTGTCCACAGATTGACACCGATGCCCTTTTCTCGCAGTTCGCGGATCCTGGCCTCGCTGACTAATGTGTGGCGGGCGTTGTACGCCTTGAATTCCAGATTGCCCCAGTCCAATGGTTGGGTCTCGGAATAGCCGATCAGGGCCTGTACCTCAATCTGGGGACGGCGAACTTGGATCTCGCGTAGCCAATCGTGAACAAAGGATGAGATGACGAGATGATCGGCCACGTCTAGTGCGTCAATCAGGGCCAGCACGCGCTCAACTATCGGGAAGCGCTCCAGGGGCGGAGGAAGCCGCTTTAACTCGACGTTGACGCCATAGTTTTGGTCTTTTGTAAAGGTAAGGGCTTGCTGCAGCGTGGGGATCGGTTCGCCGCGATAGGCCGCTTGCTCCGCTGGCGTCACCGCGCCGGCGGCGATCTCTCCAAAGGGATCGGTCTCTACGAACCAGGAACCGGCGTCCAGGGAGCCGAGTTCGGCCAGAGTGAAGGTGGTGAATGTCCAGGGGGCGCGGTCGGGGAAGCGGGTCGCGGCATCGGTGGTGCGGGCCAGCGAGTCGTCGTGAAACACGATCAACGCTTCGTCGGCTGTTACCGCCACGTCCAATTCCCACATATCGGCGTCAACTTGCAGGGCCTTGCGGGCAGCGGCCAGGGTGTTTTCGGGGGCCAGGCTGCGCGCTCCCCGGTGGGCGATGTTGAGCACGCCAGACATACTATTTTTCCTGTCCCAGCGCAAACCCCCGCGTGAATTGCTCGTGCAGCAGGATGAATATCGCCAGCGGCGGTAGCATCGCCAGAACTGCACCGGCCATGACCACGCCCCAGTTGGTCGTGTCTTGGACGGCCGTCATACTCCGTAGGCCGATCTGCACTACCTGGCGCGCGTTTTCGCGGATGATGACCAGGGGCCAGATGTACTGGTTCCACATGTAGATGAACTGGATCAAGGCCATCGCGGAGACAGTGTTCCACGACATGGGTATCAGGACGCTCCACAGAAAGCGCAGCGGGCCGGCGCCATCCACCCGGGCGGCATCCATCAGGTGTGGCGAAATGCTGGAAAAGTGTTGGCGGAAGAGAAAGACGCCGGTGGCGGAGGCCATAAATGGCACGATCAGTGCCAAATAGTTGTTGCCCCAGCCCAGGTCGGACACCAGGTTGAACAGGGCGATGATCATGATCTCTGTGGGCATCATCAGCGTGAACAGGATAAAGTAAAAGATGGGGTTCTTGAGCGGAAAATCAAAATAGACCAGGGCCAGCCCGGCCAGCATGGAGAAAATCGTTTTGCTAACCATCACCCCAAGAGCAATGATCAGGCTGTTTTTCATATAGAGTCCCAGGTCAAAAGTGTTCCACGCCGTGCGATAGTTGTCCAGGAATGCTGTGCCTGGCCCTAGCTTGGGGGGGTAATGAAAGACCTCGGCGCGCGTTTGTGTGGATTTGGATATGGCAAAGAGCACCGGCGATAATATGAGGATGCAGATAGCGATCAGTACCACGTGGGTTAGAATATCTTGGCGAATTTTTCGAGTCATTGTTAGCCTCCGTAATGCACGCGACGCCCGCTGGTGCGGAATTGAATGACCGTCAGGATGATGACGGCCACGAACAGGATCACTGATTGTGCTGCTGCTAGACCAGTCTTGTAATACTCGAAGCCGTCACGGTACAGATTATAGATCATTACGTTGGTCGAGTTCAACGGCCCGCCCTTGGTGACCAGATCGATCATACCAAAGATGTTAAAGAAGGAATAGATGATGTTGGTGATGAGGAGAAAAAAGGTCATGGGAGAGATGAGGGCAAAGGTGACGGACCAGAATCGCTTCCAGGCCCCGGCGCCGTCTATTGAAGCGGCTTCTAGCACTTCGGTGTTTACGTTTTGCAAGGCAGCTATATAAAAGACAATGTTGTATCCCAGATTTTTCCAGATGCTGGCCATAATGATGAGGAGTACTGCCAGGCGTGGGTTGCCGAGCCAGTTCAATTCGGAGCCAGTGACGAGAAACGTCAAATAGTTGACTGCGCCAAAGCCGGGGGAGAACATAAAGAGCCAAATCACTCCCGCCACCGCTGGCGAGAGGGCATAGGGCCAGATCAACAAGACACGGTAGATGGAGGCACCCCGGATATCACGGTTAGCCAGCATGGCGATAGCCAGCGAAAGGGCCATGCCGCCGATGACGATGGCTACCGTGATCAAGGCTGTAGAGCGCAAGGTCTGCATATAGCCAGGGTCTTGCGCCAGGTCTAAAAAGTTATCCAGACCTATGAACTGTTTTTTCAAACCCAGAAAGGCCACCCGGTAGGTGGACAGGCGAAACGTCTGAATGACCGGGTAGTACAAAAAGACCAGCAGGACCAGGAGGGTGGGAGCCAGGAAAATAAGGGGAATCAGTTTACCTTTGAACTTGGTGGTTTGCATGTTTGCACCTTCCTTACCGCCTGAGACCGGGTGACCGGCTGTTTGAGCCAGGCCACCCGATCTCTTGGGGCAATTTGTTAAATTGCCTTACGACTGAGTTGGCTTATTCTACCGATGCGTTATAGTCTTGAATGGCCTTGTCGGCTTCCGTCTTGGCCGCTTCCAGGGCCTCATCCACGGTGGCCTCGCCAGCCAGCACCTTTTCCACTGCCTGCTCGATGATGGTGCGCACTTCGGGGAAGGCTCCGATCAGAGCGCCCTGGGTCGCGCGATTGACCTTGGTCTCTAGCAACTGGTCAAATGCCGCCTGGTAGGCCGGGTTTAGCTCAAACCAGTTCTCGACCTCGAGCACGTCCACGGCGGATTTGCGGATGGGGAAGTAGCCGGTGGCTTTGTGCCAGCGGATGGCGTTCTCGGTGTTGGTGAACCAGATGACAAAGTCTTTGGCCGCCTGCATCTCTACGTCGGGGTGTCCGCCGGTGAGCCACATGCTGGCTCCGCCGACGATCACACCCTGGCGCTCGCTGTCAGCAGGGTAAGGCAGGTAAGATGTGCCTAGCTCAAAGCCATTCTCCGCTGCGTCGTTCTGGCGCTGGACCACATCACTGGTGGAGGTGATCTCCATCGCTGCCTGACCAGAGACGAAAATGGCGTCTGCGCCATCCCAGTCTTCCAGCTTGCCGCTGTAGGCATAGTAGCCCTTGTCGTACATCTCTTTCCACCAGTTCATGATCGTTTTGGCAGCGTCGCCGGTGAGATAGACCTCGGTGGCGCGAGCATCCCGTCCGTTGCCATTGTCGGCCAGTTCTGCGCCCATGTTGGCCATCCACTGCTCGAAGAACCAGCCGTGGAGGGGCCAGGAGATGCAGTTCTTGGCCGCGCCGCTAGAGACGATGGTGTCGCATACATCAAGCATTTCTTCAAATGTCTCGGGTGGCTTTTCGGGGTCCAGCCCGGCCGCGCGGAAGATGTCCTTGTTGTAGTAGAGGATGGGGTTGGACGAGTTCCAGGGCATGGAGTTGAACTTGCCATCGATGTTGTAATAGTTGGATACGCCCTCGATATAATCGTCTGGCTGGAACTCGATGCCCTGTACCAGGTCTTCGATGGGCACAAAGATACCAGAGTCAATGGCTAACTGTGAGCCAACCTCGAATATCTGGACGATGTGGGGGGCGGTCTCCTGCTGCGCTGCCAGAATGGCTGCGTTCAGCGTGTCGCGGTAGGAGCCTTTGTGCTCTACGCGAACATAGATGCCGGGGTGGGTGTAGTTAAAATCAGCCACCATGCGCTCGATGAGGAGCTTGCGCCCGCCGCCAAAGGCGTGCCAAAAGTCAATGACGGTAGCGCCTTCGGGGATCTCGTCGGATTCGCCTTCGGCTTCTACTTCGACGATGCGCGTGACCTCAACTTCTACCACTTCCCCTTCGGCCGGGGGTTGAGCGCAAGAAGAGACGACCATCAAGACAGTCGCTAACAGCATGATCACAGCCGATAGTTTGTACGTGAACTTCATTTCTTTCCTCCTATGTTTTTTAGATTTAACAGAGTGAACCACATGCTTCTTGCTACGAACGGGATAATTCTCTCTACGCATCACCTCCTCGTATAGAATAGTGCATAAGTGGGTTGTGCTTCTACGTGGTCGCAATGACGATCTCTACGCCCAGTTCTTCCAGCTCGGCCCGATACCCTTCGTCAAAACCATCGTCGGTCACGAGAACGTCCACTTTATCCACTGGCGCGGTCACAAAGTCGGCCACCACGCCCACTTTGCTGTGGTCGGCCACGACGATCACCGGGCCATGGGTGCGTTCGATCATCAGCCGGGCGATCTCGGCCTCTTGGAGGATGGGCGTCGTGAGGCCATAGCGAGCGCTGATCCCGTCCACGCCGATAAAGGCTTTGTTGGCATTGATCTGCTGTAGGGTCATGATGGCCAGTGGGCCTACCAGTGAATTGGATGGTTGGCGGAATGTCCCGCCGATGAGGATGAGTTCCTGGTCACTGCCCTGAATTTCGGCTAGTGCGCACACATTACTGGTGATGATCGTGATGTCGCGTTGCCTGGATAGTTGCAGATGCCGAATTACCTGGCAGGTAGTGGAACCGCTGTTGATCAGGATGGTGTCGCCTTCTTCCACCAGCGCCGCCGCTGCTTGCCCGATGGCCTGTTTTTCCTGGCGATGGATGCGGTCTTTGTCCGTATAGTGAGGTTCGGCCCTCATTCGTTGGCTGTAGATGGCTCCGCCGTGCGTACGCTCTAGAACGCCTTCCTGTTCTAGTGATTCCAGGTCGCGGCGCACGGTGATTTCCGAGACGTTTAGGCGCTTGCTCAGGTCAGCTACCTGGACGATGCCTTGAGAGCGAGCGAGTTCCTCAATTAGCCTGTGGCGCTCAACCGGTATGAGCGGTGATGACATGATTGTATCCTGGCTGGTGGAACTGAAGAAGAAAAGAGCGGGTGAATTATAGCATGAACTTTTTTGATTGTCAAAGTTCTATTTCGATTGTTTTTGTTGTTTTGTGAATGATTTCGAGTCTTGGGGCACAGTACATCCTCAGGGGAGTGGAGCAGTGTCTGGCTTTACATATCGAGGATGCTGTGCAAAACGTCGGGAACGGGGGTGATGATACCGTCTACGCCCAGAGCGATGAGGCGACGCATTTCGTCTGAGTCGTTTACGGCCCAAGTGTTCACGCGGTAGCCGCGCCGTTGCGCCCAGTCCATATAGCTTGTGTTCACCATCGTGTGCTTGGGATGGCGCGCTTCGTGAGGAGCGAGAGGGGCCAGCCAGGCGCGGCGCAGGGGAAGCGGCAGTTCGAGGGCATAGAGCAACCCCACGGGAATGTAGGGGGCGATTTTTTTGGCCCGGCGCAGGGAAAAGGGATTGAATGATGAGAGGAGGATACGATTGTCGTTATCTCGGCCACGTTGATATTGTTCGATCTGGGCAATGACAGCTCGTTCTAATCCGTTATCGCGGGGGCTAAAATGCTTGAGTTCGATGTTTAGGAGCAGCCTGCTTCCCACTGCTTCTAGTACCTGGGCCAGTGTGGGGATACGTTCGCCGGCAAAGGCCGGGTCAAAGTAGGAACCGGCGTCGAGTTCCTCAAGTTGGGCGAGTGACATATCTGCCACGCGGCCGCTGCCATTGGTGGTTTCGTCTACAGTGAAGTTGTGGATGACGACCGGCGCGCCGTCGGCCGATAGATGCACGTCGAACTCGATCCCGTCGGCGCCCAGTTCCACAGCTTTCTCAAAGGCGGCCAGTGTGTTGGCCGGCGCGACGCTGCTGGCCCCTCGGTGAGCGATGTTCAGTGTGCGTTCGTGATCGAGAAAGTTCATCATAGTTCCACAAAGTAGGCCTCGCAGGCCCGGTCAATCAGGTCTTTGTTCAGCTTTACGGGTACGTTCAGGTAGCGGGCGATGTCTATCAATTGGTCTATCAGGTCGCGGGGGTGGCAGGCGCGTTTGGAGCGGTTGGATTTGAGATAGTGCTCCTGGATCAGGTAGGCCAGTCCTCTATCGTCATAGGGGACGTTTCTGATTTGACACATACGGCGGAATATCTCCCGGTATTCGTCCCATGAGGGGTTTCCGATCTCGATTTTGTGGCGGATGCGTCGCAGGAAAGCCTCGTCCACCAGGTCGCGCGGGGCCAGGTTGGTGGAAAAGACGATCAGCACATCGAAGGGCACTTCGATCTTGCGCCCGGTGTGGAGAGTCAAAAAGTCCACCCGCTTTTCCAGCGGCACGATCCAGCGGTTGAGCAGGTCGCGGGGGCGCGCTTGCTGGCGGCCAAAGTCGTCAATCAGAAACATGCCGCCGTTGGCTTTCATCTGGAAAGGGGCTTCGTAATATTTATTGTTTTCGTCATAGACCAGGTCGAGCGCTTCCAGGGTCAACTCGCCGCCGGTGATGATGACGGGGCGCCGGATGCGCACCCAGCGTGGGTCAATTTTCTGATTGGCGGATTCATCAACTACCACGTGGTTGACAGAATCAAAGACTCTGATAATCTGCCCCCCTATTTCCACCGCGTGAGGAATGTACATTGCGTCGCCCAATATCATTTCGCCGATGCTCTCAGCGATGGCGGTTTTGCCGTTGCCCGGATGACCAAAGAGAAAGATGGAACGGCCCGAGTTGACCGCCGGGCCAAGCTGGGAAAAGGTCTCTTCGTTGATGACCATGTGGGATAATGCCTGGCGCATTTTGCGTTGGTGGACGATTACGCCGCCCAGGGGCTGGTTGTGTATCGCTTTGTAGTAGGTCTCTAGCGTGACGGGTGCGGCGCCGGCGTATTGGCTGCGGGCGAGCGCCTCGCGCCCCATGGAGCGCCCCTTCTCGGCGATGGCGTATTGGTAGGCCGCCTCTGCAAACCCGCCGGCACCTTTGACCTCGCACAGTTTCTCGCGCTTGAGAAATTCTAGCACCTGGTCTATCACGCCGACGTAGGGGAGTTTCATGCGCTCGGCCAGATCGTAGCCCGAGAGGTTTCCCTCAAAGTACATGATCTTGAGCGCCAGGTCGGTCAGGAATCCCAGACCCAGCCCAGTCTCTTTGATCGAGGTTGGCATGCGCGGGGTAAAAGATGGCGCTACTACCGCGGCGGTTGATTTACGCTGTTCCATTTTTCACACTCCTATTCTGTTTTCTCAATGAGCCGGGGGATACGGTGCGAATTGGCAATTCACCCTATTGATGAACGTCACCCAGCACCTTGCCTACGCGGACGATTTCCTCCTCAGTGTTGTAGCAGTGCGGTGAGATGCGGATGTATTGCTCGCGCCTTGAGACCACGACCTTTGCGTCGGTCAGTTTCTGGAATACTTTGTCTACGTCGCCGGGCGCGCTGAAGGAGACGATGGCTGCGCGGCGTTTGGGATTCAGGTTGCTGGCGATGGCATAGTTGTGCTGTTTGAGAATCGCGATCAGCAGGTCGGTCAGTTGCAGCGTCCACTGCTCGATGGACGGAATGCCCACTTCCATCAAAAAGCGCACCGCCGCCAATAGGCCGATCTGCCCAATGGTGTTGGCGGATCCCAACTCGAAACGGCGCGCATCGGGCAGAAAGGTCAGGTTATAGTCGCGCCAATTCTCCCAGCCGGCGACGCTGACGCAGCCGGCAAAGGGCGTCAGAATTTCGTCCAGCAACTCTTCGCGGCAGTATATGAATCCCTGGCCTTTTGGCCCCATCAGCCATTTGGGGCCGCCGCAGGAGAGAAAATCGATCTGGCAGGCTTGAACGTCCACGGGCGCGACGCCCAGCGCCTGAATTCCATCTACGACGAAATAAGCCTCGTGTTCCTGGCACCACGTTCCTAGCGCCGGCAGATCGCTCTTGAATCCGGTGAGAAACTGCACCGCGCTGACAGTCACGACGCGCGTATGCTCGTCGGCGTGCCTTTCCAATGCTTCAACCGTCAACCCGCCGCCATCGTGGGGGATGCAGCGGGTCTTGACGCCCTTGCGCTGGAGGTTCATCCAGGGGTAGACGTTGGATGGAAACTCCATATCGCAGAATATGACGTTGTCGCCCGCTTGCAGCGGCAGTCCGTTGGCGACGATGTTGAGGCCCTCGCTGGTATTTTGCACGAGCGCGATTTCTTCTGGTGTGCCGTTGATCAGCCAGGCCAGCACCCCGCGCAGGTCGTCAGAGATAGTCTCGTATCTGCGCTCGCGGCCAAACATCGCGCCCCGGTCGGTGATGAACTTGGACATAGCGGCGCGCACGGGATTGGGCAACGGCGCTACTGCCGCGTGGTTCAGATAAGTGCAATGTTTGGTGACCGGGAACGCGGCCCGTAAGGCTTCTACGTTGTGGTATCGGGGTTGGGTGTTGTTATGAGCCACTCTTTACCGTCTCCTGCCTTTTGCATCTTGCCTATTATAACCCACACTGCTATTATTGCGCAAGTGGTGTGGGCGCTGCCCAAGCCCTGCTTGCATTTGCGCCGCCTACGAGTATAATGATAGTAATTGTGTGAAGGAGTTGAATTCGATTGAAGCTGCGAGGACTGCTCAAAAAAATCACTGGTGATTCCGATCAGCGTGAAGTCGCCCGGTTGCAAAAGCTGGTCGAGCGCATCAACGAGCTTGAGACCGAGTTCGAGGCGCTGGACGACGCCCAACTGCGGGCCAAGACGGACGAGTTCCGCCGGCGACTGGAGGAGGGTGAGAGACTCGACGATATTTTGGTCGAGGCGTTCGCGGCGGTACGCGAGGCGGCCAAGCGCAGCATCGGCATGCGTCACTACGACGTGCAGTTGATCGGCGGCATTGTGCTCCACCAGGGCAAGATCGCCGAGATGAAAACGGGCGAGGGCAAGACGCTCGTCGCCACGCTGCCGCTTTACCTCAACGCGCTGGAAGGTCAAGGCGTTCACTTGATCACGCCCAACGATTATCTCTCCAAGGTGGGCGTGCAATGGATGGGGGCCATCTATCGCGCCCTGGGCCTTTCGGTCGGCGTGATCCAGTCGGCCGCTGTTGATCCCAATCGCGGCTCTTTTCTCTTTGATCCCGATTATCCCTCGGCCGATGATCGTTTCTTGAACCTGCGGCCTGTCTCCCGGCGCGAGGCCTATCAAGCCGATATCACCTACGGCACCAACAACGAGTTCGGCTTTGATTACCTGCGCGACAACATGGCGCACGATCTGAGCGAGCGCGTGCAGCGGGAACCTCACTATGCCATCATTGACGAGGTGGACAATATCCTGATTGACGAGGCGCGCACGCCGCTCATCATCTCCGGCCCGGCGGAGGAATCGTCGGAACTGTACCGGCGTTTTGCCGGCATAGTGCCCCGCTTGCGTCCCAGTAGCCCCGAAAGCGTCGAGTTGGATGCGCCCGATGGCGATTACGTGTTGGATGAGCGGACGCGCGTCGTCACGCTGACGGAGCAGGGGGTGGAGCGCGTTGAACAGGCGCTTCCGGAAATTGGCCCGGATGAAAGCGTCTATGACGTCAAACATACTCACATGTTGCCCTATCTCGACAATGCCCTGCGGGCTTATGTCACCTACAAGCGCGACAAGGAATACATTGTCAAGGACGGCGAGGTGATCATCGTAGACGAGTTCACCGGACGCCTCATGCATGGACGGCGCTTCTCCGAGGGGTTGCACCAGGCTATCGAGGCCAAAGAAGGCGTGCAGGTACGTCGCGAGAGTCTGACCTATGCGACTATTACCTTTCAGAACTATTTTCGCATGTATGAGAAACTGGCCGGCATGACCGGCACGGCCAAGACGGAGGAGGAGGAATTCCGCAGAATCTACAACTTGGACGTGGTGGTGCTTCCTACCAACGTCGAGTACCGCGCCACTTACGGCGACCTGGAGGCCCACGAACGGCGAGCGGACGAAATCGAGAGCGTCGCCTTTGCCGGTGTGCTGGATGGGCGCGCCAGTGCGACTGTTACCACGTATGAGCCATCCGATGAGGATGGGCGCCACGCGCGTGGTGTGCCTTATCTCAAGCGGCTTGATCTGACGGATGTGATTTATGCCACCGAGCGGGTAAAGTTTCGAGCTGTAGTGGACGAGATTGAGGCGCTGTACGAGGCTGGTCGCCCAGTGCTGGTGGGCACCATCGCTATCGAGACCTCGGAGCGGCTTGCGCGTATGCTTAAACGGCGAGGCGTTCCTCACCAAGTGCTCAATGCCAAGCATCATGCCAAAGAGGCGGTGATTATCGCGCAGGCCGGGCGTTCCGGCACGGTGACGATTGCCACCAATATGGCTGGCCGAGGTGTAGACATCAAGCTGGGGGGCGACTCGGAGGGAGTGGCCCGCGAGCGGATGCGCAGGGAAAACATTGACCTGGCCGAGGTTCCCCAGTCTTCCTGGAACCGCGCGCTAGAGCTGTTGCGCCAGGGGCAGGGCGTGACGGACGTCTACCCAGAGCGCTGGGCTGAGATTCTCGCCGAGGCGGTGAGCGACTGCGCTGCCGACCACGACCACGTGGTGGGTTTGGGGGGGCTGCATATCCTGGGCACCGAGCGGCACGAGGCGCGGCGTATTGATAACCAGTTGCGTGGCCGGGCCGGCCGCCAGGGCGACCCTGGCTCCTCCCGCTTCTATCTCTCGCTTGAGGACGATCTGATGCGCCGCTTTGGCGGGGATCGCGTACAGGGATTGATGGACCGGGCGGGTATGGACGATATGCCGTTAGAGTTCGGCATCCTCAGCAAGACCATCGAGTCGGCGCAGATGCGGGTGGAGGGATACAACTTTGACATCCGCAAACACGTGCTAGAGTACGACGACGTGGTCAACAAGCAGCGCGAGGTGATCTATGCTCAACGCCGGGAGGTGCTTGCTGCTTCTGATCTGCGCGATCAAGTGTTGCGCATGGTGGGGGAGGAGATCGGCCGCGCGGTGGCCGCTCACACGCCCGGCCCCGACCCGGACGACTGGGACCTGCGCGCGCTCTATGGCGAGTTGCGGGCCTTTTTCCCGTTGCCTCCTGATTTCAACTATCGCAAGTGGGGGGGGCTTTCGCCCGCCGAAATCGAAGTGCAGTTGGCCGGGATGGCCGAGCGCGCCTACGAGGGAATCAATCGCTCCATCGGACACCAGGCATACCGGCAGGCGGCGCAGCAAGACGTCACGCTGGAATCGCTGGCGCAGAGCGGAGATCCAGCGCGGCGGTTGATCGCTCAGCGGGTGGTCGAGCGGTGGGGAAAGGAGCCTGACGAGGACATGGCTGCCCAACCCCTGCGGCGGCTTGAGGACGGGGTAAAGAGTCAGATCGAAGAGGCATTCGTAGACGTTTATGGTCTTTTTCGGGATCGGCGCTTGATGCTGCGGGCGGTGGATAGCTTGTGGGTGCGACATCTCACCGATCTATCGGCTTTGCGCGAGGGTATTGGGTTGCGAGCGTACGGTCAGCAAAACCCGCTCGTGGCTTATCGCAAGGAAGCGCACGAGATGTACCAGGATTTGCTGGGCCGTATCCAGGAGACGGTGGCGCGCTCCATCTACTTGGTGCCGCAATCTATGGCCGCCCAGCCTAGTGGAAGGAAGCGCCCGGGGTTGCAGGCGGCGCGTCCTCGTATTCAGCGAGGGGGCGGTGCGCGGCCGGCTCAATCACCGCCTGAAAGGCAAGCGTTGGGACGTAATGACCCTTGTTGGTGTGGCAGCGGCAAAAAGTATAAACATTGCCATCTACGAGAGGATAGGGTGGCTCGCTGACGGGCTGTGTAGCAACGCGTAGGGCAAATTGGCAATTTGCCGTTCACCTCATTTTTGAGGTAGGCGGTAGTTAAATGCGGTAGGAGGATAAATCATGGATGAACTCGACTTGACGGGGCGACTCATGGCGGACATGGACCCTCAATTACTCAAGTTCTTGCAGGCAAAAGTTAACTCCTTTGTCAAGTGGGACTTGGTCCGTTTCTTCCACGATAACCCGCACACCACAGACACGGCTGGTAATATTGCTCGTTACGCTGGTCGTACTGCCGACACCATCCGCGTCGAGCTGGCTGAACTGGCGCAGGATGGGGTGCTGGAGGAGAGCCAACTGGGTGACATGGCTGTCTACTCGTTGGCTTCAGATCGCTACGTTCGCGATCTACTGGAGCAATTTGTGAAAGCATCGGATGACCGTCAGTTTCGGGTCAAGGTGATCTATCACATTATCAGGGGGACGCGGTGATGGTGTGTGGGCGCGACGGCAAGGGAGTGATATATTGCGTATGTTCTCTTGTTTGTTGCTTCTCTGTTTTCACTGAGGCGCATACAGAAGGAGGAAACTAATGGAGCGAATAAAAACAGGTATTCCGGGCCTGGACGGGATGCTGTGCGGCGGCTTTTTGCCCCAAACGGCCAACCTGGTCGAGGGTGCGCCGGGCACGGGTAAGACGACTTTGGGGATGCAGTTTATTTATCACGGTATCGTAGCCTGTGGAGAGCCTGGTTTGATATTGACCTTTGAAGAGTTCCCCCAGCAGTACTATAATGATGCGGCCAATTTCGGATGGGACTTTCGTCAGATGGAGCAGGAAGGGAAACTGCGGGTGATAATGACCAGCCCGGAGGTTAGCAAGGCTGATCTGGAACAGGTCGGCGGGCGGATAGAGAGGCTGGTACAAAAGATCGGCGCCAAGCGGATATTGGTGGATAGCCTTTCACACTTTGAACGTCTCAGCAGAGACCCCGCTCATTTGCGCTCCATCATTTATGGGTTTGTCAATTCGCTAAAGCGTGAAGGGTTGACAACCGTGCTGACACGGGAGAGCATGGCCTTGTTGGGGGAGGCGGAGGAGGGGGGCGATGAAGCTTCCGCTTTTCTCGTTGATTCGTATGTGCTCCTCCGTTATGTCGAGATTGAGAGCGCCGTCCGTAAGGCTATTCTGGTCCTCAAGATGCGAGGCAGTGATCACGACAAGGGTATCCGCCAGTTCGATGTGACCTCTCGCGGTGTCGAGGTTCAATCGCCGTTTGAGGGGCGCGAGGGCATTATGAGCGGCAGCCCTCGGCGAATGGCCGACTCGTTTGTGCAGGCCTTTGTACGGCGCTAATAGGAAGCAGCTTTTTGGAAAAACCCAAAACCCCGCCCTCGCTGTTTCTCGTAAAATGAAGGACACCATAGGGGTTTTGGGCGTTAACCGGGGGTGAGCGTGATGGATGTGGTCAAATATGTGTTGATCATTTATTCGTGGGTTATCGTTGGGGTGTTGGTGTTTTTCTTGTGGCGCATTGCGCGTTTTTACGAGGAAACCTCAGGTCAACACGTGGGCTATTACGCGCTCTTTCTGGCATTATTGTTGCTGGCGACCGGGGTAGTCTGGTACCTCGTGAATGACGTGGATTTCATCGGGCAGCCTGCTGGTGATTTGCTGCTGTTTAGCGGCGGGATTGTGCTCTTTCTGTTTGGCAACCACTTGCGAGAGTTGATGACCGGAGAGCAGGGATGAGAGTAATCACAATACCCCTAGGGCCTGTGGGATTGCTCGTTGTCCTTTATCTGGGTGTTCTGTTTGCCAACTTTAGCCGGCGTTTGGGCGCTGTGACCAAGATGGCGGAACATTATCGCTGGTTTTGGGTGTCCAATACCTTTGTTGCTCTGGCGGCGGTGAGTCAGGTGGTGCGGGGCATTGCGGCTGTTGCGCCTGGCCTGGCGTGGCCCTTTTTGCTCTCGCCCTGCTTCGCTCTGGTCACTTTTCATATCCCTTTGGTGATCGGGGTGACCGTTGACCTCGTGCTCGTGTGGTACTATTGGGACTGGATCTTGAAGGAAGAGAGCGAGTGACTCGTACCACTCTAATGGGAAGCAAAGCGACTCTCCCCACTCTAATGGGAAGCAAAGCGACTCCCCCTCCATCCTCAGTTGGCCTGGAAACTATATACTTGGAGCCAGAAACTGAACCTCACGATAGCGCGTTGGCGGCCCTCAATGAGATGGCTGCGATGGCCAGCACGCTGGAGGTGAACGAGGTATTGCAGCGCGCCCTGGCATTGGCCCTAAAAGTCGTCAGCATCGAAGCTGGTGCGATATCGGTGTTGAATGAAGAAGCAAACGAGCTAGTCTTCCGCGTGCAACAGGGGTGGCGTGTCCACGATTTCGTCGCTCGATCCGTTCGCGTGCCGTCCGACCGAGGCCTTTCAGGGAGAGTGGTGACGACCGGACGGCCGGTAGTGACGGGAGACGTTAGCCGCGACCGGCGGGTGGAGGTCATAGAGTTTCGCGAAGAAGGGATACAGGCGATGGCCCTGGCGCCTATGCGGGCGCGTGGTCGTGTGCTGGGTGTGTTGGGCGTGATGAGCTACACGCCGCGCGAGTTCAGCCCCAACGACATCACCGTCATCTCTGCCATTGCCGACCAGATCGGTATCGCGCTCGATAACGCCCGTTTGCTAGAAGATGCGCGCTGCCGGGTGGAGGAGCTATCCACGCTTCAGGCAACCAGTATGGAGGTATCGTCTACTCTTGACTTGTGGACGGCGTTGGAAATCATCATTTCCTCGACATTGGCATTGGCTGACGCTGCTGCGGTAGAGTTGTATCTGTACGAGGATGAGAGCGACAAGCTTGCTTTCGCGACCGCGCTGCGCCAGGACGGAGATCAAACGCCCGTGAGCGGCCATCCTTTGGGCGATGGCCCAGTTGCCCAGGCGGCGCGCAGCGGCAAAGTTTTGGTGTTGGCGGACCTCGCGGCCTCAGAGTTGAATGTGGGTGGGTGGCGGGATCATGGCATGGAGACCTTGGTGGCCTTGCCTCTCGAACGGGCGGCGCGTGTTCTGGGTGTACTCGCGATTGCTTTCGATGCTCCGCGCTCTTTTTCCGATCACGAACTGCGCGTTTTGAGCCTCTTGGCTAATCAGGCTGCCATTGCTGTCGAGCGCACTCGCCTCTTTGCGAGCGAGACGAGGCGCTCTACCCAGTTGGCCTTGATCAACCGGGTGGCCCGACAGTCCACGGCGACGCTCAATTTGAGCGCGATCCTGGATACGGCCGCTGACGCCATCTGGCGCAGTTTTGCCTATTTCAACGTTGCGCTTTTTCTAATTGACCGGGTGACCCGGGAGGCAGTACTGTACTCTATTGCCGGAGGGCACGCGGCAAACATACAGAGGGGATACCGCCGGGCGATTGAGGAAGGTGTCGTGGGGTGGGTGGCGGCGACAGGACAGACGCTCTTGGTGAACGACGTATCTCAGGAGCCTCGCTATTTGCCCCTGGCACTGACGTCCGACCCGGTGAGTTCAGAACTCGCAGTTCCGATTGTGCGCGGTGACGAGGTGATCGGCGTTCTGGATATCCAGCACCTGACGCTGGGCGCCTTTGACCAGGAAGATGTCCAGGCTATGGAGACGCTGGCCGATCAGCTTGCTATCGCCGTGGATAACGCCCGGCTATACGAGGAAACTCGGCGGCGGGTGGCAGAGTTGGCGGCGGTGCAAGAGACCAGTCTGCGCGTGGTCTCGTCGCTCGACACCGAGTCGGTTTTGGATGCCGTGACCCGCAATGCTTTGGAATTGGTTGGCGCTGATGACGTTCACATCTTGCTCTATGATGTGGATGATGGCGGTCTCACGTTTGGCGCCGCATCATGGCGCGATACACCCTCCCCGGTGAGTCGAGCGAAACAAGCCGATCGTTTTGCTCAGGCTGTGTTAGGCTCAGATCGCTCGTTGATCATCAACCACGCACGCGAGCATCCATATTTTTCCTCGCCAGAAGCCCAAAAGGCGGGGGTGGAGGCTGTCGCCGGCTTCCCATTGCTGGGGACTAGCGGCGTGGCTGGGGTGATGAGTACGGTCTACCTGCGCCCCCACGCTTTCAGCGAGGACGAGTTGCGCGTGTTGGGACTGTTGGCTTCGCAAGCGGCGGTCGCGATCACCAACGCCCGGCTATACGAGGAGACGCGGCAGCGGTTGGAGGAACTCACCGTGCTGCACGAGGTAGCATTAGCTGCGGCCTCTACGTTGGCTCTGGAAGAAATCGCCAATCGCGCCGCAGCCGCCGTCAAGCAGCGACTTGGTTGTGAGCACTTGCATTTGCTCCTGCTCAACGAAGAACGGGGTGTGCTGGAATGTATCGGGCGCGGCGCTGGGGCCGAGGATGGGTTGCGTGTGGGGCAGGGTCTCGCCGGATGGGCCGTCGAGCACATTGCAGCATTGCGGGTTGGCGACGTGTCGCAGGATCAGCGCTATACTGGAAAAATACCCGACGTTCGCTCGGCCCTGGTTGTGCCGCTCACGGTTGGGGGCCGTACTATCGGGGTGATTGATGCAGCCAGCTCGCGCCGCGATGCTTTCAGCGCTGGCGACGAGCATTTGATGACCACAGTGGCCCGGCAACTGGCCATAGCCATTGACAACGCGCGTTTGTATCAAGAGACTGAGCGGCGGCTTGCGGAAGTCTCGGCCCTCTACCAGTTAGCCAGGCAGATGAACACCAGCCTCGAGATACAAG
>DUEK01000059.1 GCA_011192155.1 Thermoflexia bacterium
AAGTCATACGTCGCCCTGCTCCGGGAAAGCCCGGTCACAGGCTATCAACTCTCCAAGACCTCCGGCGTCCCTCGCTCTATGATCTACGAGGTGCTGGGCAAACTCACCGCCCGGGGCGCAGCGATGAAGCTGCGCAAGGGCGACTCGACCCAATACGCGCCGGTCCCAGCGGACGAGTTTCTCGATCAACTCCAGCGCGAGCACGAAAAGCTTACAAACGCGCTCAAAAGTGACCTGGTTACTCTCGCCTCGCCCACCGACCTGGAATACGTCTGGAACATTGAGGGGCACGAGAATATCGTGGCCAAGGCGATAGAGATGATCGACCAGTCCAAGGTCAGCGTTTACCTGGCTCTCGTGCCGTCGATGTGTCAGGAATTGCAACCGGCGCTCGAAGGCGCTTGCCAGCGTGAGGTGCGCGTCCGGCTCTATACCACGGATGAGGTTGACGTGGCGAGTTGCCGCGTGGTCGTCGCGCACGTGGCCGAGGAGATACTGGGCCAGGCCAGGGGGTTGGGGTTGATCCTGGTCATCGACGGCGAGGAGGTGTTGATCGGTGAGTGGCTGACGGCGACCCAGGCGCGGGCTTCCTGGACCAGCAGCCCGCTCCTCGTCTTTATCGCCGAGCACCACCTGCGGACCGATCTGTATCTCCCCGAAATTCTGGCTTTGTTGGGGGATCGGGCGCTGGACATCATCCAGGAGGAGGACCGGGAGTTGTTCGCTCGCGCGCTGGAGAGTCACATCGAGTGAAGGAGAGGGGGAACAGGATGCCGGATCCAGAGCTTTCCTACTTTGAATTGCAGGCCTACATTGGCACTACGAAGCACATGGGGGGATTCGAGACCACGAAGGAGATCATCGAGTTGTGCCACATCAACAAGGACACATATGTTCTGGATGTCGGCTGCGGCGTGGGCGCGACGGCCTGCTACCTGGCCAAAGAATACGGCTGCCGTGTGGTCGGCGTAGACCTGCGTAAGAACATGGTCGCTCTGTCGGACGAAAGGGCGCGTAAGGAAGGCGTAGCAAGTCTCGTCGAATTCAGGGTAGCCGATGCGCAAGACCTCCCCTTCGACTATGCGCATTTCGACGTTGCCTTGTGCGAGTCGGTGGCGACGTTCATCGAGGACAAGCAGCGGGTGGTGGACGAGCTGGCACGAGTGGTCAGGCCGGGCGGAACCGTGGGGTTCAACGAGGAGCTCTGGCTCAAGACGCCGCCGGCAGAGGTGGTCGCGCACGTGAAACGCGCCTGGGAGGTCAGGCCGGACCTTCCAACGGCGGATGATTGGCGGGAGATGTTGAAAGAGGCCGGACTGCGCGACCTCGTTGTCAAAACCTACAAATTCGACGCCCGGCGCGAGTCAACCCAGCTCAAGCGGTATCGTTTCCGGGATATGTGGAGGATGTTTTCCCGCACGCTGTCCCTATACGTCAAAAACTTGGATTTCAGGGCGTATATGAAGGGACAGTATCGCTTGCCCAAAGGCGTTTTCCAGTACCTGGGGTACGGGCTATTCGTGGGTAGGAGGTAGCACTATGTGGAATACGGTCAAACGGTCGCTGCTGGGAGGCGTCAGTGCGCTGGTGCAGGCCGTCGTTCTGTTCGGTGCGGCGGGCTGCCTGGACTGGGCGATGGGGTGGGCCTTTATCGGGGTGTACGCCATTGGTGGCATGTCCATCGCGGCCTTTATAGAGCCGGAATTGATCGCCGAACGAGCCAGGATCAAGACGGACGCCAAAACCTGGGACACAATGCTGATGGGAGGCACCAAGCTGCTGAATCTGGCCATGCCGCTGGTCGCCGGGCTGGACGTGCGCCTGGGTTGGACGCAGCCAGTGTCCCGTCCAACCGCAGCGAACCTCGCTGGCCTCATCTTGGCGGCGCTGGGGTATGGGCTGAGTAGCTGGGCGGTCATCTCGAACAAGTTCTTTTCGGACGTGATCCGTATCCAGATGGATCGAGGACACACGGTCGTCTCCGGCGGGCCGTATCGGTTCGTGCGCCATCCGGGCTACGTGGGCATAGTGTTGTATTCGCTGACAACCCCGTTCCTGCTCGACTCACCCTGGGCGCTCATTCCCGGCGGGCTGACGGTGTTGCTCATCATCGTTCGCACGGTGGTCGAAGATAGGACCCTGTTGGCGGAACTGGACGGCTACCGGGAGTATGCCGCGCGGGTGCGGTATCGGTTGCTGCCCGGCGTGTGGTAAGAGTACAGACCCTAAAGGTTTGCCAAACCTTTAGGGTCTTCAAAAAGGAGTCATTACGGACATGAATGGCAATACATCCGCTAAACAACAAATGACACCCAAAGTAAAACGTGGCGTCGTGTCGTGGATCGTCAAGGCCGTTGGAGGTTTGGTGTTCTTTGCCTTGCTCCTGTTCCTCTCCGCTGGCCGCTGGGACTGGGTGTGGGGCTGGGTCTTTCTCTGCTTGTTCCTGATCGCCTCCATCGTCAACGTGCTGATCCTGATACCGACCAATCCAGCGCTGCTGGCCGACCGCTCCAGGGGAATCCGCGAGGGTACCAAGACCTGGGACAAATGGATCACTAGTTTCGCCGCAGGGCTGCTCCCGATGGCCTCGTGGGTCATTGCCGCGCTGGACGTGCGCAACGAATGGTCGCCCCACGTGGCGCTGGCGCTGCACGTCGGTGGGGGCGTGTTCTTTGCGCTGGGATGGGCTGTGCTCCTCTGGGCGACGGCCTCGAACGCCTTCTTTTCGACGACGGTGCGCATCCAGGACGAGCGGGGACACACCGTGCAGACGGGCGGGCCGTACCGATTTGTGCGCCACCCGGGCTACGTCGGCGCCATCGTGTACCAGTTCGCCACGCCGTTCCTGCTCGGTTCGTGGTGGGCGTTGATCCCGATGGTTGTGTCGGTGCCGCTCTACGTCTTGCGGGCCGCGCTGGAGGATAGGACGCTGCAAGAAGAGCTCGTAGGCTACGAGGAGTACGCCCAGCGCGTGCGCTACCGCCTGCTGCCGGGTATATGGTAGAGGGAGGTTGTGATGTCAACCCTAAAGATCATCCTAAAGTGGGGAATAACGGTCGCCGTATTCGCCAGCGTTCTCTTTGGCTCCGCCGGGCGACTGGACCTGCCGATGGTGTGGGCCTATCTCTGTATCTTTGCTGGCCTTTTGCTGGCATTCGCCATCATCACGTCCAGGAAGGACCCCGACTTGCTCCAAGAGCGCAGGCGAGCGGGGGAAGGGGCCAAAACGTGGGATCGCGTTCTACTGGCGATCTATGGCGTCCTGTTCTTTGCCACCTGGATCGTCGCCGGTGTGGACGTCGGTCGCTTTCACTGGTCCGACACCGTGCCGCTGAGGTTGCAGATCGCCGGGTTAGCGGTCTGCACTGTTGCGTTCGGACTGGTCTGGTGGGCAACGTGGGTGAACACTTTCTTTTCGAGGGTGGTGCGCATCCAGGAAGACCGGGGGCATCGCGTGGTCACTGCCGGTCGTACCGGTACGTGCGGCATCCGGGCTACACGGGGAACATCCTTGTCTGGCCCTGCACCGCTCTGACTCTGGGTTCGTGGTGGGCGATGCTGCCGGCCGTGGGGATTGTGCTGATCTATGTCCTGCGTACGGCGCTGGAGGATCGAACGCTACAGGCCGAACTTGATGGTTATAAAGAGTACACACAGCAGGTGCGCTACCGGTTGCTTCCAGGCGTGTGGTAGGCGCGTCGTCTGGACGGATAATCAAGAGTTGGACCGCTCAACTCGATCAAGAGAGGAGTTAAACGAATGGCACTGATCTATACCTGTGAAAACCAAGTGATCGAGATGGCTCTGGAAAAGCTGAAAGATGATGGACTCGTCTCCAGAGACGCCTACTTTAACCACGATGCGCCTCAAAATCTGAGAAGAGAAGTCACTTACAGAGATTTCGATTTCCTCTCTCGCTTGAGCAAGACGGCAAACGTTGAAACTATCCGTTCGGCCCTGGCGTGGTTGAAACAGAAAGGGATCGTGCCTCAAGATGCAACTTGTGACGAGCGGGCCTTTGACGAGTTGAGACGAGAGGTAAAGGCAAAGTTTACGATTCCGGGCACCTCGGTCACGCCAGTGATGGAAAGATTGCTGTACATGCTGTCGTCGGCAAAAAGGCCGCGCAGAATGATCGGGCTGGGGACATATTGCGGAAACGCGCTGGTGTGGATCGTCGGTCCAAGCTGTGGACGGGGGCGGGTATACGAGGCGGAGAAGGTGTACGGGATAGACATTGATGCGGATGCCACGGAGCGCGCCAGGGAGAACATGGGCCAGTTGGCGCACACAGACCATATTGATTTGATCGCAGAGGATGGGCTGAGGGCCGTGGAGAGATTGGCAGGGCCGTTTGACTATGTCTACCTGGATGTGGAGGGCAAGGATTTGGGAAAGGGCTTGTATTTGGAGCTACTAAAGAGGTTGTATGGAAAGATAGAGAAAGGAGGATGGGTATTGGCGCACGACATTGTGGTTCCACCCTTTGCCAAAGAGTTTGACGAGTATCTGAGGTATGTGAGGAACAAGGAGAACTTTGGAGAGAGCATTTTGTTTGACGTGGATGCATTCGGATTAGAGTTGTCGGTCAAGTAGAGCCTGGTGGGTGGGCTTTTATCGAGCCAACACCACGCAATCATAACGATAAGGATCAAACCATGCACAAGAAAATCGGCATCCTGGGCGGTATGAGCCCCGAGTCCACCGTCGAGTACTACCAATACATCACCCGCGCGTACACCGAGCGCTTTGGCGACTATGGCTACCCAGAAGTCATCATCTACAGCGTCAGCTTTCAGCCCTACGTGGATTGGCCCAATCAGGACCGTTGGGACCTGGTGGCCCAGGGCCTGAGCGAGGCGGCGCAAAAGCTTGAGGCGGCGGGCGCGGATTTTATCGTCATCGCCACCAACACCATGCATCTGGTCTTTGACCAGGTCCAGGTCAACGTCGCCATCCCTATGCTGAGCCTGCTGGACGCCGTCGGCGACGCCATTCTGGCGCGGGGGATGGAGACGGTAGGGCTGTTGGGCACCAAATTCACCATGGAAAAGAGCTTTTACCAGGACGCGCTGAGCCGCAAAGGCATCACTGTCCTGGTACCCGATGAGCAAGAGCGCGAGTTCGTGAACGGTGTCATCTATGACGAACTGGTCGCGGGCCAAATCCGCGCCGAGTCCCGGGCCGGATACGTCGCCATCATCGAAAAGCTGGCGGAGCGCGGCGCCGAAGGCGTCATCCTGGGCTGCACGGAGATTCCCCTACTGGTCAACGAGGAAGATGCCGGAATGCCGCTGTTCGATACGACGGTCATTCACGCCGAGGCGGCTCTGAATTACGCACTGGCGTGATCGCCAGTGAGAGGTATACAGATATGATCTTCAAGAACCTATTCCGTCGCAAAGGACGCACCATCCTCACCCTGCTGGGCATCGCCACCGGCGTGGCGGCCATCATCGGACTGGGGGCGATGGCTGAGGGATTACAAGCCGGCTACACCTCGATGGCCCGGGGCAGCCAGGCCGACCTGGTGCTCAGCCAAGCCAGCGCGATGGACATCACCATGGGCAGCATCGAGGAGACGGTCGCCGAACAGGTGCTGGCCTGGCCCGAGGTCGCCGACTTGACCGGTATGCTGGTGGGCAACGTCAAGGCCGAGGATTCACCCTACTTTTACATCTTTGGCTACGACCCTCAGGGCTTTGCCATCGAGCATTTCAAGATCGTGGATGGGCAGGGGCTGGGCGAGGCGCGGGGCGTGCGCGGGAAGCCGTGCCTATTGGGCCGCGCCGCCGCCGAGAGCTTCAACAAGGGCGTGGGCGATACGTTGCACGTCACCGGTGGCACGTTCCGCGTCGTCGGCATTTACGAGACGGGGGATGGGTTCGAGGACGGAGGGGCCGTCATCTCCCTGCGGGAGGCGCAGACCGTCCTGTTGCAGCCGCGCCGCGCCTCCACGTTCTACATCCGCCTGCGCGATTCCGAGGGTGAGGCCCGGCTGCGGACGCGGTTGGAACGGTATTTTCCCGACCTGCTACTCTCCACCACCTCCGAGTTTGCCGACCGGCAACTGATGATTGACATGATGGAAGGGTTCGCCTGGGTGATCTCGGCGCTGGCCATCGCCATCGGCGGGGTGGTGATGACCAACACACTCTGGATGTCGGTCTTTGAACGGACGCGGGAGATCGGTCTCTTGCGGGCGGTGGGCTGGCGGCGGGGGCAGGTATTGCGCCTGATTTTGGGCGAGTCGCTTGCTCTTTCCCTCCTGGGGGGGCTGGCGGGCATCGGTTTGGGGATGGCGTCGGTTTATTTGTTGGGCGGCTCCCTGGGCTTTTTTAGTGTGTTGGGCGCGCACTTTTCCCCCGCGCTCTTTGTCCGCGCCATCGTCACCGTGGTCGTGCTGGGGATGGTGGGTGGCATCTATCCCGCCCGCTGGGCCAGCCGCCTCCTGCCGCTGGAAGCGTTGCGGTACGACGGTGGCGGGGAGTCGCGGCCCTCGCGCTTTTTGCCCGGCGGGATGACGGTGCGCAACTTGTGGCGGCGGCGGACGCGCACGACCTTGACTACGCTGGGCATCGGCGTGGGCATCGCCGTCATCGTCGCCCTGGGTACTCTTTCAGCAGGGTTTATGGATTCCTTTAACAGCCTGGCGATGGGGGATAATGCCGACCTGGTTGCCATTGAGGCGGACGTCTCCGACATGGGATACAGCACGATTGACGAGCGAGTGGGCGCGCGCCTGTCGGCGCTGCCCGATGTCGAGGCGGTCGCTGGTCTGGGTTTTGCGTTTGAAATGTCGGAGCAGAATCCCTTGCTCTTTATCATGGGCTACCACCCCCGCCGCTTCGCCATCCGTCATTTTCACGTCGTCGAGGGCGAACCGTTGGCGACCAATCGCCAGGTCATCGTCGGCCGCCAGGCGGCGGAGGTGTTGGGCGTGGAAGTGGGCGATACGCTCCGTATGCTGGACAGCGCCTTTCGCGTGGTCGGTATTTATGAGACAGGGGCGGCTTTTGAGGACAGCGGCGTGGTCGTCACCTTGCGGGACGCCCAGCGGCTGGCCGGGAGACCGCGCCAGGTGAGCATGTACCTGATCAAGCTGCGCGACCCGGCGCGGGCTGAAGCGGTGCGGGCGCATCTGAACGCCAACTTTGACGAGATTGACGTCTCGCTCACCGCCGAATTTGCCGAAAATCTGCCCGATTTTCAAAGTATGGAGATGATGGTGGAGCAGATTTCGTTCCTGGCGATGTTCATCGGTGGGTTGGGGATGTTGAACGTGATGCTGATGAGCGTGCTGGAGCGGACGCGGGAGATCGGCGTGCTGCGCAGCCTGGGCTGGCGGCGGCGGCAGGTGATCGGCATGATCCTGGCGGAGGCGCTACTGCTGGGCACAGTGGGCGGCGTCTGCGGCATTCTCCTGGGGGTAGGGATGGCTTGGGGTTTTACACAGATACCGGGCGTCATCGGGGAGATGATCGTGCCACGGTACAGCGTCGAAATACTCGCCCAGGCGCTGGCGGTGGCGCTGGCAACCGGCGGGCTGGGCGGGCTTTACCCGGCCTGGCGAGCAACGCGGATGCGGCCAGTGGAGGCGTTGCGGTATGAATAGCGAATGGCGAACGGTGAATGAGCAAACGCGCAACACGCAATATAACTGGTGATTACCCACATCTCACCGCTGAGCGCGCAGAGGTCGCAGAGATAGTCAAAAAGGCCTTCTCTGCGTGCTTTGCGGCCTCTGCGGTGAAAGAAAACAGGATCAATGCAGTCACATTTGAACATGTGGGTAATCACCAAAAAACGCTGGATTGACGCTGGCGCGTGCGCGTGGTATAATTCAGTCAATTACAAATTGTAAAGATGAGGATCAGGAGGAGTAAGCGGGATCGGCTCTGGCGAGCCGCTCTTGAGCGGAAAGAGAAGAGGGTCACCGGCTGCAAGCCCTCGCAGCGCCCCCCGCTGAACGTCACCTGGGAGTCGAGAGACTGAACGGGCCAATAATCGCCAGGTAAGTCTCTCCGGATTCGTCCGTTATCGCGAGCGCCCTGTTCTATAGGGCGACAGAGTGCAACGATAGAACCCACTAGTCCCGAAAATCCGTGTTCTATTGTTGAACCAGGGTGGTACCGCGAAAGATTCCCCCTTTCGTCCTTGGACGGAAGGGGGTTTTGTATACACAAGGAGGAGCGAGCATGACCGACAAACTTTCTAAAACCTACAACCCTCAAGAGCACGAAGAGCGGATCTACCAATGGTGTGAGGAGCAGGGTTACTTCCGCCCCGAAAAACAGGTCGAATTGGGCTTGGTTGCCGAGGACGGGCCGCGCTGGTGCATCACCATGCCGCCGCCCAACGTTACCGGCGCGCTCCACCTGGGCCACGCCATGGTCGCCGCTCTTGAAGACCTGATGACGCGCTACTATCGTATGCGCGGCTTTGAGACCCTCTTCCTGCCCGGTTCCGACCACGCCGGCATCGCCACCCAGAACGTAGTCGAGCGCGAATTGGCCAAGGAGGGGGTCACCCGCCACGACCTGGGCCGCGAAAAGTTCATCGCCAAAGTGTGGGAGTGGAAGGATGTCTACCACCGCCGCATCACTGACCAGACCAAGCGGCTGGGCGTCTCCTGTGACTGGATGCGGGAGCGATTTACCCTCGACGAGGGGTTGAGCCACGCCGTGCGCTCCGCCTTCACGCGCCTCTACAAGAAGGGCCTCATCTATCGGGGCACCTATCTGGTCAACTGGTGCCCGCGCTGCGAGTCCGCCATCTCTGACCTGGAGGTGATTCCCGATGAACGCGCCAGTCATCTGTGGCACATTCGCTACCCCATCATCAACGACGATTGGAACGAGCCGCAGGAGGAATGGGGCAGCGGCAAATGGGCCTCGGGCGCGACCGAGTTCATCGAGATGGCGACCACCCGCCCGGAGACTATCCTGGGCGATACCGCTGTCGCCGTCAACCCTGGCGACCCGCGCTGGCAGCGGCTCGTCGGCCAGATTGCCATCCTGCCTGCGCTGAACCGCCACATTCCCATCATCGCCGACGAGGCGGTGGACCCCGAGTTCGGCAGCGGAGCGGTCAAAGTCACGCCGGCGCACGACCCCAACGATAACGAGATAGGGCTGCGCCACGGCCTGGAAGCGCCCAACATCATGACCGATACGGCTCAGATGAACAAGTTGGCCGGCTCTTATGCCGGACAAGATCGCTTCGAGTGCCGCGAGAACATCGTCGCCGACTTTGAGAAGGAGGGGCTGCTCGTCAAGATCGAGTCTTACGTCCACGCTGTGGGCACTTGCGAGCGCTGTCACACAGATATTGAGCCACGCATCTCCACCCAGTGGTTCGTGAACGCAAAGCCGCTGGCCGAGGCCGCGATGGAGGCGGTGCGCGATGGCAGCACAACCATCATCCCGGAGCGGGAGGAGCGACGTTTCTTTCACTGGATGGAAAACATCCGCCCCTGGTGCATCTCGCGTCAACTGTGGTGGGGCCACCGCATCCCGGTCTGGTACTGCGACGATTGCGGCGAGCAGACCTGCGAGATAGACGATCCTGCCGCATGTACTCATTGTGGCAGCGCGAACATCCATCAAGACGAGGATGTGCTTGATACCTGGTTCTCCTCCGGGCTGTGGCCTTTTTCCACCCTCGGCTGGCCGGACACAGAGTCGCCCGACTATAAGCGCTTTTACCCCACCGACGTGCGCGAGACCGCCTACGAGATTTTGTTCTTCTGGGTGGCGCGGGAGATGATGCTGGGCATCGAATTGACTGGCCAGACCCCATACGCTACTGTCTATTTGCATGGTCTGGTGCGCAACGAGGAGGGCAAAAAAGTCAGCAAGTCGATGGAGGACATTGAAGAGTACGACCCGCTCAACATTATCGAAAAGTATGGCAGTGACGCGCTCCGCTATACCCAACTGACCAGTTCCACGCCGGGCCTGGACATGAGCCTCGACCCGCGCCGCCTGGAAGGAGCGCGCAACTTTACCAACAAAATTTGGCAGGCCGCCCGCTTTGTCCTCAGTAATCTGGGAGACGGCCCAGCGACCTTGTCTCCTGCCTCTCGCCTCCTGCTGCCTGATCGCTGGATACTCTCACGTCTGAACAGTCTGATCCAAAGTGTGGAGCGTCTCTTTGAGAGCTACCAATATGGCGAGGCCGGTCGCCAAATCCACGACTTTTTGTGGGGCGAATACTGCGACTGGTACATCGAGGCCAGTAAAGTGCGCCTTTACGACGAAACAGCAGAAAAGTCGGTGCTGCGCGCTGTCCTGCTCCACGTGCTAGAGACCTCGCTGCGGCTGCTGCATCCCTTTATGCCCTTTGTCACAGAAGCTATCTGGCAGGCGCTGCCCGACGAGGTGCGGAAGGGCGAATCGCTGATGATGGCCCAGTGGCCGGAGCCGGACGCTGCTCTTCTGGACGGCGCCGCATTTGCCAAGGCCGAGGAACAGATGGGACTGATGATGGAACTCGTTCGCGGCATTCGCAACCGGCGGGCCGAGTACAACGTCACTCCCGGCAAGCGCATCACGGCCCTGATTGCCGCCGGCGACGAATCCGGGTGGTTGGACGAACAACGCGCTGTGCTTTGCTCTCTGGCCAAGCTTGACTCGAAGCAACTGACTATTCAACCAGCCATCCAACCACCTGACCAAGCCGCTGTTATCGTCGTCGGTGAGGCGGTCTGCTACCTGCCCCTGGCTGCGCTGGTGGACCTGGATGCCGAGCGCGAGCGGCTGTCCAAGGTGCTGGACGAAATCAAAGGACGCGTCGCTCGCAGCGAGGGCCTCCTGGCGGGAGAGTTCGCCCAGAAGGCGCCAGAGCACGTCGTCCAGCGGGAGCGAGACAAGCTAGCCGGCCTGCAGGCCGAGCGAGCCAAGCTCGTGGAGCGGTTGGCCGCGCTTGAACAGAGTGACACGGCATAGCAGAGCACCCATTGCTCAATTGACAATCGCACTCAAATGATGTACATTTAATGAAAGACAAATTGAGATCATATCTTCAATCGAGGAAAGGCAATGGATTGGATCGAGGTACTATACTCCGACGTCATCCCCTGGTTGATGGAGCTTTCCGACCCATCGGTCCGCTACTGGGCGCTGACCAAACTGCTAGGTCGGGCAGAGGGAGACGTGGAAGTAGTCGAGGTACGTCGGGCGATAATGGAGCGCGGGCCAGCGGTCGAAATCCTCTCCCACTACGCCGGCGACGGTTGCTGGGAAGGGGAGCGGAGCTACTACACCTACAAGTACACCTCCACTCACTGGCAACTGCTCCTGCTGGCCGAGCTTGCCGCCGACGGGCGGGATGAGCGCATCACCGCTGCTTGCCAACGCATGATTGACGATGTGCATGGTGAGGCTCGCTCCACCGTTTGGCCCTGCTTTCATGGCAACCTGATCGGCTACCTGCATGCCCTCGGCCACGGACAAGACGAGCGGGTGCGGCAGTTCGAGGCAGAGTTGGCGGATGCAGGCGACATAGGGAAGTGGCGCTGTGAGAACAACGACAACCTGCCCTGCGCCTGGGGCGCGGCGCGAGCGCTGTGGGGCATAGGGCGCATTCCCGTTGACGAACGCAGCGATGCTGCCCAGGAAGCGATTGATAGCGGCGTTCGCTTCCTGGGGCGCTTTAAACTGCGTGAGGGGAACTATCCCAGCAGCGGCCCGCGCCACAGGTTGTGGGAGCGGCTCAACTTTCCTCTCTTCTACCAAGCCGACGTGCTTTTCACCCTGCGCGCCCTGGCCGACCTGGGTCGCTTGAACGACAAACCCACCTTTCGCCTGGCGACAGAGTGGCTGGAGGCCCGTCGCCGCGACGACGGGCGCTGGAACGGCGCCAGCCCTTATGGCAGCCGTATGTGGACGCAACTGGAAAAGCGTCGCCGGCCCAGCAAGTGGATCACGTGGCAGGCGCTATACGTGATCAAAGAAGCTACGAATTCCCGATTGCCGTCCGACATCGTTCGCCATTGAAAGAGCAAGAGATCTGGCCGCTCGATAGCTTGGATCACGAATAGCACGAATCCTACTCAAAGTCACCCTGAAAACATTCGTAATAGGGTTTATGGTCTATTGCGTACCTTCTCAATAAATCGCTGCTGGAGGCGCTGCGTCGTATGGAAGCACTAGCTTCCACCTCGGATAGTTGAGACGGGCGGACTTGCGCTGATGGGCGGGGCGGTGTAAAATCTATACAAGTTGAGCGTTAACATCAGTGGTGCATCCTGTACAGAAGAGTTAGCTGCGTAGTGGGCAGCTAGGAGTGCTCAAGTAGCATCAAGATAGGAGAGGATTATGCCAACTGAAGATACCCAACTCATACGCTTCCTCCAGCAGGAGTGCTCGCGCCTCAAGGACGCAAACCGACTACTGACTGATGATGTTCGCGCCCTGCGTCGATACCTTCAAGCTCTACAGAGCCTGCAAGAGACCGTTCAACACTTTACCCCCGAGCAAGATATCCTGGCTTTGTTGGACGATACTTTGTACTGCGCCCTGGAGTTGCTGGACGCCGCCGATGGCTCGTTGATGCTGATTGACGAAGAGACCGACGAACTGGTTTTCGTGCTGGTGCATGGCGCTGTGCGCGAGACTCTGCCTGGCATCCGCTTCGACCGGCGACAGGGCATCGCCGGCTGGGTGGCCGAGAACGCCAAGCCGGTCGTCGTCAACAACGTCCTCACCGACCTGCGCTTCTTGCGTGATATGGATGAACAGGTCGGTTTTGAGACCCGCGCGTTGGTGGCGGTGCCGCTGGTCGCGCGCGGCCGGGTTCTGGGCGTGATCGAGGGGCTTAACAAGCGCTCCGGGGGAGACTTTACCGAAGAGGACGGCAAGTTACTCTCTGTCCTGGCGACTCTTGCTGCCTCTGCACTGGACTATGCCGCCGCCGTCATCGAGGCCGAAGAACAAACGTGAAGGATTGGCCAGGGGCCGACCCTCTTTCCTGGCTGTTGGAACCGGACGAGGCTAACCCCGGCGTCCGCTACTTTGCCTTGCGCGATCTCCTGGAACGCCCTCCCGACGATCCCGAAATCGTCGCTGCCCGGGACGCCGTGATGCGCACCGGCCCCGTCCCTGCCATTCTGGGCGCCCAGTACCCGGAGGGCTACTGGGTCAAGCCTGGCCCAGGCTACTCTCCCAAGTACCGTTCCACCCTCTGGTCGCTTCTCTTTCTGGCTCAACTGGGAGTTGACGGAGGGCCTGATGGATCTCAGGCCGTGGACGAGCGCGTGCGCCGGGCCGTCGAGTACGTCTTTGCCCACGCCCAGGCCAAAAACAACGGCTTTGCTTGCAACGGTCGCCCCAGCACGACCATTCACTGCCTGTGGGGCAACATCGTGCGGGCGCTACTCGACCTGGGTTATTGGGGCGACGAGCATCTGAACCGGGCGATTGACGCGCTGGCCCGCTCTATCACCGGCGAAGGATACGAGTGGTACCGCAAGGGGGGCGTCCAGTCTCCCGGCTTTGTCTGCTCCGCCAACTATGGCCTGCCCTGTGGATGGGGGGCGGTGCGGGCGCTGTGGGCGCTTAACCGTGTGCCCATTGATGGTCACACCCCCGCCGTCGAGGCCGCCATTGAGGCCAGTGCCGACTTTTTGCTCCGCTACGACATCGCCCGCGCCGACTACCCCCACAAAGAGCGTATCAACTCCAGTTGGTTCAAGTTCGGCTATCCGTTGGGGTACGTCACTGACGTGTTGCTCAATCTGGAGGTACTGGTCGAGGCCGGCTATGGTGGTGATCCACGCCTTGATAGGGCGGTCGAACTGGTGCTCTCCAAGCAAGACGAGCAGGGTCGCTGGAAGATGGAGTACAGCTACAACGGCAAGATGTGGGCCGACGTCGAGGAGAAGGGCCAGCCCAGCAAGTGGGTCACGCTGCGAGCGCTGCGGTTGCTGAAGGCTGTTGTGCGAGGGGAATAAGCGACGGTGTGAATGACCAGGAACCCGGCAGGGCACGCACCAGGCTCCTGGCCCCTCTAGTTCATAGAATTGGCGTTGTCCAATCTCAACCGCCGCCCCGTTGCTGAGCGTCAGGATTGCGGTCTAGTCTGAAACCCAGGTCCACCGCTCGGTGAGAGCTGCGTCTCGGGCGCCGCATGGATCCGTGATGGCCGTCAACGTGAGATAGTCTCCTACTATTCCCTCAACCTCATAGCGGCCAATCTCGTCTTGCGAACAAAACCCGGGGCTATCCTTGACGTGAAGCTGGTCACCCTCGAACCATATCTCACCTACGGCCATAGAGGTAGACATGCGGCCCGCCTTGATGCGATATCCTCCGTTTTCGGTGAATTCGAGAACCCAACGCCCGGACTCCCAGACACCGACCAGGTCCTCGACCGTGGTGATTGTAGCGACCATAGCCTCCATCAGCTTGGACGCGGATTCCTCGGTCAGCGTGGACGTTTGACTTGTGATCTTGCCGTTCTCGACGGTGTAGACGTCCGTCGTCACGAGCGGTGCGATACCGAGTTCCCGCGAGGGATCCGCCCAGACCTTTGCCACAACCGTCACAGTGTCCCCCTCCATCTCGATGCTTTCTGGCTCGATGCTAAAGTTGACCGCCACGAGTTCCTCGATCCAGACGCCTATCTCCTCGGCGCCGGTGGTGCATTCCTCTCCCCAGTCCGGGAAGCATGCAACGGCGTTATCGGCGTAGAGCGCCTTGAGAGCAGCGACGTCCCTGGTGTTCCAGGCATCCAGGGCAGCATTGATCACTGACATAGACTCGGCGGTGACCATAGCCTCCATCAGCTTGGCCGCGGATTCCTCGGTCAGGGTGGACGTCTGACTTGTGATCTGACCATCTTGGACGGTGTAGACATCCGTCGTCACGAGCGGCGCGACACCGAGTTCCCGCGTGGGATCCGCCCAGACCTTTGCCACAACCGTTACAGTGTCTCCCTCCATCTCGATGCTTTCTGGCTCGATGCTAAAGTTGACTGCTACGAGCTCCTTGATCCAGACGCCTATCTCCTCGGCGCCGGTGGTACATTCATCTCCCCAGTCCGGGAAGCATGCGACGGCGTCATCGGCAAAGAGCGCCTTGAGAGCTGTGACATCCCCGGCGTTCCAAGCGTCCATAGCAGCATTGACCACTGCCTCTGGTTTTGAGTGGGTCGGGGAGGACGTACAGCCAACCACCGCGACCACCACAACTGTCAGTACGAGAAAAAGCTTTTTCATTTTTGACCTCCTGTTTTTTGAATTTACACTTCAGGTTTTGAATTCTCGCCTTCGGATAGAGTTGTCACTTATGGTCATCACCTCCTTTCTCGTCCACGTTCGACGCTGCCTGTCCCCGAGCGGCGCGACTGATCTCTTGCTCCAGAAAGGTGAACAGGTCCGCCAGGCTGGCAAACCCCTTGCGCTCGCCGGTGTGTGAGCTTTCGAGGGACGCCCGCCAGACCAGTTCGCCCGCGCTCCTTATCTGCCACAGACGCAGCAGGTACGATATATAACCTCGTTGTCCCTTGCTCATATGATCAACCCTTTGTTCAGTTGGCGCATTCAGTATACCAACCAGACGTCAGGGAAACGCAGATAAAGCGCCAGGAAAGCGCCAGGAATTGCAGGATTCCAGTTAGAAATGTATAATGAGCATGATTACTCAGGCCAGTTCTAGTTTTGGGCCGCACCGCCGTAAAACAGGCGGTGCTGGCGCAAAAAAACTGTCGCTGCCGGATTATGAAGCAATCCAGCACCGACTCTTTCAGGTTTCGTCCTGAGGCTCAGCCCGAAGGGCCGGTGCGGGTATGGACCGAGTAATTACGCGGAAGGAGAAACGATGGCCCACCTGTCACTATCCCTGCTGGGACCTTTGCAGATCACGCTGGCCGGAGAGCCGGTGACGAGCTTTGAATCTGACAAGGTGCGAGCGCTGCTGGCATATCTGGCCGTAGAAGCGCACTTGCCGCACCGCCGCGATTCGTTGGCCGGGCTGCTGTGGCCCGATTGGCCCGGTCGAGCGGCCCGCAAGAACCTGCGCAACGGTCTCGCCAACCTGCGCCAGGCAATCGGCGACCGCGCGGCGACGCCGCCCTTTTTGCTCATCACCCGCGAGACGATCCAATTCAACGCGGCCAGCGACCACTGGCTCGACGTAGCGGCGTTCAGAACGTTGGTGGAACCGGATCAGGCGGGCCACCCCACCGTCCGCCAGTTGGAAGAAGCGGTTGGGTTGTATCGGGGCGGTTTCCTGGAAGGCTTTTCTCTGAGAGACAGCGCCGCCTTTGAGGATTGGTCTCTCATAGTGCGGGAGCGGCTCCAGCGCCAGGCCCTGACGGCTCTTTATCGGCTGGCCGGAGCCTACGAGCAGCGCGGCGAGTATGAGCAAGCCCAGTCCTGCGCCTGGCGCCAGGTGGAACTAGAGCCCTGGCAGGAGGAGGCCCACCAACAATTGATGCGCCTGCTGGCGCTCAGCGGCCGGCGGGGAGCCGCCCTGGCCCAATACGAGATCTGCCGCCGCCTCCTGGCGCAAGAACTGGGCGTCGAGCCGGCCGAAGAAACGACGCGGCTGTACGAACAGATTCGGGACGGAAAACTGGAACACCTGGTACTTGCCGCCGCTGGGCTCCCAGAACGGGAGCCTAGAGTGGTAGGCGAGTGTCCTTACCGCGGCCTGGGCGCTTTCCGGGAGGTGGACGCGCCTTTCTTCTTCGGGCGCGAGGATTTTGCCGGGCGATTGCTCAAGGCCGTGGAACAGCCGCCGCCGGTGGCGGTCATCGTTGGCCCTTCGGGTTGCGGCAAATCCTCGACCGTCTTTGCCGGGCTGCTGCCCCGCCTGCGCGACCAGGCAGATTGGCTGATCGCCCACTTCCGCCCCGGGGAACGGCCCTTCCACGCCCAGGCGGCCGCTTTGCTCCCCATGTTGGAGCCAGAACTGAGCGAGACCGACCGGCTGATCGAGGCCCGCAAGCTGGCAGATGAGCTGCGTGGGGGCGAGATCCTCCTCTGCGACGCCGTCGCGCCGGCCCTGGAAAAGAGCCGGACAGCGAGCCGCCTGTTGTTCGTCGTTGACCAGTTCGAGGAGCTATACACCCTTTGCCCAGAGCCAGAGACGCGGCGCCGCTTTTGGGACGGACTGCTGGTGGCTGTCGAGGCCGGGAGCGAGCGGCGCATCCCTCCCGTGGCGCTCCTGCTCACGCTGCGGGCCGACTTTATGGGCCACGCGCTGGCCTACCGCCCCTGCGCCGACGTGCTCCAAAACGCCTCCCTGATGATGGGGCCGATGAGCCGCGACGAGCTGCGCCGGGCCATCGAGGAGCCGGCCGAGAGACAAGGCGCGGCCTTTGAAGCCGGTCTCGTGGAACGGCTCCTCGACGACGTGGGGGAGGAACCCGGCAACCTGCCGCTGCTAGAGTTTGCGCTGACACTGCTGTGGGAACGGCAAAGCGACGGCTGGTTGACCCACGCCGGCTACGAGGAAATCGGGCGGGTGGAGGGGGCGCTGGCCCGCTACGCCGACGAGGTGTTTGGGGCGCTGGACGAAAAGGAACGGCAAGGGGTGCAGCGCATATTCGTCCAGTTGGTGCGTCCCGGTGAGGGGACGGAAGACACCCGCCGGACGGCGACCCGCGCCGAACTGGGGGACGAAAACTGGAAGCTGGTGCAGCGCCTGGCGAACGAGCGGCTGGTGGTGACCGGGCGAGACCTCGCCGGGGACGAAACTGTAGAAGTGGCGCACGAAGCGCTGCCCCAGCATTGGGGACGCCTGCGCGCGTGGATGGATGCCGACCGCGCCTTCCGCATCTGGCAAGAGAGGCTGCGAGCCACGCTGAGGGAATGGGAGACCGGCGAGCGTGACGAAGGGGCGCTGCTGCGGGGCAGGCCGCTGGCGCAGGCGGAGAGTTGGCTGGCCGAGCGCGAGCGCGAATTGAGCGAGGCGGAGCGGGATTTTATCCAGGCCGGCGTCACGCTGCGAGAGCGCAGACAGGCCGAGCGCGAGCGGCGGCGGCGGCGGACGATCCTGGCATTGGCTGGCGGGTTGGTGATCGCTATCGTGCTGGCGATCTTTGCTTTCAATGCGCGCGCAACCGCCCAACGCGAGGCCGCCGTCAATCACAGCCTGGTGCTGGCCGCCAACGCCCAGCAAGCCCAGGATACCGGGGAGACCGACCTGGCGTTGGCGCTGGCGCTGGAAGCGGTCAGCATTGACCAGCCCCCGCCGGAAGCCAGGCGCACACTGTCGGCAATTGCACTGGGGCCGGGAACCCGCGCCGTTATCAGGGGCCACAACGACGCTGTCAAAGGCGTCGCCTTTGGCGCCGGCGGCGAGACCGCTCTCTCAGGCAGTTGTGGCAAGCTCGACTCTGACGGCGCCTGCGTTCAGGGCGAGTTGATTCTGTGGGAGCTGGGGACCGGGACTGAACTGCGCCGCTTCGACGGGCATACTGGCTGGGTCAACGCTGTCGCCTTCAGCCCGGATAGAGGAACCGCCCTCTCCGGCTCAGGCGATGGGTTGCTCATCTTGTGGGACGTATCCACCGGCGAGCAAATCCGCTGCTTCGCAGGGCACACCGGCGGGGTGAACAGCGTCGCCTTCAGCGCCGACGGCCAGACCGCGCTCTCCGGCTCGGACGATACCACCCTGATCCTGTGGAACGTGGCGACCGGCGAGCAAATCCGCCGCTTCCAGGGGCACACCGGCGGGGTGAACAGCGTCGCCTTTAGCGCCGACGGCCAGACCGCGCTCTCCGGCTCGGACGATACCACCCTGATCCTGTGGGACGTGTCCACCGGCGAGCAAATCCGCCGCTTCGAAGGGCATATCAACGAGGTGGAGGGCGTGGTGTTTCATCCCGATGGACGCACTATGCTATCTACCGGCGATCACACACTCCGTTTGTGGGACCTCGAAACGGGCGAGGAAATCCGCCAGCAACACTTTGGCAGTACGCCGACATGGCTTGTAATCAGCCCAGACGGGCGTACCGTACTATTTGGCGGCATTGGCTTTGACGTGCGCCTGTGGGACATCGAGCGCTGGCAGGAGGTTCAGACTTTGCTGGGTGGTCGCCACGTTGACAGTGTGTTGTTCGAGTCTGCCGCGATCAGCCCTGACGGACTCGTGGCCCTCTCCGGATTGTCCGACGGCAGCCTGCGCTTGTGGAACCTCGAGGGCCAAGTCAAGTTGCGCCGTTTCGAGGCGGATGGTACACCGCTCGCTGCTGTGGCGGTCAGTCCCGATGGACGGCGCCTCCTCACAGGCGACATGACCGACCAAACAGTTCTGTGGGATGTCGAGCGCGGCGAGGTCATCCGTCGCTTTAAAGGTCACGAGGTTGCGGTCAGTCCGAATTCAGTGGCTTTCAGCCCGGATGGGCGGTATGCGCTGGTCGGTTCCGGCGATGCTTTCGGTGGTTCGGGCGCTAAAAGCCTGGTGCTATGGGACGTCGAAACCGGCCAGGAAATCCGCCGCTTTGAGGGACACAGATTCATTCTCAGGAGTGTGGCTTTTAGTCCCGATGGCCGTATGGCGCTCAGCGGCTCTCAGGGAGACGAGGGAAACGACTTGATCCTGTGGGACATAAGCGCAGCGGCAGAGACCGGCGAGCAAATTCGCCGCTTTGATACTGACGACGATATAACGAGTATCGTGTTCAGCACCGATGGAAATCTCGCCCTCACCGGATCGGTCTTTTTTTCCAACCTGACTCTTTGGGACGTGGCGACCGGCAGGGAAATCCGCCGCTTTGAAGGCCAGATAGACCTGGTATTCGACGTGGCCTTTGGTCCCGATGAAAAGACCGTCCTCTCCGCCTCGGGCGATGGCAGCCTGACCCTGTGGGATGTTGAAACGGGCGACATCATCCGCCGCTACCTGGGACATGATAGCTGGGTGTGGAGTCTCGACGTCAGCCCCGACGGGCGCTACGTGATCTCGGGTGCGGAGGATGGCGCCATCATCCTGTGGGATTTCGAGACAGGTGAGGAACTGCGCCGCTTCAAGGGTCATACGGCGTTGGTTCCTGGCCTGGTATTTAGCCCTGATGGCCAGACCGCCTTTTCGGTTTCGCTCGACGGCGCGCTCATCGAGTGGCAGGTTGCCGACCTACCGCTGGATGAGTTGATCGAATGGGTTCACGCCAACCGCTATGTCCGCGACCTGACCTGCGACGAACGGGCGCAGTACCGCGTCGAGCCGCTATGTGACGCCGAGGAGGTTGCGCCGGTTGAAAGTCGCCCTGATCAATAGCTACCTGGCCCACAAACAACACCTTCTGCCTGGGTCTCGTCTCACCGACGTGGTGCAGGCTGCCCGCGACATCGTCGCCCTGCACGGGACCGATCCGACGGGGCCGCACATCTCGCTCTGGGCGCGGGTTGCCGGTTTCCAGCGCGAGGCGCTGGAGGATGCGCTCTACGAACAGCGCGCGCTGGCCAAACTGCTCTGTATGCGCGTGACGCTGCACGTGTTGCCCAGCGACCAGGTTTCCCTGTTCTTCCAAGCCTACGCCACTCATCGCACCCGGCCCGAAGCCGAACGCTTCAAGGCTGTGCTCGTGCAAGCGGGCCTCTGCCAGGAGCAAAAAGTGGACCTGTTTCTCGGCAATCTGCAACGCCGAGTGCTGGACGTGCTGGCGGAGAAAGGACCCTCTACCGTGAGGCAGATCAACGCGGCCGTGCCCGAACTCAAATCCAAGATCCGCCACAGCGAGGGCAAAGCGTACGCAGGCGAGTTCAGCATCGGCTCGTATCTGATTCCCAACATTGTGGGAGCGCGGGGGCTACTCATCCGCGCCCGTCCGCGTGGCACCTGGCGCAGCACGCTCTACGAGTACGCCCTTCTCTCCGACTGGCTGCCGGGTGTGGACCTGGAGTCCGTCACTCCGCAGGAGGCGCGGACCTGGCTGGTGCATCGCTATCTGGCTGCCTTTGGACCGGCCACC
>DUEK01000006.1 GCA_011192155.1 Thermoflexia bacterium
CCAGCAGCCACAGTCCCAGGCGGGTGAGTATCTCGCGGCGCGGCGCGCTCTTGCGAGCCAGGGCCAGTCCGGCGCAGCCCAGCACCCAAAGCCCCTGCCACAGAACGAGCAGTCCCAGGTAGTAGTGCGCGCCCAGGGCGGCGGTCGTACTCAGCACATAGACCGTCCACCAACCGAGTCTCGCAACTAGACCTCCGAGGTCTGGGAGACCGAGGTCCAAGTACCCCAGTTTCCGCCCCCAGGCATAGGTAGAAAGTAGCGCACAGGCCAGAGCAAAAGCATAACCCTTGGTTTCGCGGCTATAGTGAACCTGCATAGGAGACAGGGCGACGAAAAGCGTGGCTATGAGAGCGGTTTTCCTGCTCGTCAGCCAACACCCAATTGCCCAGGTGAGGGCGACTGCGCTCGTTCCCAGGAACACCGAAAAGAGGCGTAGGGTAAAGGCGGAACTGCCGATCAACTCTTTCCATCCGCCCATAGCGAGGCGGTAGACCAATGGATTGGCGTCGTGGGTGATGCGCGTCTCTTCTAGCAGGGCGGCCGGGGTTTGGTGAGCAAAGTAGACGTTGAGACCCTCGTCCCACCACAAAGGGTGGCGATCCAGCCAAAACACCCGCGCGGCAAAGGCCGCCAGTAGAATAATCACCAGCGCTATGGCCCACTTTATGCTATCGCGCTTCAACGCCGCGTCCAATGCCTGCCTTCTCCTGATTGACGTTTTCCCAGTCAGAGTAGTTCAGATATATTCACACGCTTCGCGCATTATAACATACCGCTACAACGGGTCAACGCGCCGCCGGGCCGCACAACAGCGACTCTAGCTCCTCAAAGTCAGCTCTGGAGGTCAGGTCCAAGCTCAAGGGCGCGACGGAGACGGCGCGCTCTACTCTCATAGCGTAGAGGTCGGAATCAGGCTCGGCGCGCTCGGGGTGGGCCGTCGGTTCATAGTCAATCGGCGTCGGCTCTGCGAGATTGGCCCGGCGTTGCGGGATGGGGTTAAAGCCAGCGTAGCGCGAGACGCGGGTCAGCCGCCAGGGAGTATCCGGCGTGGCGTCATCGGGCACGTCTATTTTGAGCGCGTCTACGTCAAAGGGAAGCGTCGTCTGCAACATCATCCGGGCAAAGAGGCGGGTAAAGTGGATGGCGGCGGCAAAGTCCACGTCGTCGCTGTGATTTGTGTGGTTCTCCTTGGGGGTCTGGAGAGAGATGGCCATAGAAGGAACACCGCTGACTGCCCCTTGCAGCGCCGCGCCGACGGTGCCAGAGATGGTGACGTCGCTCCCCAAGTTCTCGCCAAAGTTGATGCCAGATATGAGAAGCGCGGGTTGGCGGGGGGCCAGTTCGAGCAGGCCGTGCAGCACGGTTAGGGCCGGCGATGCGTCCACCTGGTAGGCTGTGATCGAACGTCCGTCCACCTCCAGCGGGTAGCGCGCGATGCGCCCCTCAGGGCCGGGCGGCATACTGCGTCCCGCGCCTGACCACTGCCGGTCGGGGGCGACGACAAGGGGGGTGCCCAGGGGCAAGACAGCTCGCACTGTGGCCCACAGTCCCGGCGATGTGATGCCATCGTCGTTGGTGACCAAGATCAAGGGAGGTTTTGTATTATGTATAGACACGGGCGCAATGATAGCAGGAAAGGGTGTTTTGGACAAGCGGCTATTGTGTTATAAGGCCGCATTCTCTAGGTTGCACACACCATCGCTCAACGAGTCGGCTTGATATGCCCATCCCGAATATAATCCTGTCAGGATCTTGGTTTCCTGACAGGTCATGGTATACTTGTGGCCCAATGTCGATGCTCTGTTGAGCTGAAAGTGGGTTCGCGCGTAGCGAGTTGTTGAGGCTTGAGAAATCTATCGGGGTGCAAAATGCCTGCAAAATCTTGTTCTGTTGCGTTACGACTGGGCCTGACGTTACTGGTTACTTTTCTCGCTGGCGGCTTGGTGTTGGCGTTCTTTCTCATCAGTGCGCCTACGTCCGCCCGCGCTGGCGTGGCCACGTCGCCTGCCGATTCCATCGCCATCCGCTCGTCGAATGGCGTCACTACCTACGTCTACTTGCCCCTCGTTTCCAGGTTCGATCCCTGCGCTCCCATCCCCGGCGAGAGTTACGACGTACTCTCTGTGCCCCCGCCCCCCACCGATCGCCCGGCCGAGGTACACGCCGATTTGAACCTCTCTATGCGCGGCTACGAACTCACCAGCGCCTACCTGGGATTGGTGAACGGCGGCGGCACTGACCCCAAAGCGCCCCAGTTGCCCGGTCTCTTTGCCGACGACCGCACCCCGACTTTTAGCAACGTCTACCGGGTGCACGATTGGGACTGGGATTGCAATTGTCGAGGAGGACTGATTGCCAGCCCCGAGGTCACCCTGGCCGGGTTCGAGGTATCGCCCGGCGAGACCATCCACGTACCCGCTTCTGGCTATGACATCGGCGGCTACGAGGTATTGGTGCTGTACGCCAGCGCCGAGCGCATCACGCTCAAATACACCCGCGAGGATAACGTCGTGTACGGGTACACCATCCACGTGGAGAACGTCTGCGTGGAGCCGAGCCTGCTGACGCTCTACCAATCGTGGAACGACGCGGGGCGGGGCAGCCTGCCGGCCTTGCAGGCCGGTCAAGCTTTTGGCCGCGCCAGGGACAGCGAGATTCAGGTCGCCATCCGCGACACTGGCACCTTTATGGACCCCCGCATACGGGGCGATTGGTGGCAGGGGCGGTGAGTTGGTACCTTGTTAGTAAAACTCTTGCACGTTGAGCAGGGATTTTGGAACACGGAGCTTCACAGAGAAGACGCAGAGGAACGCAGAGAAAAACTCGGTGAATCTCTGTGTCCGCAAAGCCTCTGCGGTCTCTGTGTCTCTTTTTGACTCTGGCTTGTCCAGGTTAAAGTTATGCTAAACAATCATCTCCACATCGCCATGTTGAGCGTGCACACCTGCCCGCTGGCGACGTTGGGCGGCAAGGAGACGGGCGGGATGAACGTCTATGTGCGCGACCTCGCCCGTGAGTTGTCCCGGCGCGGCCATCGCGTGGACGTCTATACCCGCTCGCAAGACGCCAGTATACCGCGTATCACCAATGGGTTGGGGCAGGGAGCGCGCGTGATCCACCTGCCCGCCGGCCCCGAGCATCCCTACGCCAAACACCTGATCTATGACCACCTGCCAGAATTCGTGGACGGCGTGCTGGCCCAGGCGGAGGCGGATTCCATCCAGTACGACGTGTTGCACAGCCACTATTGGCTCTCTGGCGCAGCGGCGCGCGAGTTGCGCCAGCGTTGGGGCGCGCCCATCGTCCACATGTTCCACACGCTGGGCAAGATGAAGAACGCCGTGGCGCAGCGGCCCGAGGAGCGAGAGACGACGCGACGTATTGAGATGGAGACGGAGATCGCGCGTTTTGCCGATGCGCTGGTTGCCGCCACGCCCGTCGAGGAGGAGCAGTTGGTGCGCGCCTACTCTGCCGATCCGGCCTCCATCCGCGTCATCTCGCCGGGGGTGGATACGGAGCGTTTCCATCCCATCCCTGCCGCCCACGCCAAGGAGCGCATCGCGCTGTGCCCGGATTGCCGCATCATTCTTTTCGTGGGGCGCATCGAGCCGCTCAAGGGAATTGATAACCTGCTGCGGGCCATCGCCCAGGTGATTGACAGACGTCCCGAGCTGCGCGAGGGGCTGATCGTGCCCATCATCGGCGGCGACCCCGACCGCGTCCGCGAGGACGACGAGATGGTGCGGCTGCGGGAATTGCGGGAGTCGCTGGGCATCGCTGACGTGGTCACCTTCCTGGGGGCCAAAGATCAGGACACGCTCCAGTATTACTACTCGGCGGCGGATGTGGTAGTGATGCCTTCTGATTACGAGAGCTTTGGCATGGTGGCGCTAGAGGCGATGGCGTGCGGCGCGCCCGTGATCGCCTCCGACGTGGGCGGGCTATCCTTCCTGGTGCAGCACGCGCGCACCGGCTATCGCGTCCCCGCCCGCGACCCCCAAGCGCTGGCGGCCAGGATCACGCGCCTGCTGACCGACGAGGGGCTGCGGCGGCGCATCGGTCAGCGGGCCACGTGCTGGGCCGAGGCCTATGGTTGGCCCAGCATCGCCGACCGCATTGAGGGGGTGTACGAGGAATTAACAATTAAGAGTGGGTAGATGTATCGTCGGTATCCTTATAAACTGTGGTTGGGTAGACGAGAAACCAGGTTTTTCAGAAAAAACCTGGTTCTTTCCCCGGCTTTTTGAAATAGGCTACGTCAGGGTGTGGAATGTAGGCTTAGCGCGTCGCGCCTCAAAAGTCGCGCAGCAGCAGCGGCAGGTAGATGCTCTTCCAGTTGACGTAGACTTTTGTCGAGCAGGTGTGGCTGGCCCAGTACCCTCGGGGCTGTCCGGCGGGGAGGTATCATCGTTGCATGCGTCGCCAGAATCGCGCGTCTGGATGACGATGCGGTCCACGTCAAACCCGGCCCCGCCAGCCCACAGGTTGAGCGTGTGGGTTCCTGTTACGAGGTCGTCAACCCGGCCCAGGCAGCGCCAGTCCCACGCGCTCTCCGAAGCGCCGTCGTAATAGGCGCCCGTGGGAAAGTTGCCCTCCTCCCCATACGGGATCTCATCCATACCCCAAAAGATGTGTTGGTCGGCGCTGTAGGTACCGCCCTGACCCCGAATCCATACGTAGTAATCGTCGTGGTCGCCGCCCTCGTCGCCACTGGGGGCGTAAAAGTCATAATCGGCCCGTGGGGCGGGAAAAGGGCCGCCCGCCGGCAGGTCGCGCCGGCAGTATTCGCCGTCTGTGAGGTCGTCCCACGTGCAGGCCACGCCCAGGCCCTCGCTGTATTGGTAGTTTTGGTAGGGGTGATGCGAGAGGTAAGCGCCGCGTATGGACCCGGGGTCTCGATAATAGGCGCTTTTGCCGTTATGCTGAATGACCCAGAAGGTGTAATAGGGCGTGTTACCCCAGGTATGATAATCGGCGCTGAGCCGCGAGTACTCTTCAGCCTCGATGACGATATAGTACCTGTCCGAGTACGAGCGATTGTGCCAGTTGCAGTTATTGTACTCGTAGGAGGAGTTATAGTACTGGTAACTCCCGCAGTCGTAGCCGCTGGAGGAATCCCAGCCGGCACAGTGATCGGCGGACGCAATCGTGCTATAGGACCAGTGCAGGGGATAGAGAGCGCCGCTGGGGTACAGCGTGCCGCTGATCGGCTCCCAGCAGCCGTAGCAGAGCGTGTCGAATTCCATCGAGCCAGACTTGTCGTAGACGAGGACGGTGTCAACGGGGCTGATGGTCGTCGAGGCGGCGACCGCGGCTACGCGCGCTGCCGGCTCCTCCTGCGGTTCAGACGCCGTTGCCTGGGTCAGGCCGAGGCGCAGGGCGGCCAGGGCCAGGGCGCCGGCGGAGACAGAGACGACGGCTTTCAGATGCCGTTCTTTCTGGCCTGGGATTATCTTGCTCATCGTTCACCACCACCCGTTTACTCAGCGCGCCAAGATGCGGTGTGAAATCCTCAAAATCAAGCCGTTATCCCCTGGCGATTACCCACATGTCAGAACACGAGGCAGTGACGGTGTTTTCTTTGAACCGCAAAGAGCGCGAAGGACGCAAAGAAACCCCCTTTTTGATTCTCTTTGCACTCTTTGCGTGCTTTGCGGTAAGATGTGGGTAATCACCAGGTCATCCCTCAATCTTCCAACAGTGCTCTGGTAAAGTAATGGACCAATCCCTGAGGCCACCTCGTCCGCTCGTTGTACTTGACCCCGTCCAGATCGGCCTTGTCCAGATCGGCCTCGCGCAGGTCTACTCCGCGCAGGTCAGTCCCGCGCAGATCGACCTCGCTCAGATTGGTCCTGTATAGATCGGCGCCGCGCATATCAGCCTTGCGCAGATAGGCGTTAAAGAGAAAGGCTCTGTTCAGGTCAGCCCCGCGCAGGTCGGTCTCGTGCAGCCGGCTCCGCTCAAGTCGGCCCCGCTCAGATCAGCTTTACTCAGGTCAGCTTTACTCAAGACAGCTCCCTGGCTCAGCTTGTCGCCACGTAGATCGGCCTCACGCAGGTCGGCGCCGAATAGGTTGGCCTTTGTTCAGGTTGGCTTCGCTCAGATTGGCTCCGCGCAGGTCGGCCTTGAACAGGAATATCTTGCTCAGATTGGCCCCGCACAGGTCGGCCCCCTGCAAGTCGGCTTGGCCAAAGTCTCGCTTCCCATTTTGATACTGTGCGATAAGTGTTTGTCCCTTCATGTGATTGCTCCATGCTTGTCATTAGGTTGCGAGCTTTTCCGTGGCTCTCAATTTTCTTCTGGCCCTGGCTCATGATTCACGTTTGGTAACTACTATTCAGTCTCAGTAGATCCAAAATGTTACGACAACAAGACCTCGGAGGTCTCTCGAGAGCGCCTTGTCTGGGCTGTTACACAGAGTTTCACAGAGCATTTCACAGAGGAACGCGGAGAAAAAGTGTTCTTGTTGTATTCTCCGTGAGTCTCTGTGCCTTCTCAGTGGCTCTCTGTGTCCAAACCAGAGTAGCCTGAACAGTTATCACGTCTGCTGTTTTCTGCAACGCGTAACGTTGCGCTCCTGGGAAGCCGGGCCTGGACGAGGCGACTGAGGGCGCGCAGCAATCTTTTATTCAACTTGAAAAACAGCCTTTTCAGACCATGTTTACTCAGATCAGGCCCGATTATTTGATTCTCTTTTGACTCTTTGTCCGGCATAATAGCACCATTCAGGTCGGCGCCCCACAGTTTGGCTCTGTTCAGGCTGGCCCCGCTCAAGTTGGCCCCGCTCAAGTTGGCCCATCTCAGGTTGCTTCCGCTCAACTCCGCTCCGCTCAGATCGGCCCCGTTCAGATTGGCCCCTCTCAGATTGGCCCGGCTCAGGTTAGCCCTTTCCAGGTCGGCCCCGCCCAGGTTGGCTTGGCGCAGGTCTGCCCCGCTCAGGTCACGGGCCGGCGCCCCGTGGGCGGCGATCTCCCAGACCAGGCGGTAGCGCTCGTCGAGCTGTGTGGTTTCATCCAGTACAGCGCCTACCAGGTAGGCGGAGCTTTGATTGGCTCTGCGCAGGTCGGCCCCGCGCAAGTTGGCCCCTTCCAGGTCGGCCCCTGCCAGGTTGGCCTCGCGCAGGTTGGCTCCTTCCAGGTTGGCCCCGAACAAGCAGGTATTTTTCAGGCCGGCCCCATTCAAGTTGGCCCCTTCCAGGTTGGCTCCTGCCAGGTTGGTTCCTTGCAGGTTGGCTCCGCTCAGGTTGGCCCTTTCCAGGTCGGCTCCTGTCAGGTTGGCTCTGCGCAGGTCAACCCCGCTCAGATCGCGGGCCGGCGCGCCGTGGGTGATGATCTCCCAGGCCAAGCGGTAGCGCTCGTTGAGCTGTGTGACCTCGTCCAATATGGCTCCCGCCAGGTAAGTGTTGTTTAGGCTGGCTCTGCGCAGGTCGGCCCCACTCAGATTGACCCCTCCCAGGTCGGCCCCGTCCAGGCTGGCTTGACGCAGGTTGGCTCCGCGCAGGTCGGCCCCGCGCAGGTTTGCTTTTTTCAAATTGGCCCCGCGCAGGTCAGCCTCGCGCAGGTCAACTCCACTCAGATTACGGGCCGGCGACCCGTGGGTGATGGCCTCCAAGACGAGGCGGTAGCGCTCATCAAGCTGTGCGGCCTCGTCCAATATGGCCCCTCCCAGGTAAGCGGAGCTTAGGTTGACCTTGCGCAGATCGGCCCCGCGCAGGTTGGCCCCTCCCAAATCGGCCCCGCGCAGGTCGGCCCTGCGCAGGTTGGCCCCGCGCAGGTTGGCCCCGCTCAGGCTGGTTCCGCGCAGGTTGGCCCCGCGCAGGATGGCCTCGCTCAGGTTGACCTTGTATAGATCGGCTCCACGCAGGTCAGCCTTGCGCATATAGACGTTGAAAAGAAAGGTCCTGTTCAGGTCGGTCCCACGCAGGTCGGTCTCGTACAGGCCGGCCCCGCTCAAGTCGGCCCCGCTCAAGTCGGCCTTGCTCAAGTCGGCTCTGCTGAGGACAGCCCCCTGACGCAGTTTGACGCCGCGCAGGTCGGCCTGGCGCAGGTCGGTCTCGAACAGGTTGGCCTTGTTCAGGTTGGCTTGGCTCAGGTCGGCCCCGCGCAGGCTGGCCTTGAATAGGAATATCTTGTTCAGGTCGGTCCCGCGCAGATCAACTCCGCGCAGGTCAGACTTGGAAAAGTCGTGTTCCCCGGCCTGATATCGCCTGATAAGCTCTTGTTCATCCATTTATTGCTCCGTCCTTGTCACTTTTCCTAATTTTCAATTTCCCGCCACCACCCCCGGTGAGGGGCTGTAGCTAGTGTAAAAGTCGCGAGAGCAATCGTCGCGGTCGGTGTCGGGCGGATACCTTTTGAGAGAGGCACCGGAGGAGAAAGGGGCCTCAAAGTCGGTGAAAGGCGTCACGCCAGCACGGGAGGCGCCGCCCCAGGCCGCGCTATCTACCCGCACACCACTGCCGTTGAGAAGCATCGCCTCGTCGCTTGTGTTACCCATCGCCATGCCAAAGCCATCCCACGAGCCGGCGGGCGTCAGGTCAGGTACGGCGGCGTCGCAGTTCGTCCACTCGTAATCGGGGTTTTTGCCGTAAGAGGTGGAAAAGCTCGTCGCGCAGGCTGCCGCTACGATCACTTGATCGTGAGCTAGTTGCGCCCCACCGGGGAAAGCGTAGCGCCCGTCCTTATAGTCCCCCGTGTCGATCGCGTCCCCCAGTGTCCAGCCAGCGATGCCGGTCGTGTCACCGGGATTGTAGATCTCGATCCACTCCTCTTTTGTTTCATCGCCGTCGGGGTTGATAAAGACCTCGCTGATGAGGGGATAGTCGGCCGGGCCGAAGTAATCGCGCATGACCAGCGGCAAGTGGACGCGGTGGACCATCGGGCCGTGGCCGCGCTCCCAGTCATAGTCAAAGACTTGCAGCATTCGGTTGTACGCCCCCGATGAGCAGAACTGGAGCGCCACCTCGCGGTTGCGTTTGTTCGAGTTCTCCCCCCCGTTGATGCTGCCCAGGTGCACCCATCGCTCGCCCCCTTTGCTCACCAGGAACACTTTGGCGTGGATGCCCAATCCGGTGACGTTCGCCAGACGGCAGGCGAGATTCAGGCTCTCCTGGGCGGCGATGGCGTTGAGGCGCAGGCAGGCGGCCGTGTTCCCATTGGCGGCCAGGGGGTCGTCGTAGTAGGCGTCCAGCAGGACGCGCACTTGAGCCCCGGCCCAGCTCGCTGCGACAAGGGCCTGCAGGCGGGGGTTAAGGCCCGCATCGCCCGCGCCGACGGTCCAGGTGAACGGCTCGGCCATTTGCATCACCGCGATTTGATCTCCGTTGCCTGCGCTGCCCAGCAACCCCAGGAGCGCATCCTGGTCGCGCAGCGTGTTCTCTGGCGCGTGGAGCACGGTGATGTGGTCGGCCGTCGTCGCCAGTGGATCGGCGAACGGGGCTGTGTAGGTCGTCCAGTCCGGCTCAGGCAGGGGAGTATCGGGGCTGAAAGAACCGTCATAGACCGCCACGTCCAGGTGGCGCGCCGGGTCGCAGTCGCGGCGGAAAATGTCCGCCAGGCGAGCGATGACGCCGGGGCTGTCGGTCACGGCCACAAAGCCGCGATGGCCCATTGTGCCGTTATCTTTGCGGTCGGAGGGCATTGAGGATTCGCCAAAGTTATCAGTGCTCACCAGCGCCAGGTCATCGTCCACCAGAATGAATTTGGCGTGCTGGTAAGCGTAACGCGGGGCGGTCGCGCCGATAAAGTAGATAGTGGCAGTTGGGTATAGTTGTTCGACGATCCATTTCTCTGTGTCGTCTATCCCGCCACCCGCCGGGCCGCTTTCCAGCAGGATGGTCACAGCGACGCCGGCCTGGATGCGGGCGTTGATTGCCTCGTAGAGGGGGACGCTCTTGAGCGTGTATGCCTCGATCAGCAGCGTGTGTTGGGCCGAGGCGATGGTCTGCGAGACCACGTCCAGCGTCCCTTCCGGGGCGACCGCCAGTGTGATGTTGGCGGTGGCTGTGATCTCGGCCGGGAAGAATAGCTCCTCCAAATCCCAGCCGGGGTAGCGCAGCTTGCGCCCGTTGATGGGGTCGGCCCCGTCCTGCGCCCAGTCGGCGGCGGTGTCGGTATCAGGGACAGGGAGGCCGGTGGATTGAGCCAGTTTGCGGTAGAGTACCTGACCGTCGCCGTAGCCGGCATATTTGTATGGAACTGACGAGCCTTGCCAGCTCTGAGAGGCTGTTCCTGTGCCGTATGCCAGCGCGTCCACGACGTTATCGCTGGCGTCCAGCAGGTAGATGGCGTCGCCCTCATTGCTGAGAAGCCCATAGGGCCAAGCCATGCCCAATGTGGGCACAGGTCGGGTGATGGCTGTGGCGGCCCAGTCGGCGTCGAATCCCCAGACGGAGTAAAAACCGTCGGCGTCTTCTGCTACCCAGAGGATCCGCCCCGCCCCGATGGTGGCGGTGGTGGGGAAGGATACTCCGCCGACCTCAGGCTCGTCGTTGAGCCGCCACCCGTCCAGGGAGACGGTGTAGGCGCCATAGTTGATGAGAGCGGCGGCCTCCTCACTTCCTCCATAGTTTGCCGGGGCCAGCGCATAGATGCGCACGGGGGGGAGAATGGTGGTAGTGAAAGCCGCGCTGTTATTCGCCGCCACCGTCTCGCTGGCGCTGGTCGTGGCGGTGACGTGGTTGGTGAACGAGCCTGTGGCCGTATCACTCACGTGACCGGTGACGGTAATGGTGTAGTGAGTTTCGGTGGGAACGTCACCCGCATCCCAGACGAGCGCGCCGCCCGGCTGGGTAAAGGTGAGGCTGCTGGTCTGGGCGACGAATTCCACCTCGGCGGGGAGCGTGTCGGTCACGCGCACATCGGTAGCAGTGACGACGCCGGTGTTGCTGAGGGTGATGTAGTAGGTGATGGCGCTTCCGGTCTCCACGTTGGCGGGGCCGCTCTTGATAATGACGAGGTCGGCGGCCTGTGACTGGTAGCAGGAGTTTCGGGCTTTGGGCGTGCCGTTGATGTCAGCGTCGTTCGCGTCAAATCCATTTTGGGCTATGTTGGGATCGTTGGTCGCCCAATTAGATCCGTCTGTACCTGAATCGGTGGGATCCTTCCGTTCCATCGTTCTTGTGTCTCCAGAATCGCCGGCAAACCAATTGCCCGTATTCTGGTTGGCTGTGTCAATTGTATTACCTCCACAGTTCGGTCCGTCGTAGAGAATTATCTGCCCCGGAGAGGAGTTGTTCATACCTATGCTTGTATCCCAAATATCCACTATGCTTGTCCCAGCAGGGTCATTGACGTTGTCACTCTCGTTGGCATAAATCAAATAACCGTGCGCAGGGACGGTTGTGGTTATGGAGCCATCGGCGTCGTAGAAATTGAGGCATACGCCCGTATCTGCTCCATAAATTGACCAGTTACCGATGTCAATGGACGAGCCAGTGGTGTTGTAGAGTTCAATCCACTCGTCAGAAGAGTTTGCCGCCGTACCCATCCACGCCACCTCGTTGATCACCACGTCGCCCGCGTTAGCCGTCGTCGCGCGGAGCAGCGCTAGGGAGGGCGCTGGCTTTACGTCGGCTGCTTGCACGTGCGTGCGCAGCCCGCTTGTCATCGCTATTACCATCAGCCCACCCAGCAGGCAGGCGACTGTCAGCCACATTGCTCGTCTCATCGTTTGCCTCCTATTACACCAGACGTAGCCGCGCTTTCCATAGCGCGCTGCGAGGTATGGAAACCTCGCCTACACTGTCCTACGCGATCTCGACTTCTTCTGTCTCAGCGATCATGTCCGCCTGACGCTGGGCCTCTACCGAATCCTGGCCGGGCCGGGGCCGCGACTTTTGCCAAAAGTAAATTCCACCCAACACTACCAGAGGCAGCGCCACCGCCAGGCCCAGGAACCACAACGGATCCAGCCGGGGCTGGGCCGAGAAGCGATCCAGATTGAACAGGATCAGCGCGGCCGACATCCAGACGGTGAGAAAGTTGGGGATGGCATCGCCAGAGTGAACCAGTTTCAGGCCGGGCGACCGCTTTTTGGTAAAGGGCCAAAATAGATTACTGCCCATGTAGCCCAGTTGATCCTCTAACACGTGCCCGGCAAAGCCCAAGCCCGTCACCAGGCCGGCCCACAGACCCGTGTTCCAACCAGCGACCAGGCCGACGAACAACCCCATCAGCGCGCCGACCACCGCCGCAAGCGTCAGGCTGTGGGACCAGCGCCGGTGCCAGTCCAAGAAATGAACGTAGAGTTGATCCCCCTCGCGCTCAAAACGGAAGGACGGCCCGCTAAAAATGTTGACCTTGTACTCTGAGCTATAGGTATGCACCAGCGGCACGCCCAGCTTGCGCCGCGCCTCGGCTACGCCCTCTGGCTCCGAGCCGGGCAGTGGCACCTGACCGGTATTGACCAGTGGGCCGACGCGCACACCGACCTCCCCGCTCTCCGGGTCGAAGCGAATCGCATACTCGCGCCACAGGTCGGCGCCCAGCTTGATGGTGTGCGCCATAACGTTCTGCGACTTGTCTTCCTCATAGGCCCGGCGCATCGCGCCGGTCAGCGCGTCCGCGATGGCCTCGGGATCGGGGTCGGAGCCGGGGTCAATCTCTAGGTCGTACTTTTCAAAATAGCGCGCGAACTTGAAATCGAGCGTATCTGGCAGGATGCCGCCGACGCCGCCCAACATCGGCAGGAGCGATCCTTCCGCTGCGGCCTGGACGATTTCGGGGAAAAATGTCGCCAATGCCACGCCTGTCGCAAAGTGAGAGATACCTTTCATTTCTCGTCACTCCTCTCGCACGAATTGTTCTTCTTCGTATTCTTCAATGCTCGTCCACTCTGGAGCGCCGCCTGAAGCTCGGCCCAACAGAAAGCATCCTCCACACCTACGACCTGCACGCCAATTGCACTAGATCACCAAACCGGTTGACCTGAATCAGTTCCTTAAAGTGGTCATATCCATTGAGGGCTTTTGGCTGACGAATGTCGCTTCCAAACAAAATGAAAAACTGATTCCTTGGCATCTACACGATCATTGGCTCGCGATACAGACCAAAGACTTTCCGAAAAACGTCCATCATCTCTTGCAACGTGGCATAGACGCGCACGGCATCCAGTATGTAGGGCATCGTGTTCTCCGTACCCTGGGCGGCAATGCGCAGCCGGTCTAGCGCCTGTCCCACGGCGCCGCTATCCCGCTCCTCCCGCACCTGGGCCAATCTTGCACACTGACGCTCGTACCCTTGCGGGTCCATTTTCAACAGCGGGATCTGTAAAGGTACGTCCTCCGTGTACTCGTTGACTCCCACCACGATGCGTTTGCGCTCGTCAATTTCGCGCTGGTAACGGTAGGCGGCGTCGGCGATCTCTTGCTGGAAAAAGCCGACCTCAAGAGCCGGGATGATCCCGCCCAACGCTGCGGCCCTTTCAAAGTAAGCGTAAGCCTGCCGCTCCATGCGGTCGGTGAGCGCTTCGATGGCGTAGGAACCGCCCAACGGGTCCACGGTGTTGGTGGCGCCGCTCTCGTGAGCGATGATCTGCTGAGTGCGCAGCGCGATGGTGACGGCGTGCTCGCTGGGGAGGGCCAGCGCCTCATCCATACTGTTGGTGTGCAGCGATTGCGTCCCGCCCAGCACCGCCGCCAGCGCCTGGATCGCCACCCGCGCGATGTTGATCTCTGGTTGCTGCGCGGAGAGCGAACAGCCGGCGGTCTGAGTATGAAAGCGCAGCCACCAGGAACGCGGGTCCTGTGCGCCAAAGGTCTCGCGCATCTCGCGCGCCCATATTCGCCGGGCGGCGCGAAATTTGGCAATCTCTTCCAAAAAATCATTGTGACAGTTGAAAAAGAATGAAAGACGCGGCGCGAAAGCATCCACGTCCAGCCCGCGCTCCAGCGCCCAGCGTACGTACTCCATCCCATCGGCCAGAGTGAAGGCCAATTCCTGCGCCGCCGTCGAACCGGCCTCGCGGATGTGGTAGCCGGAGATAGAGATGGTATTCCACTTCGGCAAGTGTGCGGTCCCAAACTCGACCGTATCCGTCACCAACCGCATCGAAGGCTGCGGTGGAAATATGTATTCCTTCTGAGCGATGTACTCTTTGAGGATGTCGTTCTGGATGGTGCCGCCGAGTTTGTGCATCGGCACACCCTGCTTTTCAGCAGCGGCGATGTACATGGCCCAGGTGATGGCCGCCGGGCTGTTGATGGTCATCGAAGTGGTCACTTTGTCCAGCGGGATGCCGTCAAAGAGAACTTGCATATCGCGCAGCGAGGAGACAGCCACGCCACACTTGCCAAACTCTCCCTCCGCCTCCGGCGCGTCGCTGTCATAGCCGTAAAGCGTCGGCAGGTCGAAAGCGACGGAAAGGCCGGTCTGTCCCTGCTCCAGCAGATACTTGAAGCGGGCGTTGGTCTCCTCGGCCGCGCCGAACCCGGCGAACATGCGCATTGTCCACAGCCGCCCCCGGTGCATGGTGGGGTGGACGCCCCGGGTGAAAGGATACTCGCCGGGGAAGCCTAATTTCTCCACATAGCCCCCGTCCAAGTCTAGGGGGGTGTACAGTCGCTCGACCAACTCGCTCGAGGTGGTGATAAATTCCTCTTGCCGTTCGGGATGCCGGTCGAGGGTTTCTTGCAGCGCAGTCTGCTCCCACGCCTGATACAAGTTGTTCAAATTATTCAAATCGCCTCCCATCATTACCTCCTGCTTTGATCTCCACACACATTTTAGTTAAACACGATACGGGTTCATCGGGGTCTTTCGTTTCTCTCACCCATCCACAAAATACATCCGCATTTTGCCTTTGCCTTTAACTTTGATTGTGTCTCTTTCGGTAAAACGAAATTTGTCTTTCACAAAGCGATGTGTCACCTCGGAGACATTTACCCTCATCGACTCGGAATAGCTTTCCATCCTCGACGCCGTGTTAATCGTATCGCCAAACACGTCGTAGATGTATTTCTTTATCCCAACGACGCCGCCAACGACTGAGCCGGAATGGACGCCGATTCTCATTTGCCACTTGACTTTCGAACGCTCGCCGCGGGCCTTTAGATATTCGATCATCTCAATAGCGGATTGGACGATGTTATAAGCGTGATCCTCGTTCTCCTCCGGCATTCCGCACACGGCCAGATAAGCGTCGCCGGTCGTCTTGATGCGCTCGCATTGGTTGCTCTCCATTATATTGTCAAAGGCAGTAAACATCTCGTTCAACTCGCCAATCACAAACTCTGGCTCGTGCTGAGAAGAGATGAGTGTAAAGCCAACGATGTCTGAGAAACAAACCGTGACGTTCTCAAAAATCTGTGGCGTGGTCTTGCCCGTTTCTTTCAGGTCGTCAGCAATGCTGGCAGGCAAGATGTTCAACAAGAGTTCGTCAGCCCTTTGCCTTTCTCGCTGCGCTTGTTCATACAGCTTGGCCTGCCGGATCGCCATCTCCAGCGAGACGGCTATTTCAGCGGCAATGGTGATATGATTGTGGGTGAAGGCACTGGGATAGTTTGCTTCCAGGTGCAAAGCGCCGACCGGTTCCCCCTGCACCAACAAAGGCACAAGTATGTAGGAACGCACACCCGCTGCGTACAGCGCCTGCTGCATGGATGAGCGTCGAGGGAGCGAAGTCAGGTCATCACTCCCTCGAACTCGACCGTCGCTCAAAGAAAAATCATCGAACAGTTCGCGGTAGATATTTACACTGATCGGCCTGATTTCACCGCTCGACTCTGCCGCCAAGGTCTGGATCAGGCCGTTCTCTCCAATCATTATGACAGCGGCACGCTGACAAGGCGTCAGTTGCCGAATACGGCCTATGGCCGCCATAGCGATGGTCTCCGACGAGCGAGCGGCCAGGACGGATTGATGGAGTTCGCGCTGGGTTTTAAGGCGCGCGGCGTGGAGGCGTAACGCTTCCTCCGTCCGTTTGCGCTCGGCGACCTCGCGGATCAGATCATTATTGACCTGTTCAAGTTGGACGTTTTTCTCCTCGAGCTTCTCTTGCGCGTTTCGCAAAGCCAAGTGTACTTTGACACGGACCTTGACCTCATCATTCTGAAACGGTTTGACAATATAGTCCACACCTCCGGCGGCAAAGGCATTGAGCTTGTCCTTCGTTGCACCCAGCGCGCTGATAAAGAGGACTGGAACGTCGCGGGTTCGTTCATCCGCCTTCAACCGTTTGCAGACCTCGTAACCGTTCATCCCGGGCATCATGATGTCGAGCAGGATCAGGTCGGGGAGACTGGTCTCCATGGCCTCTAACGCCCGTGCGCCGTTGTTCGCGGTGCGCACCTCGTAGCCTTGCATAGTTAATATCTTGGATAACAGTTGCAAATTGGCTAGGGTGTCGTCCACGATCAGAATAGTGCCCTGTTGTTCCGTCATAATGCACCTCACCACACCCTAAAGGTTTCGGGAAGCCTTTAGTACCTTATCGGCGAAATCCTTGCACATCAGCAATTCCCGTTATGGGGGAAAAGTCAGGTCGTAGCGCGATTTCGCAATCGCGCAGGGCGCTTTACGTGGAAAAATACACGCGATTTGGAAATCGCGGCTACAAAACGGGAATTGCTGCTTGCACATTGAGCAAGAATTTGGGAACACAGAGAAAACACAGAGGGGCATAGAGAAAAACTCGGTGAATCTCTGTATCTGCGAAGCCTCTGTGGTCTCTGTGTCCCTTTTCGGTTCTGGCTTGTCCAGGTTAGGGTTTTGTACACGCGAATTATTTTCCCTGAAAGCGCCTCAGCACCCACTGGGCGAACTCGCGGGCCGCGCCGGTTGGTTCGCCGACGGTCGCCAGGTAGAGCGAGCGCGAAAGCGGATAACTCTCGCCAGAGATCGTACCGGCTACCGGCGCAACCCCCTCGACCGGCAGCACCAATACCCCATCGGATCCACTGAGCAGCAACGTCGAGATGTAACCAATGGCGCCCGGCGTGCGCGCCACGTACTCGACGACGGACTCGCCGGAGGACATTACCACGGCGGTGCGCGTGACGTCGCGGTTGCCCAACACTATGTTTTCAAAGACATCGCGAGCGCCAGAGCCTTCCTCGCGGCTGACGACGGTCAGCACCACCCCGCCCCACTCCTGCACTCGCCCCTGGTAGATTTCTTGCAGATGCGCCAGCCCGGTCTCTGCAAACGGCATATCCGGGTGAACGATGATGGCGACGCCATCGCGGGCGAAGGGTTGTACCCATAGCCCCTCTTCATCAGCGCCTTCCCCCACCCACGAAAGCAACGCCAAATCGGCCCCGCCTGCCAGCAACATCTGCTCGGTTATGGCAGAGTTAAAGACGCCGACGATCTCGATCGTGATCCAGGGGTAGAATTCTTCGTAAGCGGCGGCCAGTTCATCAACCAGCGGCCCGCAGGAATCGGCGGCCGCCAATCGCAGTGTAACTGGCTCGCGGGTGACGATGAGGGGTTGAGGAGCGCAGGCTGCAAGAAGCAAGGTACAGAATGCAAGGTGCAAAAAGCGGCAAGGATAATTCATGCTCCAATTATACCGCGCTTCAAAGGGGCCAACAAGTTACCATTGCTTACACTCCTCGCGCCAACGCCGCGAACAGGCAAACTGCGCCCGCAACCGCGCAGTAGACGGCGAAAGGATAGAGACGGCGGCGCTGCAGGTAGCCCATCAAAAAGTGGATGCAGCCGAACCCGACGAGGCCCGCTGTCACAAAACCAACAACGAGCGCCGGGGCTTGCGCAGCCAGCCCGCCCATCCGGGCCAGGCCCACCACCTTGAGCAGTCCCGCGCCGAGGATGATGGGAGTCGCCAGGAGAAAGCTAAAGCGGGCAGACAGCTCCCGCCGCAGGCCGCGCGCCAGCCCGGCCGCGATGGTCGAGCCGGAGCGGGAGATGCCGGGGAGAATCGCCAATGCCTGAGCCAACCCTACCAGCAGAGCATCGAGCCAGGTCAGCGTATCCAGGTCACGCTCGCGGCGACCCAAGCGCTCGCTGGCGGCCAAAATCGCGGCTGTGATCAGCAGAAAGCCAGCCGCCGCGACGGGACGGGCAAACATTCCCTCGAAGAAATCCTCCAGCAGGTAGCCGATCAGGGCCGCCGGGATCGTTCCCAATAGAATGAACCATGCCAGCCGGGCCTGGGAATCCTCCAGCGAGCGCTCCAACAGGGAACGGAAAGCCGCCCGAACGATAGCGACCCAATCGCGCCAAAAGTAAACAACGACGGCCAGCGCCGTGCCCCAATGCACAACGGCGTCAAAGGCCAGGCCGGGAGAGTCCCAGCCCAAGAGCCAGGGCGCGAGCACCAGATGACCAGAACTGCTGACGGGCAAAAACTCGGTTGCACCCTGAAGGACGCCAAGAAAAAAAGCCTGAAAGAGATTCACAAGTTTTGCTCCTGGTCAAGTTTTTGCTACCGGACACTTTTGCCAAGTTCATGATTACACAGAGATTCACGGAGAATTCACCGAGACGCACAGAGGTTTTTGAGAGTCTATCAGTGACTCTACTGAAAAAACCAGAAATTTCACCACAGGGACACAGAGAGCACAGAGATTTTAAACTTGGCCTTGAAAAAAACTTTTTGACGCGCAGAGTGAAATTTTCTTAAACTAGACATCGAATTTTCTCCGTGCCCTCTGTGTCTCTGTGGTTAGATGACCTTTTTTCAGGCGAGTCATCAGTGTAAAGTGGCGCTTTCATCAAATCGTCTGATTTTCAATGTCTCTGTGAATCTCTGTGCCTTCTCTGCGCTCTCTGTGTAACTGCTTTTGACACCTCTGAAAAAGTGTTCAGTATAAAGTCAAGTTTACAAGTCTGCAAGTTGGCAAGTTTGCAAATAACAAATCGAGGCTCCCGCCGCTCATTCGCACAGCCGCCAGAACTCTTCTCGATACGCCTGGAACCGCCCTTCCATGACAGCTTGGCGGAGTTCGCGGGCGATGGTGAGCAGCAGGTGAAGGTTGTGGATCGAAATCAACTGGTGGGCCAATATCTCTTTGGATTTGACCAGGTGGCGCAGGTAGGCGCGGCTAAAGTGCGTACAGGCGTAGCAGGCACAGCCCGGCTCAATAGGCGCGGGGTCGTCGGCGAAGCGGGCGTTGCGCAGGTTGAGCCGTCCGGCGCGGGTCAGCGCCGTCCCGGTGCGCGCCATGCGCGTGGGCAGGACGCAATCGAACATGTCCACTCCCCGCGCCACGCACTCGACCAGGTCTTGCGGCGTGCCGACGCCCATCAGGTAACGCGGCCGGTCGGCCGGCAGTAGTGGATCCACCGCTTCAAGCGAGGCGTGCATCTGCTCCTTGGTCTCGCCCACGCTCAGACCGCCAATAGCATAGCCGTCAAAACCCAGGCCGGTGAGGAAACGGGCCGATTGCGCCCGCAAATCGGCAAAGACGCCGCCCTGAACGATGCCAAAGAGGGCTTGGTCATCGCGGGTCTTGGCGGCCTGGCACGCTTGCGCCCAGGCGTGGGTGCGAGCCAGCGCCTGCACATTATAGTCGTAATCGTCCGGGGGCGCACACTCGTCAAAGCAGACGATGATGTCGGCTCCCAGGTTCTCTTGGATGGCGATGGCTTTCTCCGGGGTGAAGCGGTGCGCGGAACCATCCACGTGGGAGCGAAAGGTGACACCGCCAGCGTCAATCTCGCGCCACTGAGATAGGCTAAAAACCTGAAAGCCTCCAGAGTCGGTGAGGATGGGGCCGTCCCAGCCCATAAACGTGTGCAGGCCGCCCAGCCTGGCGATGCGCTCGTCGCCGGGGCGCAGGTAGAGGTGATAGGTGTTAGCCAGAACGACCGTCGCACCCAGGTCGTCTAGGTCGCGCGGGGAGACGGCCTTGACGGCGGCCTGGGTGCCGACGGGCATAAAGACCGGCGTGGCCACTTGCCCGTGGGGGGTATGGAGCAACCCGGCGCGGGCGCTACCATCGGTGGCGTGGAGATCGAAGCAGAACGTCATACTCGCCGCAGAGTCAGCCAGTCGCCGCTGATGTTCGTCCGCCAGGGCTGGCGCTCCGGTAGGATGTTATATACTGAGAATGATGTCGCTGAAAACGTCGCCAACAGCCGGGCCTAGCAAACTCAAGATCGCGATGACACAGAAGGGCAGCACGACCAACAGGCAGCACAGGGCCAGGACGACCAGCAACACGATCATCCAGGGGGCCATCTTGCCTTTGCTCGCAGGGGCATCAGATTCATCATAGATGTAAGGGGTTTCTTCCATCGTTTTCTCCTTTCAAATTATGTTGGATAAAATGGCATCTTGTCCTACCAGGGATTCGCGCGCCGCCGTCGCCGGCGCGCGTACCACCACGCGAACAGCGCCAACAAGATCATAAGCAAAGCGGCTACCAGGTAGGGAGCCACGATAGCCAGCAGCGACAGCGTCAGTGAGATCGCATCCTCAACCGTGCTCACGATCGGATTACCCGCCCCCGCCGTCAGAGAGGCCACCACCGGCCGCCCTCCCGCCTTGACGGCGTGCACGCCGCCGGCCAGGATCACGCCGCAGACGGCGGCCAGAACGGGGTGAACGCCGATGGTGTTCGTCGTGGCGGCAAAGAGGATCGCGCCCGCTGCCGGCCGGATAAAGGTCTGGATGATGTCGTTGGCAGTGTCGGCGGCGGGGATCTTGTCCACCAATATCTCGATGATTAGTAGCACGCCCAACACGCCGATGACCCACCAACTGCTCAACGCGTCGTAGGGCGCGTTGAGCGAAATCAGTGAAGTGAGCCGGGCCAACAGTGCGACAACGAGGAGCGGGATGTAGGCGTTCAACCCGGCCGAGGTCGAAAGGCCGAAAGCGGTCGCCAGAGCCAGAAAAGCTGTCCCCATTTTACGCCATCACGGGAACCGCGCTGTCCCGTTGGGCGATCTGCCCATACAAGTGGGCGGAAAAGAGCATCAGCCAGACGCCAAAGGGCAGCATCAACAAACCGAGCGCAGGCGCTAAAATCCACCCACAGATGGGGATCATGCTCAACACGCCAACCACCACGCTGAACACAACGCCAACGACCACACCCGTCACCCACATGAGCGCCTGGCTGATGATGATAGGCCCGATGTTGGCGAACAGGAAGCGAAAGACCTCGCCCACCCGCAGGCAGTCTCCAAACTCGCCGGTCTCTGCATACCGTATCTGCAACACGGGCATCAAGAGCGCCAGGACAATGCCGTACAGAGACATCAGGCAAGCCAATCCCAGGCTCACGATCCCTGATACGCCGGCCAGGATAGCCATCAGGTCTTCGCTCTCACCGGCGAGCGCGGGCAGCCCCCAAATCACCGCAATTGGGCACGCGAAAATCCACATGGGCAGCGTGTAAAGCAAGTTGGCGACCCAAAACATCAACCCGTCCATAAAATAGCGTCCCATATCTTGCCACACGGGCAAAGGACGCGGATCGCCGGCCTTGACGTTGCGAATGATGGCGATGGTATACCCTATCAGCGCGAACATGCCAAAGATAGGAATCAACAGAATCACCGAACCAAGAAGCAACTTGCTCACCCAATCCTCGTCTTCGAACACGAACCCGAACGCTTTGCCAATATCCATCGTATCTTCTCCTTAAAATCTATTTGTGCGTCTCGCGTGTTCAGATTATATCCCAGGTGCGCGCACAGTGCAACCGCTATCGCAGCGGCGGAATGCCGGTGAGCGTACCGGTGAGCGCGTATCTCACCCCATCAATCACGCCCACCTGAATGAGGGCCACCGTCAGCCCGGCCAACAGGGGGATGATGGCCTCGCGCCAGGTCTCGACCATATTGTCACGCCGCACGAGCATCACCAGCAACATGCTGGTGACGCTGGTTAGCAAGGTCAGCACCCCCAACGCGCTCAACAGCGCCAGCGGGTAGAGCAAGAAAGACCACCCGGTGAGCGTCAGCCCGACCAGCCCGGCCTCGAGCAGAACCAGCACGCCCAGATCGCGCAGGCCGCGAATCGCGCGCTCGGGGACCGGACGTCGCCACAGGGTAAAGTTAAAGACCGGATAGACGAGCGCGCTCATCGTCAACCCGTTCAACGCGCCGGTGGTCAACCGCAGCCAGTTCCGGGGTTCGTAAAGATGCGGGCCGCCGATGAGCTGCACATAGGAATTGAGGCCATCGGACGCCCACAGCAGAGTAAAGATGACCAAGAGAACAATGATGAACGCGGGAGGGAACTCGGAAGCGCGCCGCCGCCGCAACACCACCGCCTGTCCCAAGAACCCAACCAGCGCGCCGATAAAAGTACCCGTACAGCGTGCGCAGAGCGGGAGCTGCCGCCCACCGATGGCGAAAGAGTGCGACCCGATGCGGTGGCAAACGGCGTAACCGACCATATCCGCTTTGGTCAGCAGCCCGCCAGGCGTAGCGGCGATAAACATCACGAGCGCCATCATCGCCAGCAGAACAACGAGCCACGGCAGAGGGAAAACCGGCCTGCTTGGTTTATCTAGAGATGAAGAGGATGATGATGTGTTCATAACCAGTCAGTCACAGTCGCAGTCGCAATTCGCACATTCGTGCACTCGGCCATCAATGCACCGTATGATGCCCCTCGCCAAACTCGCTATCCAGAATGTGCCAGATATCGTCCCACAAGTCACGGTCGGCAAAGCTGCCCTGAATCTTGTCCATCGTCCGGTTGAAGGAGCGCTGATCCGCCTCCCCCACGATGGTGAGCACGGCATTAGCAATACCCATACGAATCTCACGGTTGGCGCGGTGGCGGCGGTGTACCTGACGCAAATGAGGGATGTCCTCTTGCTCCCCCAGCATAATCATACTGGCGACAGCATTGGCGACCAGTTCATCATCAGCAGCAGCATCCAGCGCCTCGCGCAGATAGGGCAGCACGCGGTCATCCCCCAGGCCGGCCAGGCTCAACGCGGCAGTGGAAGCCCGTTCAGGGTCATCCAGATTGTCCTGGAAAAACTCCCATAGCGGTTTACGCGCCCGCTCGTCGCCGGTAGCGCCCAGGAGAGATACAACCTCGTCGGCCACGATGGGGTCCAACGTTGAATCGGCCAACGCCTCCAACAGTTCGGGCGCGACAAATTCCCCCATACTGGATAGCAAGTCAAAGGCCCAATCGTGCTCCTCCTGCGTGGGACCTGACAGCCGGCGGATCGCGCTGCGTATCTCTCTACGGTGCTTGTGGTAGATACGCTTCGCTTTGGGGCGCGCATTGCGGCGCACTTTGGCTGCTGCTTCCATCACTCTGCGATTAGGCATTACGTATCTCCTCTACTCCACTTGGCTACTTGCCCGCTTGCCGCTTCCTCTACTCCCCCATCACCTGCACCACCAAACGGCGCGACCGGGAGCAGGTGTCGAAATCAAGGAACACGATTTGCTGCCACGTGCCCAGCGTGAGACGGCCCTCGACGAAAGGAACTGTCAGCGAGGGACCGACGAGGGCCGCGCGGACATGAGAGCAACCGTTATCGTCTCCCCAACGCAGGTGGTGGCGATAGTCGCGGTCGGGCGGGGCGATCTCGTCAAACACCTGCTTCAGGTCGGCCAGCGCGCCGCTTTCATACTCGATGGTGGTCAGGCCGCCGGTCGAGCCGGGGCAGAACAGGGTGACGATGCCCGTCCGCAACTCGGATTCCCTCACCGCTTCCGCGACCCGGGGGGTGATGTCCTGAATGTCGCAGTGACCGCGAGTGCTGAGTTGTAATTCTTGAGTAATGATCATGTTTCACCTCCCCAAACATTATAACTCATAGCTCCCCAAACCGCAAAACTGGCGTACCGCGCCCGACTGTGTTACAATGCCCCACTATGGATCTGCTCAAAAAACTCAACCCCCAACAACGAAAAGCGGTCGCCGCCCCCGACGGCTCGGTATTGGTGCTGGCCGGACCGGGCAGCGGCAAAACCCGTGTGCTGACCCATCGCGTCGCCTGGCTGGTGCAAGAAATGGACGTGGCGGCCTGGCGCATCATGGCGGTCACGTTCACCAACAAGGCCGCCCGCGAGATGCGCGCACGGCTGGAGCAACTGCTCGGTTCCTCCCGCGCTCGCAGCCTGACGTTGGGCACCTTCCACGCCGCCTGCGCCCGCATCCTGCGCCGCGAACACGAGGCCGCCGGCATCCCGCGCGATTACGCTATCTTTGACGCCGACGACCAACTTCGCCTGGTCAAGCAGGCCCTCAAAGAACTGGGCTACGACGACAAACTGTATCGCCCCCAATCAATGCGCGGGGCCATCTCCCGCGCCAAGAACGAGTTGATTCTCCCAGGAGCATATTCCACTGTCTCTTACCGTGATGAGATCGTCAAACGCATCTACGAGCGCTACCAGGCGCTGCTGAAGGCGAACAATGGGCTTGATTTCGACGATCTGCTGATGGTGACGGCGCGCACGTTCGGTCAGAACCCGGACGTGCTGGCCAAGTACCAGGAGCGTTACCGCCACGTCTTGGTGGACGAGTTCCAAGACACGAACCAGGCCCAGTACACGCTGTTACAGCAGCTTTCGGGGCTGCATCGCAACCTGTTTTGTGTGGCTGACGAGGATCAATCAATCTATGCCTGGCGCGGCGCCGACTATCGCAACATCCGCCGGTTGCGTGACGATCACCCCGACCTGACAACCATCCTGCTGGAAGAGAACTATCGCTCCACCCAGACGATTCTGGACGCCGCGCGCGCCGTCATCCGCCACAACCCCGATCGCACCGATAAATCGCTTTTTACGCAGCGCGGGCGCGGGCCAGAGATCGTCGTCCACGAGGCGTACGATCAGGACGACGAGGCCCGCTTCGTCGTGGACACTATCGCCCGCCTGACGGCCCAGGCGGGGATACGGCCCGGTGACTGCGCTGTGATGTACCGCACCAACGCCCAATCCCGCGCCCTGGAAGATGCTTTCATCCGCGCTGGGCTGCCCTACCGGCTGGTCGGCGCCACCCGCTTCTACGCTCGCCGCGAGATCAAGGACGTGATCGCCTTCCTGCGGCTGATCCACAACCCTGCCGAGGGCGTGAGCATGGCGCGCGTGATCAACGTCCCGCGCCGCTCCATCGGCACAAAGACGGTGACGGTGTTGGAAAACGCGGCACGGGAGCGCGAGTGCTCCGTCTACGAGGTACTCGGGGAAATCCCAGCCGGACTGGGCACGCGGGCGCAACGAGCGCTGACGCTGTTCCTAAAAATGGTAGAGGGCTGGGTTGCGGCGCGGGAAAGTATGACGGCAGCGCAGTTGATAGACCGCGTGTTGGAGGACACCCGCTACAACGACTATGTGCGCGACGACAGCGACGAAGGGGAGGATCGCTGGGCCAACGTGCAAGAGCTGCGCAACGTGGCCGCCGACTATGAGGACTTGACGCTGACCGATTTCCTGGCCGACGTCGCGCTCGTCTCCGACGTAGACAGCCTGGGCGGCGAGGAGGTGGACGCGCCGACGCTGCTCACACTCCACAGCGCCAAGGGGCTCGAGTTCCCCATCGTCTTTATCGTTGGCTTGGAGGAGGGTATACTGCCCCACAGTCGCTCCCTCAACGATCCAGATCAAATGGCCGAGGAGCGGCGGCTGATGTACGTCGGCCTGACGCGGGCGGAGGACAGACTTTTTCTGACTTATGCCTTCCGGCGCACCCGCTACGGTGAAAGCGAGTACACGGAAACCAGCCGCTTTCTGGACGATCTCCCATCGAACCTGGTCAGCGGATCGTGGCGGCAGCGACGGGAAGCAAAAAGGCAAGAGAACAGAGGAACAGGGGTGTGGGGGAGCAAACAGGGCAATTCGCCATCCGCCGTTCACAATTCACAATTCACAACTCGCGATCCGCAATTCAAGGCCGGGCAACGAGTGCGGCACGCGGCCTTTGGCGAGGGGATGGTGATAGAGAGCCGCGCCGCCGGGAGCGACGAGATCGTGACGGTGGCCTTTGAAAAAGTCGGGCTGAAACGACTGATGGTGGGTCTGGCCCCTCTGGAACTGGCGGGGAGCTAGAGTTTTGTTCATCGCCCGACATCTCTGGATCACGAATGACACAAATGGACAGATGACACAAATTTTGCTTCGAATAATGAGAAAACATTCGTGAAATTGTATCTTTTCAACTCGAGTCTGGCAAATTTTCAGAATGCCCACATCTTGGGGTAGGCAACAATAAAGGCGCTAGATATGGGGGTTCGTAGTAGCGGCTTTAGCCGCTTTTGAGCCTTTTGGACGGCTGAAGCCGTCACTACGAACAAAAACGCCAGACTCCAGCAGTCACATCTGCGTGTATCTGCGGTTTGGTTAACTTGTCGGTTTGAGGCGTAGCTTTGTTAGACGGTTACGTCAAATTTTACTCGGCTTTCAAAGTTTGTCCTATCTCGCCACTGTTTCACTGTTGCCCTCCCAGTAATGGATTTGGAAGGTAGCAACATACCAGATTAGCAAAAAAGTGTCCAGCGTGAAACCCTAGCTCATTTATTCAATTTGAACACTACCAAGACAAGAGCAATACCCGTGAATGAATTGTGGTCAGCTACGGGCTGAAGGTCAATACGATTGTACACCATCTTTCGGCACAAATTGGTCAGAGCGCGCCGGCCCACTCAACACTCGCTATACCCGCAGGCATAGCAGCGGCGACAGCCTTCCTCGTTCACCAGTGCGGCGTGGCCACACTCGGGGCACAGGTCGCCTGTGGGAAAGAGCGTCAGTTGCTCGGTCTCCTTCCCATCACCAACAGGCTCCATCATTCCCAGATGTTCAGCCAACACCTGCGCTACGCCATCGGGCAGGCTGCGCACCCGGTCGCGGCCAAAGCCCAGCGGGCGACCACCGCCGATGCCCTTCAGTTGCTTTACCACCTGCTTGAGCCGCCGCGTCGCCGAGAGCGGCGAGGGAATGCGCAGGATGAGCGAGATCAGCCGCCCGATGGCCTCTGCCACCGCCGCCGTATCCGACCCGGCCTTGCCCACGTTCAGGAACACCTCGAACGGTTCGTCGTCGCCGTTGGCGTTGACGGTGGTGTAGGCCGTGCCCAGCGGCGTCGCCAGGCGATAGGTCTGGCCTGGCAAACGATGCGGGCGGGGCCGCACTTTGTCCGTCAACTGCCGCGCGCGCTCGTCTCCCTGTCTTTTCGTCTCCTCCGTCTCTAGCACCACCTTCTCCCGCGAACCAGTGACGTAAACCGTAAGCCCTTTGCAGCCCAATTTCCAGGCCAGCCGAAAGGCCCGCGCCACGTCTTTTGGGACGGCGGCGGCGGGAAAATTCACCGTCTTGCTGATGCTTGCGTCCACAAATGCTTGCAGCGCCGCCTGCATACGGACGTGTTCCTCGGCTGTGATGTCGCCAGCGACGACAAAGGTGTCACGCACCGCCGGAGGGACATCTTTAACTCCCTGGCAACTTCCGGTCGCCATCACTTGTTGCACAATGCGCTCGCGGGCCGCGTCATCCAGCCCGGCTTCTGCCAGCGCCTGCAAAAAGAGCGGGCTGATGTATTGGAGTTCCAGGTCGTTACCGTTATCGTTCACGTGGCGCGTATAGGCCAGCGCAAAGACCGGCTCGCAGCCGTAGGCCTCGCACCCGGCCACGGTAGCGATTGTGCCGGTCGGGGCCACGGTCGTTTGGGCGGCGTTGCGGATGCCGTGACGGCGGATTCCTGCGACGATCTTCTTCCAGTCTAACGGTGGCCGTCCCCACTTTTCCAATCGCGTATAGGGGACGAGTGGCTGCGGTGGGATCCAGCGCAAATCGTCGGGGTCGTAGATGCTGCCCTGGATGGCGGAGAATGGGTCTCGCTCCTGCGCCAGTTCGATGCTGGCCCGCATGGCGTGGTAGCGGATGAACTCGATCACCTGGGCCGCCAACTCCTGGCCCTCGTCGCTGCCGTAGCGCGCGCGCAAGTGATACAACAGGTCGCCCAATCCCATAATACCCAACCCAATGCGGCGCGTGCGCTGGGCGGCCTGCTGGAGCTGCGGCACCGCCGGCACATAGCCATTGGCCTCGATCACGTCGTCCAGAAAGCGGACAGCGCGCCCGACTGTTTCGGCCAATTTTTCCCAATCTACTTCCGCCTCTTGCTTCTTGTCTCCCGCCTCACGCACGTGCCGCGCCAGATTGACCGAGCCTAAGCAACAATTTTCATAGGGCAGCAAAAATTGTTCTCCGCATGGATTGCTCGCCTCATATTCCCCCAGGTGCGGGCAGGGGTTATGCCGATTGGCCGCGTCCAGGAAGAGCAGGCCCGGCTCTCCGTTGCGGTGCGCCCCGGCGACGATCTCCTCGAAAAGCACCCGCGCCCGCGCGCTTTCCCAAATCTCGCCGTCCTGGGGGTTGATTAAATCAATCGCGCCATCATCCTCCACAGCTTGCATAAAAGCATCAGTCACGCCGACAGAGATGTTAAAGTTACTGATGCTTCCCTCTTTGCTCTTGCAAGCGATAAACTCGCGGATGTCGGGGTGATCTACCCGCAGCACGGCCATATTGGCTCCCCGCCTGGCCCCGCCCTGGCTGACGATCTCGGAGGCAGTATCATAGACTTGCATAAAGCCCACCGGTCCGGTAGCTTGCCCTCCGCTGCTATGCACCACGGCTCCCTTGGGGCGCAGGCGCGAGAATGAAAAGCCAGTTCCACCACCCGTCTGCTGAATGAGCGCCGTGTCGCGCAGCGTCTGAAAGATACCATCCTCCTCGCGGCCCATATCGTCGGAAATGGAGAGGACAAAGCAAGCGGCCAATTGCCCCAGCGGAGTGCCCGCCCCTGTAAAAGTCGGCGAGTTGGGCATAAAGCGGAGGCCGGTCACAACATCGTAAAAAGCCGCCTCGGCCGCCGCTACATCCGCCCCCCACTTCTCTTCGACTGCCGCAACGTGAGAGGCCACGCGGCGGAACACCTGCTCAACCGTTTCTATCGGCTGGCCGTCCGTCCCCTTGCGCACATAGCGCCGCTTTAGGACGGACAGCGCGTTTTCGGTCAACTCGATCTTGCGCCTCGCTGGTTGGGTCGGCGACGAACCCGCACTCGATTGTACTCTATCCAACACTATTGCCTCCACGACAAATCACGCCGCCCCATCCCGTTCTCTCAACAGGCGATCAATCTCTGCTCGCACCGCCTCCAGATCATCCAACCCCAGATAAACAATGCCATACCGGATGTAAGAGACTGGGTCCATCTCTTCAAGTTCCGCGACAGTCAAATCGCCGATCACGCGACTGGGAATCTCGGTCTTGCCTAGTTCGCGTATCTGGCTCTCAACCCGATCCACCAATCGCTCCAGATCATCGGCCGAGATAGGCCGCCGGGTGCAAGCAGTACGCAGGCCCGAGAGTAACTTTTCCCGGTTGAATTCCTCTCGCCGGTCATCTTTTTTGACTACTAGCGGAGTGGTCAGGATAGCCCGCTCCATCGTGCTGAACCGGCGCTTGCACGCGCTACATTCGCGGCGGCGACGTATACCCCGCGCACTGTGAGACGTATCAATCACCCGTGTTTTGACGCTATCACAATAAGGACATTTCATTGCTTTGGCCTCCAGTAAATGGGGGAACGGTATGCATTATCCACTCAATGATGACCGAGAAACAACTGCCTAACAACATTCATTACATTATAAGCAAACCATTCAGCACGACAACAGAAAGACAACAAGGAGTAATACGCGCCAGATATGGGGGCTGAGAGAAACAAAAACCCCACATCTTGGGGTTAATGCGCGTTGGATTATACCATGCCCCTGCGCAACATACAAGCGAGAGTTGGCGCGTAACATTAAAAACCTCCCCATTGGCGAGATTTTTAATCAAGTGGTGGTGCGGCCCTGAATAAATTTATGACCCGAGATGCGTTATCGCATCCGGCGCTTTCCTCTATCCTCCACTGCTAAGAAACAGTTTTGGAAAACCCCAAAACCCCGTCAATATCTGTTTCTTACCGTATGAAGAACACCGCAGGGATTTGGGGCGCTCACCTCGGCTGCCCCGCCTCGTCGTAGCCGCGCCCCATGCCCCGGTAGGTAAAGCCCAATTCGCGTAAGCGTCGCGGGTCGTAAATGTTGCGCCCGTCCATCAGCACCGGTCGGCGCATTGACTTTTTGATGCGCTCCATGTCCAGTTGCTTGAACTCGTTCCACTCGGAGATCAGCATGAGCGCGTCGGCGCCCTCGGCTACCTCGTAGGGGTCCTGGCAGTAAGTGACGGTGTCGCCCAGGATGCGGCGCGCGTTCTCCATCGCCACCGGGTCGTACCCCTTGATCTCGGCGCCCTCGTACAGCAGCAGGTTGATGATCTCGACCGAGGGGGCGTCCCGCATGTCGTCGGTGTTGGGCTTGAACGAGAGACCCAGCAGCCCGATCGTCTTGCCCCGAAAGCCGCCCAGGATGTGGCGCAGCTTGGTCACGAACCGCTTGCGCTGATCGCGGTTGATCTCCATCACCGCCCGCAGCATTTGCGGGTGCGTGCCGTGCGTGGAAGCCATGTGGGCCAGGGCCTTGACGTCTTTGGGGAAGCAGGAACCACCCCAGCCGATGCCGGCCCCCAGAAATTGCGGGCTGATGCGGCTATCGCTGCCCATACCGCGCGCCACTTCTTTCACATCGGCTCCCAGCGATTCGCAGATGTTGGACATCTCGTTGATGAACGATATCTTGGTCGCCAGGAATGCGTTGGAGGCGTATTTGATCATCTCGGCCGTGCGCAGGTCGGTGATGATGGTTTCGGCGTGCAGCGGGTAGTAGAGCGCGGCCACTCGCTTAGCCGCCTCCCGGTTGGTGGAGCCGAGCACGACGCGGTCGGGGTTCATGCAGTCGTAGACACCGGATCCCTCGCGCAGGAACTCGGGGTTAGAGACGACCCAGAACGGAATGTTGGGATCGGGCATTGCGCCGCGCACAATGCCGGCCACCCAATCGCCGGTGCCGATGGGCACGGTGGATTTGTTAACGATGATGATGGGTTGGTGGATGCGTTTGGCGACGGCGGTCGCGGCGGCCTCGACGTGAGCCAGGTCAGCTTCGCCGCCATCACCAGAGGGGGTGCCGACGGCGACAAAGACGAACTCGGCGTCCTCCATCGCCTCGTCGTAAGAGGTGGTAAAGCTCAATCGCCCGGCTTTCAAGTTGCGCTGCACGATCTCTTCCAGGCCTGGCTCGTAGATGGGCAGGATGCCTTTTTTCAAATTGTCGCACTTTTGCTGGTTACGGTTCAGGCAGACGACACGGTTGCCCAGGTCGGCCATGCAGGCGCCGGTGACCAAGCCCACGTAGCCTACTCCAATGGCACAGATGTTTTTCATACTGCTTATTCCTCCTAAATTGTGTTGATAGATTGTCAGACGCTAAAGCACAATATACACCTAACCTGGACAAGCCAGAACCGAAAAGGGACACAGAGAGCACAGAGGCTTCGCAGACACAGAGATTCACCGAGGTTTTCTCTGCGTCCCTCTGTGTCTTCTCTGTGAAGCTCTGTGTTCCCAAATTCTTGCTCAATGTGCAAGAATTTCACCGATAAGGTACTACTTACCCATATCCCATACGACGCAATTCTCTCTCGTCCCAGCGCCACTTTTTGCGCACCTTGACCCACAGGTCGAGATAAACCTGCCCGCCCGCCATGCGCTCAATCTCGCGCCGCGCCGCCGACCCGATCTGGCGCAACATTTGTCCTTGCTTGCCGATGATGATGCCCTTTTGAGAGTCTTTTTCGACAAAGACGTTGGCTCCCACGTAAACCACGCCGTTCTCCCGCTCCTTGAACTCTTCCACGACGACGGCGACGGCGTGCGGTATTTCCTGGCGCATGTGGCGCAACACTTGTTCGCGGATCAGCTCGGCCCCGATCTCCCGTTCGGTCTGGTCGGTGACCTGGTCGCCGGGATAGTAGCACGGGCCTTCTGGCAGCGCAGCCACGATCAGTTCCAGCAGCTCGTCCAGGTTCTTGCCCTCGGTGGCGACCGTCATCATCCATTCTTGATGGGATGGCGCCGCTTTCCAATACGCTTCGGTGTGCGCCTGAACTTTATCCGGCGGCAGCAAGTCCATTTTATTGAGCACCAGGATGACGGAAGCCGTCGCTGTGCTACCCTTTATATGGGAATGAGTCGCTGTGCTACCCTTTATATGGGAATGAGCCGCTGCGCTACCCTTTATATGGGAATGAGTCGCTGTGCTACCCTTTATATGGGAATGAGTCGCTGTGCTACCCTTTATATGGGAATGAGTCGCTGCGCTACCCTTTATATGAGAATGAGCCGCTGCGCTACCCTTTGCATAGGAATGGTGAGTCTGCTCTTGGATCAGCTTGGCGATGGCCCGGTCCTGCTCAGTAGGCGGCACGGAGACGTCCACCAGAAACAGCACCACGTCGGCGTCGGGGATGGCGTGGGTGGCCGTGGCGACCATCGTCTGGCCTAACTTGTGGCGTGGATGGTGCAAGCCAGGGGTATCTACAAAGATGACCTGATAATCCTCGTGGGTGAGGATGCCCAGGATGCGGCTGCGGGTGGTCTGCGGCTTGGGCGAGACGATGGCTACCTTTTGCCCTACAAACCGGTTCATCAGCGTGGACTTGCCAACGTTGGGCCGCCCGATGACGGCTACAAAGCCGGAGCGATGGCCTGCTGGTGTGGCATCCAGATCGTACAAGTCGTTATCCTGCACCCTGCATCTTGCCTCCTTGCATATCCGGCGGAATCGGCAGCCCGAAAGCGTCCAGGATCGTCGGCGCGACGTCCATAAGCTGGCGGGCCGCCACACGTTGGCCTCTGCTATCCGCCGGATCGACCAGGATAAACATCCCGTTCTCGGCGTGATTGGCATCGTCGGGGCCGGTGTCGTTCTCAAAGGTATAGATGCCCCCGTGCCCAAAGCTGCCCACCGAACGCCAGGAGAGATCGCCAAAATAGACGATCAGATCGGGCGGAATGTTGCGTACTTCCCGATAGATCTCTTGCGGCTTGAAAACCCGCGTCCCGATGTCGCTGCCGTCCGGCGCGGGGATCGAGCACAGCGCCTCGGCCAGCTCGTCGCGGAACCGCTCGTACTGCGCGGCCGGGATCGTCCCCTGCGGTTCGCGCCCTTCCACGTTGAGAAAGATGCGGGCATAGTAGCCGCCGGAACCCCACACCTGGGTCTTTGCCCAGTCCACTTTTACATCACCGAAGCGGATTAGCGCAGCGTCTCCCTTCCCCTCTGGCTCCTCCGCCAGTGTCAGGTAGCCCTCACGGCGCAGCCACTCGTTGACGCACATGCCGCCGTGCATCGCTTTGACGCCGTGATCGGAGACGACCAGGATGAACGTATCTTTGGGTACTCGCTCCAGCAGCGTGCCGATCTGCCGGTCCAAGTGGATGTAGTAATCGCGGATGGCGTGCTGGTACTTGTTGCCCGGCTCGTGGTTGGGGTGCGTGGTGTCGTGGTACTTCCACATGCCGTGGTGAATTCGATCCACTCCCATGTCCACGAACATAAAAAAGTCCCACGGCTTGTTATCCAGCAGATAACGCATCACCTTGAACTGCTTCTCGTTCATCGCGTAAATCTGTTGGAGTAAGTAGTCCTTGTCCTCGGTGCGGAACTGGCGCACGTCCACGTCGTACTCCTCGCCTTCCAGTACGCGATCAATCTCGTAGCGCAGCTCGTTGGGGTGAGTATATTGCCTCTCCACCGACGGGGTGAGAAAGCTAGAGATGAGGCAGCCGTTGACCGGGCGGATCGGGTAGGTCTGCGGCACGCCGACCACGATGACGTGTTTGCCGGCCTCGCCCAGTATGTCCCAGACCCGTTTCTCTTTGACGGCTGTGCTGATGGCAATTCCCATCTTGTCATAGGAATAGTCGGCCCGATTGCGGAAGCCGTAAAAGCCCAACACGCCGGGATCCTTGCTGCTGAGCATCGAACTCCAGGCCGGCACGGTGATGGCGGGGGTGGAGGACATCAGGTTGCCGTAAATCCCCCGCTCCATCAATCCGCGTAGGTTGGGTAGTTGGTCGCGCCAGGTGTCAAAGACCAGTTCCGGCGCGCCGCAGTCCAGGCCAATGACCATAACCTTGGGCTGTTTCCGCCGGCGCAAGAACTTGAACATGCTAAATCTCCTACGGATGTTTTTTATCCGCTGCGTCATCGCTGACCACCACCGACTGCCGGACGAAACCTTGCTCAAGCAGATAGTCCAGAATCTGGCGAGCGTTCCCCTCAGCGGTATTGCCTACTGTATCAAGCTCGATTTCGGCGTGACGGGGGGGTTCGTACGGGTCGTCAATTCCGGTAAAGTTCTTGATCTCTCCGCGCCGCGCTTGGGCGTACAGTCCTTTGACGTCTCGATCTTCGCATACCTCCAGTGGCGTATCCACGAACACCTCAACGTAATGCTCCTTGCCGACCATGTTCCGCACGTCGTTGCGCGTCGCACGGTAGGGGCTGACGGCCGCGCAGATCGCTGTACCGCCGTGACGCACGATCTCGGCCGCCACAAAGCCGATCCTGCGAATGTTGATGTCTCGATCCTCTTTGCTAAAGCCCAGCCCCTTGGAGAGGTGAGTGCGCACCACGTCGCCATCCAACATCGTCACGTGGCGGCCATACTCCTGCAACAAAACCGTCAGCACCTCGGCGGTCGTGGACTTGCCGGCGCCGCTCAATCCCGTGAACCAGACGCAAACTCCCTGCTTGTGACGCGGCGGATAGCTTTCGGAAAGGATCTCGGCCACCTCTGGCCGGGTGAACCAGGTGGGCAACTTGCGCCCGTTGTTCAGGTACTCTTCGCGCACCTGAGTCCCAGAGATGGCCGCGGTCTTGGCTCCTTCCGGGACTTTGGTTACTTCCTCGTACCGTTCCTCATCTGGCAGATAGACCAGCATGCGGAACGGGACGACTTTCACGCCTAGTTCTTCACTGTGCTTTTCGGCCAATTCCTGAGCGTCGTAAGGCCCGTAGAATGGATTGCCTTGAGAGTCTTTGCCGGGGCCGGCGTGGTCGCGTCCCACGATCAGGTGATTGGCGCCATAGTTGCGCCGGATCAGCGCGTGCCACACCGCCTCGCGGGGACCGGCCAGCCGCATAGCGAGCGGCAGCAGCGAAAGCAGGATGCGGTCGGGGTCATAGTACCTCTCGGTCAGCGCCTTGTAGGTGCGCACTCGCGTGTAGTGATCCACATCACCGGGCCTGGTCATACCGACCACCGGGTGGAGCAGCAGCGCGCCTCCCACCTCCTCGGCTGCCCGTTTGGTCAGTTCCTCGTGCACGCGGTGGAGCGGGTTGCGCGTCTGGAAAGCGACCACGTTCTGATGGCCGAAACTCTCCAGGCAGGCGCGCGTCTCTGCCGGCGTGCGCCGCAATTCTTGAAAATCGTGATGGGGCGGCAGTTGCAGCACCCGCAGCCGGCCAGAGACATTCAGCTTGCCCCAGCGGTGCATCTCGGCCACCAGCGGATGGCGCAGGTCGAGCGAACCAAAGACCTTTTGGGCCGCCTCGTCGCGGTTCCATTCATAGATCTCCTCGATGGTCATCACTGCCAGCAAGTTGTTCTTGTCGTTGCGCAGCGCGATCTCTTGCCCCAGCCGAATCGCCGGCCCTGGTTCCACCGGCAGTGTGATGGGAATGGGAAAGATGTGACCGCTGGTCAACCGCATCTCATCTAGCACTCGTTGATAGTCTTGCTTGCCCATAAAGCGATCCAGCGGCGAGAACGCGCCAACCGCCAGCAACTCTAGGTCGCAAACTGCCCGCGTCGAAAGTTGAATAGAGGGCAGTTTGTTGGCGTAACTCTTGAGCCGCGCAAGCTCACCGGGCGATACCAGCAAATCTACCAATTCCCCCCCATAAGGGGGAATAAGCGTATTACCAGATTTCACAGTTCGATATACCTCCAAATTTAAGTTATGACTCCTCTGAAAAAGTCGTTCTCACCGCCAAGACGCAAAGAGCGCAAAGATTTTTAAGCAGGAGATCAAGAATATTCATTCGTGCGAGCTAAAATGTAAAGAACTGGAGTCTGGCGTTTTTGTTCGTAGTGACGGCTTCAGCCGTCCAAAAGGCTCAAAAGCGGCTAAAGCCGCTACTACGAACCCCCATATCTAGCGCCTTTATTGTTGCCTACCCCAAGATGTGGGCATTCTGAAAATTTGCCAGACTCCAGGGGTCTATATTCTCCGTTGCGCCGATGGTTCGTATTATACTGGACGCACCATAAATCTGGAGAAACGTCTGGCAGAGCATCAGTCAGGAGAAGGGAGTGACTGGACCAAACATCGTTTACCCGTTGAACTGATGTTTGCACAAGAGATGCCGGGTGAGAACCATGCCTTTTTGGCCGAACTGCAAATCAAAAAATGATCGCGGGCGAAGAAGGAGGCGCTGATTGCTGGAGATTGGGATATGTTGCGTTGGTTGGCCAAGAAACCCAAGTTCCGCAAATGAATAGCGCCTTGGATACTATACTGAGCGCAATTGAGTTGAGTGAATTTGGATTGGAGGCTTTAGCCGGATTTGACCCAGTTTTGCCACGTTTACCCGGCTAAAGCCTCTATTCCGGCCCTCTTGCGATGTTTTCGAGACTGGAGCAATTCACCCATTTGATTTGCGTTCAGTATATCAGTAGACCGCACCCTTCGATACGCTGCTCCACTTTGTTCCGCAGCTACTCAGGATGCTATCCTAGTTTGAGGAGAAATTTGGTTATGGAAAAGATACTGCTAGTAGATCACGAAAAATGCACCGGCTGCCGATTGTGCGAGATGGCCTGTTCGGTCAAGCACACGGGCTTCAACAATGCCAGCCGCTCCCGCATCCACGTCATCAAGTGGCCGCTGGAAGGGTTCAATCTGCCGATGTTGTGCCAGCAGTGTGAGGACGCGCCCTGCATCGCCGTCTGTCCCAAGGACGCCCTGTCCCGCGACCCCATCCTGGGCCGGGTGACGCTGAACTATGATCTGTGCATCGGCTGCAAGATGTGTGTGACCGCCTGTCCGTTCGGTGGTATGGGGATTGACGCCGCAGCCCGGCAGGTGATCAAGTGCGACCTGTGCGACGGCGAACCGATCTGCGTTCGTTTCTGCGACCCTGGCGCGCTCCAGTTCATCCCCGCCAGTTCGGTCAACCTGGTGAAGAAGCGGAACGCTGGACTGCAACTCTCGCAAGTGATGGGCAAGTCGTTTGTCAACAGATGATTCAGCGATTCTCATTTTGGCAATAGATTGACGAGCGAGGCATCCTCAGATGCCGGTTTGGGTCTTGCAAACGCCGTCCGCGTCTCCGAACGCCGCCCGCGTTTCCGAACGCCGCCCGCGTTTCCGAACGCGCCGCATCTGAGGATGCTCACTCCTCGGTTTCAAAGTGAGAATTGCTGCAAATGATTGATAACTTGGAGGAATGCTCATGAACGCGAAAAAGCCGCTTTGGGCGCCCGATGAGAAACGCAAGGGTCAGGCCAATATGACTCGCTTTATTGCTTTTGTCAACGAAAAACACGGTCTTGAAATCAACTCGTATGCCCAACTGCACAATTGGTCGGTTGAAAACATACCGGACTTTTGGGCGGCCATGTGGGAATTTGGCGAGATTAGGGCTTCCCAAAACTATAGCGAGGTGGTTGATGAGGCCGCTTTGCTAACGGGCGAGTTTATTGGTGTAAAGTGGTTCAGAGGCGCTAGATTGAATTTTGCCGAGAACCTCTTGAGGTACAGAGACGACCACCTGGCTTTCATATTCAGAGGAGAAACCCAAAAATCGGCCACAATGACCTACGCAGAACTCTATGACAGTGTGGCGCGCCTGGCTAAATCGCTGCGCGAGATCGGAGTTGCCCCGGGAGATCGGGTGGCCGCTTATATGCCCAACTTGATAGAAACAGCCATCGCTATGCTTGCCGCCACCAGCATCGGCGCTACGTGGGCCTCCTGCGCTACCGATCTCGGTCCCGCGGCGGCACTGGACCGTCTCGGTCAGGTGGAACCAAAAGTTCTCTTCACTGTAGACGGCTACTTTTACAAGAACAAGCTCTTCAATACCTTGGGAAACGCCGCCCAAGTGGCGAGGGAAATTCCCTCACTGGAAAAGGTGGTTGTGGTGCCCTACGCCACAGAAAAGCCCGACATCAGCCTGATCCCCAACGGGGTACATTACGAGGATTTCCTAGCTGAGGAAGATTACCTTCCTCTCCAATTTGAACAGTTGCCTTTCGATCATCCCGTGTATATCATGTTCTCCTCCGGAACTATGGGCAAGCCCAAATGCATGGTGCAGGGAGCGGGAGTTCTGATCAACCACCTGAAAGAGCTTTTGTTGCACACCGATTTGAAGCGTAAAGATAGAATCATGTACATCACAACCTGCAGTTGGATGATGTGGAACTGGCTACTGAGCTCCTTGGGGGTCGGAGCTACTGTGGTGCTGTACGACGGCAACCCCAATTATCCTGATACGGGAGCTATGTGGAAATTAATCCAGGATGAAAAGATAGCCGTTTTCGGCACCAGCGCAACCTACATTCATTACCTCCAAAAGCAGGGAGTCAAACCCGGTCAGGATTACGACCTGTCATCGTTGAAACAGATATCACAGACCGGGTCGGCCCTTTCGGCAGAGGGCTTTGAATACGTATACCGCGAAATCAAATCAGACCTGCATTTCAACTCGATCTCGGGTGGTACAGACATCAACGGCTGTTTTGCCGGTGGGAATCCTATCAGCCCGGTATACGCCGGCGAGTTACAGGGGCCGGCCCTGGCAATGAAGGTAAAGGCGTATGACGAAGAGGGGAATGCTATACTCGATCAGCAAGGAGAGCTTGTCTGTGAGGCTCCTGCTCCTTCCATGCCGCTTTACTTTTGGAACGATCCGGATAACCAAAGGTACAAAAATGCCTATTTTGATTACTACCCCGATGTGAATGTATGGCGTCATGGAGACTATATCGTGATACACGGCGACACAGGGGGCATAAGCTTTTACGGTCGCTCCGATGCCGTTTTGAAACCCGCCGGAGTGCGCATAGGTACGGCTGAAATATATAATATAGTGGAAGAACTGGAAGAGATTGCAGACAGTGTTGCTATAGGACAGGCCTGGCAGGGCGATCAGCGCATCATTCTTTTCGTAAAGGTTACTGAGGGTTTCTCTCTGACGGAGGAACTGAAAAACAAGATCAAAAAAGCACTGAAGAAAGATGCCTCGCCCCGGCACGTTCCGGCCGTGATCCTGGAGGCGCCGGATATTCCTTATACCTTTAGTATGAAAAAGGTCGAAAGTGCTATCATGAACATAATCAATGGCAGGCCGGTACTTAACAGGGACGCTTTGATCAATCCCGAATCGCTGGATTACTATGAACGGATCCTTCCCGAGTTACAGAGCTAGTTCTGATTGGCTCCAGGGACATCAAAATGGAGACGAACTCACGGGAGACCAACCACCGAATGAAAACCAAAGCAGAGCCATCGCATCCGCCGGTGTGGCTCTTGATGCCCGATTCGCAGCCCAAGCGCGCGCGGTCGGCCGAACGGCTGACTCGCCCGCGCCAGGCGGCTCCACCCCTGGACGAAGAGGCCTTGCGCGACCGCCTGCGCGCCATCCGCACCGACACGGCCAATCACCTGGACGAGTTGCTGGGCCAATTGACGAGCACGTTGCAAGAGCAGTACGGCGTGACGTCACTGGAGGCGACTACGGCCCAGGAGGCAGCCGACGAGATCGCGCGGTTGGCCAGTCCATCGCGCCGCGTGCTGGTCAATCGCTCGGCGACCGTGGCCGAACTGCGCCCTTACCTGAAGGCGCACGGCCTGGAGATAGTGGAGACCTACGACGAGCAGTTCGTCCACCCAGACCAGGGCGTGGAGCGGTACTGGCAGCTCGAACCTCCCTCGGCCGAGACGGCCTGGGAGGCTTTCCGTCCCCAAGCTATCACTCCATCGCCCCGCCAATCTACTGACATCGGCGTACTAGGCGTCAACGTTGCTGCCGCCAAAGACGGAACAGTCTTTTTCGTACAGCACCTTTTCAACATATCCGACATACTGGAGCGAGCGAGCAAGATAGTGCTGGTGATCGGTGTCGAGCGCGTGGTGCGGGACCGGGATGCAGCGGCGTTCGTGGCTCGGTCTCAGGCCCGCTATGGCGCACTCAGCGTGGCGTTGGGTGTTCCCCGTCGAGGCGGTGACAGCAAGGGCGAGGTCCCTGTTGGACGGTCCCTCACCCCCGCATCCCCTGTCCGTGATGCGGCACATGTGCCTATGCACGCCATCCTGCTCGACAATGGCCGACGCGCATGGCTGAGCGATCCTCGCTATCAGGATCTGTTCCTGTGTATAGGATGTCGGAATTGCCTGCTCGAGTGCCCGACCCAGCCCTACTATGGAGGAGAGACGGGGTGGACGCCGCGCGACTATTTGGCGGCTTTCCTGCGGGGGGACAGCTCTTCGCTGCGAGAGTGTATAACCTGTGGGCGCTGTGGTGCGCGTTGTCCGCTCGACATTGACCTGCCTGCGATGATTTCTGAGGCCAAGGCGGAGGCAGGCGCTACCAGGTGGCAAGATCAGTTCTACTGCAACATCGGCACGCTGTTTCAGGCTTCCAGTCTGACCGCACCGCTGAGCAACTGGTTGTTCAACTGGCCGTTGGCTCGCCTGCCGATGGAGTGGGTCTCCGAGATGGATCGGGAGCGCAAGCTGCCCGCCTTTCACCGGAATACCTTCTTGAACCAATACCGTCGCCGGTCGTCCGCCCCCGCTTCTGGCCGCGCGGTGGTTTACTACCCCGGCTGCTATGCCAACTTTACCGATCCGGAACTGAGCTGGGCGGTCGTAGGTATCCTGGAGCGCAATGGTTTCCGGGTGTTGGTGCCAGAACATCAATGTTGTGGCGTGGCCTGCTTTCCCTACGGGGCCAAGGAACTAGCCCAGCGGTACGCTCGCCGGAGACTGAGAGTCTTTGGGCCACTGGCGCAGGAGGGGTACACGATCCTGGTGAGTTGCCCCAGTTGCGGCACGGCGCTGGAGCGCGACTTTCCCTATCTGCTGCCAGAGAGCGACGATGCACGGCTGGTCGCAGAACAGACGCGGGATGTCAGCGACTTTCTGTGGGCGTTGCATCAGAGGGGCGAATTGGACACTGACTTTGACCCACTGAAGCTGCGGGTGGGTTATCACACTCCCTGTCACTTGCGGGTGCGCGACCTGGGCCCGGAGAACTTGCGATTGCTGGAGCTCATTCCAGGGATGGAGCCGATTGATATTGACCGGGGATGCTGCGGCATGGCCGGTTCTTTTGGCATGCGCCGCGCGCATCGGGAAGAGTCGCGCGAGATTGGGCGCTATCTGTTCGAGGAGTTGCGGTCGCCCGGCTATGACCTGGGCATCACCAACTGTGCCGGGTGTGAGATGCAGATGCGGGCCGGGTCGGGCCGGGACGTGGTCCACCCGCTCAAATTATTGTGGCGAGCCTATTCCAATAGCGGGTCGAAATGATGAACAAGATACTCGTCGTAGACTATGAAAAGTGCACCGGCTGCCGGAACTGTGAAATGGCCTGTTCGGTGTTTCACGTGCATGTAAACAATCCCACCAAGTCGGCAGTGCGGATCGTCAAGTGGGAGCGGGCAGGGCTGGATGTGCCGATCATCTGCCAACAGTGCGAGGAACCGGCGTGTGCCAGCATCTGCCCTGTGCGGGCCATCTCGCGCGACGCGGATACGGGCGCGCTGGCCGTGGATTACGATCTCTGCGTGGGCTGCCGGATGTGCATGGTGGCCTGCCCCTTCGGCGCGGTCACTTTCGATGTGGACCGGCGGCAGGTCATCAAGTGCGATCTGTGCGGCGGCGTTGATCCCTGGTGTGTGCGCTTCTGCGAGCCTAGGGCGCTCACTTACAGATTGCCTGCGGTGGTCAGTATGGACAAGAAGCGTGCAGCGGGCCGCAGCCTGCTGGAGGCGTTGACCCCAAGAAACCGAAGGGTGCATACTCAGCAGATATAGACAGGAGGAAATCAATGAAGGTGAATCTAAAACTCTTCCTGCCGGTGCTGCCCGAGGCGATAGGCCGCAAGGAGTTGAAGGTGGAGTTTGTCGGGGAAACAGTCAATGACTTGATCGAGCATCTGGTTGTTCGGTATGGCCGGAAAGCCAGACAAGCGTTACACGATGAACAAGGCAAGCTGGACCCGGTGATCCAGATATTGCTCAATGGAAAGGAGTGGGTCACTCACGACCAACTTGACACGGCCCTGGAAGATGGCGATAGCGTGATGCTTATGATGATGATGGCTGGAGGGTAGCTAGTTCTCGGCACAAAAGGGGCCACAAACGGGCGTAGCCATAATCCTCCAGCGGTGTTCTATAAAGAAACCTGTGCTGGCTACTTAACTCGCCCACGCGAATTTTCCGCGCAAATATCGGTACTGCCCCATCCTTCACGGCTGACTTTAGAATGGACATGCTTTGTCAACCTCAGCATCAGTCAATAGGCGTGTGAAAACAACATAGTACACAGAACGTTTGTGCTACGTTCCACAGGTAGGGCGTTTCGGTGAGTATTCAATTTGCCAGCACCAGTGGAACCTTTGTTAATGATTCAAACTCGAATGCAATTCGTCGAACGTTTACAACTTGGGGCGACGACGACGAGCGCGCTGTTGCAGATGATACTCTTCATCGTATGGCTTGTGGCCTTGCCATAACCTCCAGATGATAGCCAGCCAACGATTCGCTAGACACCGATAAGAGTGCGAATTGGAGGCGCAAAACGAGGGCGGATCTCACCCCAAATCCTGATGGGACACTACCCGCCGCTCTACAACAACAAAGAGCCGCCGAATAAGCGCGGCGGCTCTGGCTTTCTCTGTGCGCCTAGCCGGTTAGGGTGTGTCTCCCAACCCTGCTACTTGCCTCCGCAGTTCCACGATGTGCGCCCGAGTGTTCTCCTCCGTAGGGAAAAGGGTCAGACGATGCTTGTTGAAGGCCAATTCTGTCGCTAGGCGGTGATAGCGACCCAGGTTCCACCAGCGCCGGAAATCGCCGCTGAACAGCACGTTCATCCGCACCGCCACTCGTTCGAGATAGGAGCAAACCACGTCGTAATCCTTCTGGCTCAACGTGCCTAGCTCCACCTCTTCGACCAGGTAGGTGGTGATCCAGCGTTGTTCTCGCACCGAGCTCCAGATGATGATGGCGAGCAATATCAACACGCCGCCATAGTCGGAGGCAAAGGCGACCAGGCAAGGCCAGCATAGCTCGGCGCCCAACGACACACTGCCGTTGTGGATACCGTGCGCCGCCATCCCCGCCAGCAGGCCCGCGACCGGCGCGCCAACTTTCACCAGTTTGTTGGGCGAGGTGCGCCCCAGCGCCAACCCCAGTCCGGTCAGGCCGGTGAACAGGGCATGGTTGAAACCAAAGACAAAGGCGCGGAGTATCGCCAGAAAGATGACGCCGCCCAGCCCCGATTCTGCCAGCTCGCTGCTGAAATAGAGCACGTTCTCCACGGCGGCAAAGCCAAATCCCACCAGCCCGCCATAGATGATGCCATCGAGGGGGCTATCAATCTCGCGGCGGAAGAGAAGCAGCAGAAGCAACAGCGCCGCTCCTTTGAAAATCTCCTCAGTGAGCGGGGCGATGAGCACCGATCCCACCAAGTCGGACGCGGCAGGCGAGACAAAGTAGGAGATAGGAATATCTAGAACGAGCTGGGCGATGAGGGAGAAGATGATGGCCGGGATCGCGCCCCACAGAAAAGCGGCGATCAGCAAACCCAGCGGCTCTTTCTCGTAGCGATCAAACCACCACAGGATGAGCGCATAGACGGCCATCGGCAAGATGCCGGCGGCGAGAACGAGGAGGATGCCAAGTAGGATTGCCATAGGTAGCTCCTTTGGTCAACTGGGGCGGATGCTCCATTCGTCAGCAGCCTCATTGTAGGCCAGGGTGAAGCGGCGGCCGTCGGCTGTGTGGACGGTGAAGGTCAGGCCAGACAGTGTGCGCCATTGTTGCTCCACCGCCTCCACCGTCAAGCGCTCACCTTCCCATAGGAAAGCGCGCGGCCGCTCCGGGTGGCGATATCCGGCGTAACTTTCTACGGCGGCGTCCATCGTGGTCACAGGTCAAGCGAACGGAGATACTTGATCAATCCATCTCGCATGTCGTCGCGCCGCAGGCTCATCTCGATGCAGGCTTTCAGTTGGCGCAGCGGGTCGCCGGCCGCCATCCACTTGCCCTCGACGGGCTGCACGATAACGGTTGCACGAGCCGCCAGCCGGTCTACCGCGTCGGCCAGCCAAAGTTCGTCCCCTTTCCCGGTCTCCAGGGTCTCTAGCACGTCGAACAGCTCCGGTGTGAAAACAAAGTGGCCGATCTGAACCCAATTGGAGGGGGCGTCACCGGGCGCGGGTTTCTCAATGATGCGCTTCATCACGTTATCGCTGCCGGGTTGCAGTTCGATGCAGCCATAAAGATGCGTTTCATCGTCCGGCACGCTTTGGGTGGCGAGGACGGCCGCCGGTTGATGATTGTTAAATGAATCGAGCATTTGCTGCGGCACCGGCGCGTCGGCAATGATGATGTCGTCGCCGAACATGTAGTAGAACGGCTCGCCGGGGGTCAGCCAGTTGCGGGCGGCGAGGGCCGGGGCAGCGTTGCCGTAGGGCAGGCTCTCCGGTTGGCGCACAAAGACGATTTCGGCCATCTGGGAGATGTGGCGCATATCGTCCAATAGTTCCAGCTTACCCGATTCCTCCAGATGTCGCTCCAGGTCGGGGGTGGGTGCAAAGTGGTGCTGGACCGCCTCGCTGCCCCCGCGCACGACGACGATGATCTCGGTGATGCCGGCCGCCACCAACCCCTCCACGTGGTACTGGATCAGGGGCACTCCAGCGATGGGAATCATTTCTTTGGGAACTGCTTTGGATGCCGGCAGGAATCGGGTACCGTATCCGGCGATGGTGATGATGCCTTTCATTTTTGCTCCTTGTTTCTTGGTATTGATTCGTTGTTTAGCGATTGTTTATCGCTCACAATACTGCCCTTTGCCTGTGCCACTCCGTCGCCTGCTCGTAGGCGTGGGCCACACGCAAAGCAGTCTCCTCGCCCAGCGGCGGCCCCATCACCTGTAACCCGATGGGGAGACCGGCATCGTCAAAGCCGCAGGGCAGGCTCAACCCGCAGATGCCGGCCAGATTCATCGAAAGCGTGAACACGTCGCCCAGGTACATTTGCAATGGATCGTCCACTTTCTCGCCGATGGGAAAGGCGGTGGTGGGAGTGGCGGGAGCGACGACGATGTCCACCTGCTCAAAGGCCGAGTCAAAGTCGGCCTTGATGAGGGTGCGCGCTTTTTGCGCTTTGAGGTAGTAGGCGTCGTAGTAGCCCGCACTGAGGGCGTAAGCGCCCAGCATGATGCGCCGTTTGACCTCGGGGCCGAACCCTTGCCCCCGAGTCGCCTTGTAGGTCTCGATCAGCCCGTCGCCATCCACCCGCAGGCCATAGCGCACACCATCGTAGCGGGCCAGGTTGGCGCTGGCCTCCGCCGGCGCGATGAGGTAATAGACCGCCAACGCATAGTCGGTGTGGGGCAGGTTGATCTCGCGCACCTCGGCCCCCAGGTCGGACAGCACGTTCACTGCCGCGCGCACCGCTTCCTCCACCTCCGGCTGCATTCCTGCGATGAAATACTCCTGAGGCACGCCCACCCGCACTCCCTCCACGTCGCCGGTTAGGGCAGCGGCATAGTCGGGAACCGGCGCGTCCAACGAGGTAGAGTCGCAGGGGTCGTGGCCGGCGATGGCCTCCAGCAACAGACCAGCGTCGGTGACATCCTGGGCCAGCACGCCGATCTGATCCAATGACGAGGCGAAGGCGATCAACCCGTAGCGGCTGACTCGCCCGTAGGTGGGCTTGAGGCCGACGATTCCACACAGGCTCGCCGGTTGACGCACGCTGCCGCCGGTATCGCTGCCCAGCGCGCCCAGGCACTCGCCGGCGGCGATGGCGGCCGCGCTCCCGCCGCTGCTTCCGCCCGGCACGCGGGTCAGGTCCCAGGGGTTGCGCGTGGTGAAGAAGGCCGAGTTCTCCGTCGAGGAGCCCATAGCGAACTCGTCGGTGTTGGTCTTGCCCAGGAGAATCGCTCCGGCGGCCTTGAGGCGCGCTATGGCGGTGGCGTCGTAGGGTGGGGCGAAATTCTCCAAGATGCGAGAGCCGGCCGTGGTGGGGACGCCCTCGGTGCAGAGCACGTCCTTGATCGCCAGTGGGATGCCCAGCAGCGGGCCGTCTTCGCCGGCGGCGCGGCGCGCGTCGGCGGCGAGGGCCTGATCCAACGCGCTCTCCGGCGTCAGCGTCAGGTAGGCTTTGACGTCGTTATCTATCGCCAAGATGCGGGCTAGCACCGCCTCGGTCAGTTCGAGCGCGGAAATCGCGCCGGTGGCCAGCTGGTCGTGGGCCTCGTGGATGGTCAGTTGACAGAGTTCCACAGCTCTACTCCAATACCGCCGGAACCCTGAAGCATCCCTCCTCGGCGGCAGGGGCGTTTGCCAGAATATCCTCGCAGGGGAAGGGAAGCTTGGCCTCGTCATTGCGCATCACGTTGCGCAGCGGCAGGACGGTCGCCGTGGGGGGAATGGCGCCGGTATCCAGTTCCTGCAGGCGCTCAAAGTACTCTAGGATGGCCGAAAGCTGCTCCTGGTAGAGGGTTTTTTCCTCGTCGCTCAAGGCCAGCCGGGCCAGATCGGCGATGTGCTCGACTTTTTCTCGATTCAGTTTCATCACATACTCCAAGATTGGCGATTAGCAGCGATTATAGCATCATCGGAGCAGAGAGGCAACTAAACAGCCGCAGGGGCGGCGCAGCGCGCGCCGCCCCTGTCGAAGGGTGTGTGATGAGATTGCTCGGCCAGGATTATTGAATCTAAAGTCGGAGAATCAAGCCTACTCCACGTAGATCTCTACCAGTTCGTTGTCCTCTTCGTCCACGACCTCGATCATCTTGCCCGTCATGCCGCTGGCGAGCAATTCCTCTAGTTCCTGTGTGTCGAGGCCGTCGAACTCGGGGGCGAACCGCTCTGCTATGCGCAAGCCCGCGCTCACCAAACCTATCGGGATGGTCACGTTGACCTTGCTTTTGCCCGAGTTCACGTCGCTCACGTGGATGCGAAGGTAGCGGTTCTCGCCAGTCGGGCCGGGAGTCCCGGAGCCAGGGCGCTGCCCTCCGTCCAGCGCCCGCAGTAACGTGGTCGCCTCCTCCGCGCTGATCTTGCCCTCTTCCAACATCTGGAGAATCTTTAGCCGTTCTTCTGGTGCCTTTGTCATTTTGCGCCTCCTGATCCAGATAAATCAATCGCCCACAACTTGCGGATTTGTCCCCCTATCCAAAATAAACTTGCACTTGCTCACCATTCTCTCCATCGTCTACTTTCACGACGAAAGGATGGTCGTCTCGTAATTCATCCTGCATCGCCAGAAACAATTTGTCCACCCCTGCATTTTCCAGTTGGGGGACAAAGGGTTGGGCGATGCGCAGCCCCCAAGTGACGAGGCCCAGCGGCAGTGGGAAGGCCAGGGTGATGTTAGGCCCATCGTGCTGGCGCACCCGCACGTAGAGCCAGCGGGCCTGTTGCAACCACCAGCCTAGCATCACGCCCAGCACTCCTAGAACAAAGACCACCCAGGCCCAGATCAACCGTCCGGCAGTGGCAGCCTCGCTGGTGTAGGAGGAGGATAGCAGCCACCCGCCCCACGCCAGCAGCGCCACTCCGATCCAGAACATACCTTGCCACAGCCAGCGCACCAGGGCCGGGCGAGGAGCGGGAGGAAGCTTGGGCGCTGCGGCGGTCTCTGCCAGCGCTTCCAATCGCCGCACTCCCTCCTCAACGTTGATTCCCCCAGACTCGATTAGCTCTAGTATTTGTCGTTGTTCATTCACAAGTTTCTCCTTATCGAGTTTAGCACGCCAGATTTTCAGTCGTCTGTTCCGCATCGCGTATTTCCACGCTGAGTGGAGCGTCAATGTCGATCCACTGACCGGCCGGACTGGCAGGCTACCTGACACGGCGCTGCAGTAGAGCGAACGACCAAGCTGCTATCAAACCCACTAGCCCGCCCGCGTACCAGACCCAGCGCGGGTCAAAGTTGTCCATAACCAACCCGGCCAGGAGCGGCCCCACGGCCGACGGGATCACCCAACTGAATCCAAAGACCGCCATGTACCGCCCCCGCATATCATCCGGCGCTAACTCGGCCACCAGCGCCTGGGAGGTCGGAGCGACCAGCATCTCGCCGATGGTGATAATGACCATGGCCGCCAGGAAGAGAACGTAGGCCGAAACAAAGCCATACATACCGAACCCAATCGCGTACAGTAGCGTACCCGCAGCCATCACGATCAACGGCTTGTATCTGGCGATCCGGCGTGTGATGTAGAACTGGAACAGAACAACCATCGCCGCGTTGAGACTCAGGATGTATCCAAAACCCTGTTCAGAGACCGAGTGAACGTCCCGCAGATATACGGACAGTGTGGTGTTCATCTGCATATAGACGGTGGTCATCAGAATACAGGCCCCGATGAACAGGACGAAGGCGCCGTCCCGCAAAACGTCCCGGTAGCCGCCGAACGCCTGGCCCATCGTTTGCTCAGGCTCGCCCTCGCGGAGGGCGGGCTTGGTCTCTCGAATCGCCAGGGCCACGATGCCGGCCGTGATCGTGCTGGCCACTGCGTCGCAGATGAACAGGAGCAGGTATGATCGGGTGGCCAACAGTCCTCCAATCGCCGGCCCAATGACTACGGCGAGATTGACGACCACCCGCAGGAGGCCGAATCCCTGGGCGCGCTTCTCCTCCGGCAACAGATCGGCGACCATCGCTTGCTGCGCCGGCCCGCCGGCGTTGCCGAAAAGCCCAATGAACAGCGCGCCGACGTAGATAAGCTCGATCGAGTTCACCAACCCCACCATCAAGTTGATGAACGCGCTGATGAGCAAACCAAAGATCACCATGCCCTTGCGACCAAAGCGGTCGGTCAGCGCGCCGCCCAACACGCTGCCCACAATGCTCGAGAGCGAGACCAGCCCAAAGATCAAGCCAACTTCCGTCATGCCCACGCTGAATTTTTGCGTGATGTAGAGCGTCAGGAAGGGGAACATGAGCGCCCCGCCGAGCCGGTCAATGAACACGCCCAAGATGAGGATCCAGAACTGGCGGGGGTACTCGGCATAGATATTGCGAATGTGTTCCAGTAGTTTGTAGTTTGACATTTACGTGATCTCCCAAGAAACAAGCATAGCGTCTGCCACAAGATTGAGATTTGAAATACGCAAAAACCCGTCAATCTCGAATCAACAAATCCTAAATCAATCAGCGCCCTTCCATCGCGGCCAAGAGATCGGCAGCCTGCTCTGGGCTGATCTTGCCCTCTTCCACCAGTCGCAGTACTCGCATCTGTTCTTCATCCGAGATGAGTTTCGAGCGGGGGCGAGGGCGCTGACCGCTGGCTCGTCGCCAGCGACGCTCGGCTCGCTCTGCCCGCAGGCGAGCTTTTTCCGTCTCGTGTTGCGCCTTCCGGCGGGCCTTTTCCGCTTCTTTCTGTGCCTTCTGGCGCGTCTTTTCCGCCACTCGCTCTACCCGGAGACGCGCCTCCTCGCTATCTATGCGGCCCAGGCTCTCTTCCAGTCGAGCCTCCAGCTCCGCCGTCGCCGCGGCGATTTGAGCTTCGATCTGCGCGCTCAGTCCCTCCATATCGGCCACAAAATCGAACGGTAGATCATCCGCCAGATGATCGCCCAACTCTGAGAGTCGCAGGGAGACGCGCCCGTCAACTTGTGCTTCCAGGCTGGCCTCGCCGTTGCCCAAAATGCTTTGCGTCTCACCTTCTATCTTCTCCAGGGCCAGGCCGGGGACGCGTGAGTGAACTCCACCGCCGGCGTGGAAGGCCAGACGCAGGCTGGAATCTGCCGGGAGGCGGATCGTTAGGTTGCCGCCGACGCTCAAGCTAAAGACAGCGCCAGGAGAAAAGGGCGGCCCCAATCGGGCGTTTCCCCACACGCGGCTCGCTGCCAGGTCGCCGCGCACTCCTTCGATCGCCAAGTTGCCATCTATTTGCTCCAGCGAGGCTGAGCCATCCACCTGGCGGATGCGAGCGTTCCCGCGCGCGACCTGCGCGCTCAGATCCCCTGCCGTCTGGCGGACGCTCAAATTGCCAAACGTCTGCTCCAGGACAACGGGGCCGACGGCGCGCAGCTTGGCGTTGCCGTGGACGGTACCAATGGCGACCGGCCCTTTCACTCCCTCGATCTTTAGATTTCCCCGCACCGCGCGGACGGTGAGGGTAGTGTCCGGGGGACAGGTGAGGAAGCAATCAACTCTGGCCTTGAGGGTAAATGCTTCTCCCTCTTGCTCCAGGGATGCCTCGCCTTCCGCACCTCGCGCATGGACGGCAATCCGCTCCTCATTCGCGCCTCGCACCACCAGATTGCCCAGACACTCGGTGACGGTGACGTGGGGCGTTGCACAAGTCTCAATAATCTGCTCAAACATATTCCCCTCCTATATTTGTAGCTTTATCAGACTTGGTTCCGCTCCAGCAACAGGATGAGAACGTCCCACGAAACGATCTAGTTTGCCCTTCACAGGAGCATCCACCGGGGAGAGGTTTTTTCGCCGGCGGGGCCGCTCCACCGAAATGGTCATTGTTAGAACAGGAAGGCCCAATCTCAAAACTTGTACAGACATATCACACACCTCCTTGCATTGAACTACTATTCTTGGAGAAGCTGCAGCGCCTCTTCCGATGAGATTTCCTTGCGGGCCAATTGCCCTAGAATCCCTTGACGACGCTCGTCACCGGCTCCCCGTTCCTCTACCACTTCGTAGCCCATGGCGCGGATGATCTCTTCCAGACGGCTGCGGACGGTGGGGTAAGAGATGCCCAGCTCCTCTTCCATGCAGTTGATCTTTCCCGCGCAGCGGACAAAGATCTCTACAAAATGGAGTTGCTCCGGGGTGAGTTGGAAAAGTCGCCCCATGGCGAAGCGACCCTCCATCTCGGTTCCACAGTTGCGGCAGGCCAGTCGCGTAACCAGTAAACCGTCACGACAAACAGGACATTCCGTTGGGACAGGATACATTGTTTTTTCTCCTTAAGAAAATCAAGTCATATATTAAGAATTATAATATATAACTTAATTTTTGTCAAGAGGCAAATTGAGTAACCGATACCAGGTGTCTATTTGCCGACGACTAGGCTGACCGGCTGGACAAACTGGTCGCTTAGTGGCATAATCAAGGTACTTTATACGCCCCGATAGCGCATTGTCCCTCAAACCACAGGAGGCGCGTCTTGAGAGAATTGACCAGACTGGCGTTAAATATGGCCCAGGCGCGCGGCGCGACTTGCGTCGAAAGAACACGACGAGCCGCGTTTATGGAGACACGAGTTCTAGACCGCCTTGAACGAGCTTGCTAAGCAGATCCCGCGCTGGTTGTGGCGCGTCGAGCTGGGGCTGGCGGCCCTGGCGCTGGCGGGCGCGCTGGCTCTGATCGTCGCGCTGGCCCTGGGCTGGAACAGCCCTCGCCCCTCCCGCCTCCCGGATTGGCAGGCCGCCGCTCTCCCCCTGCGCCTGGAAGCCCCGCCGAACGAGACTATGCTGCTGCTGCTGCCCCATCACAGCGGCGACTTTACTTTGGAAATTGAGGCCATCCCACTCCCAGGCCCAGACTGCCACGGCTACGGCCTGATCTACCGCGCCCAGGATGATGCTGCTTATTATACCTTTGCCGTCGGCCGCGATGGCTACTATGCCGTCCTGCGGGTGACGGGTGATGAGGAGGTAGAACTTGTGAGCTGGCAGCAGTTCCCCCACGTTCATCGAGGCCAGCAGTCCAACCTGCTGCGCGTGGCCTGCGCGGGATACACCTGCCGTTTCTACGTCAACGACGAATACGCCGCCACCGTCGAGGACGACACCTGGCTGGCGGGCAACGTGGGGCTGTGGGTGCGCGGCTTTGGAAACGGAAGCGCGGCGATCCGGTTCCTGAACGCGCGCGCCTGGTCAGCCGCCGGGCCCTAAACCTGCATAGGCGGAGTGACATTCGTTTGACGGCCTTCATGGGCCGTGTTATACTTGCCCCCTGATACCGATGAAGACAGAAATCATTCACACAGGCAGCGACAACGCCCTGCCACGCGCCGCCGAGGTGTTGAAAAACGGGGAACTGGTCGCCTTTCCCACCGACACCGTCTACGGGTTGGCGGCGTCTCCGTGGAACGCGGACGGTGTGGCCCGCCTGTACAAAGCCAAGCAACGCCCATCAAATAGACCCATCCCGCTCCTGCTATCCGACGCCGGCCAGTTGAGCCGCGTCGCCATGCTCCCACCTCAGTTTAGCCGCCAGGTCAGGCAATTGATCGCGCGCTTCTGGCCCGGTGGACTGACGTTGGTGCTACCCAAAACCGCCATCGTGCCCGATACAATCAGCCAAGGCCCCACCGTCGCCGCGCGCGTGCCCGGCCTGCCGCTGGCCCGCGCACTCATTCGGGATGCGGGTGGGGTACTGGCAGTGACTAGCGCCAACCTCTCAGGGCAGCCCAGCCCCATCACCGCCCAAGAGGTCGAGGCGCAACTGGGTGGGCGGATCGAACTGATCCTCGACGGCGGCCCCTGCCGGGGAGGCGTCCCATCCAGCCTTCTCGATTGCACCCTCTCTCCTCCGTTGTTGCTGCGGCGCGGCGCCGTCTCCCAAGAAGATTTGCAAAGAGTCATCGGGTCGCTGCAATCCCCAACGCGGAGGTCCGACCGATGACGTCCAGCGACCGGCACCCGCTATCCAACATTCTCGTTCCGGCCCTGCTCTTTGTGGCCGTCTTTACCCTCTACGCCGCCACCGCCGCTCCGGCCACTCTCTTTGGCGATCCCTCCGAGTATCAGTTCATCCCCGCCATCGCCGGGATCGCCCACCCGCCCGGCTATACCTTTTACACCCTGCTGGCCAAGCTCTGGCAGACCCTTGCGCCGTTCGGCGCCATAGCCTTCCGCACCAACCTGCTGGCGGCGGCGGTGGGCGCCTGGACCGTCATCGCCGTCTACCTGATCACCTCTGACCTCAGCGCCTCACACTTGACGTTTGACGTTTCACGTTTCACGTTTTACGCTTCACTCCTCGCCGCCCTGTGTCTCGCCGCCGCCCCCGACTTTTGGCAGCACTCTATCCACGCCAACGCTCACATCGTCAGCGCGGCGCTGGCCGCCACTCACATGTGGCTCCTCATTCGCTGGCGGCGCACCGATAACGACTGCTGGCTGGCTGTCTTTGCCCTCACCCTGGGCCTGGCTGCCGCTCACCACCCGGTCACGCTGATAGGCGTCCCCGCCTATGGCCTCTTTGTCCTGACCGCGCGGCCCCGCATCCTGCGCCAGTGGCGGACGTTGTTGTTGCTGCTCGGTTGCTTGCTCTTGGGATTATCCCCGCTCCTCTACTACCCTCTGCGCAGCCCCAGCGCCCCTTTCGGCCCCACCGATATGCGTACCTGGGAGGGGTTTTGGGGGCACATCACCGCCAGGGGGTTGCGCGTCAACCTCTTCCATTTTGGCCTGGCCGATCAACTCGACCGCGCGTTGGTCTTTTGGTCGCTCCTGCGGCTCCAGTTCCCGTTGCCCGTCATTATCCTGATCGCCGCCGGACTGATTTGGCTCGTCTACCGCGCACCAAAGTCCGCCATCCTCATCTGCTCATTCATCCTCATCCATCTACTCTTTACCCTCAACACCGTCCAGGATGTGATGGCCTACCTGCTCCTGCCATTCGTCGCGCTATCCATCGCCGCCGGCCTCGGCGCACTGGCTATCGCCGAACTCGAACTCCCAAACCCCAAATCCCCAATTGCCCATTGTGCATTGTGCATTGTTCATTGTTCATTGCTAATTCTGCCCTTCTACCAGGCTACCCTAAACCTCACTCGTGGCATATCCCTGCGCGATTTCACCGTCGCCGAGGAATACGTCACCGCCGTCTACGAGCGCTTTGCCGGACGCGGCGAGGGCGCGGTGCTGCTTTCAGACTGGGAGCACCTGACACCCCTCTGGGTACACGCCTACACCCAGGGGGAGACGCTAGATAAAGATGACGTGCAACTGGTTTACGTCTCCACCGCCAACCCGTGGGTCGAGTCGGTGTGGGCGCACATCGAGCAAGGCGACATCTACTTGCCCGACTACCGGCCTGCGGTGCGAGACGCCGGTTTTCGCTTGCTACCGGAGGGGCCTTTCTACCGCGTCATCGCGCCGCCACTGACGGACACCGCCCCCACTCACTCTCTCGACGTCTGGGCCGATGGCCGCGTCCACATCCTGGGCTACGATCTGCCGGCCGACACCGTCCAGGCGGGCGAGCATTTGGAGCTGATCCTCTACCAGAGCGCGCCGCAGCCGCTGGACGGCATCTGGATGCCCTACGCCCAACTCGGCCCCGCACAAGCCCGCTGGACCACCGACAGCCGCCTCCTCACAACCCAGTGGCTGCCCGGTGAGGTGGTGGCGGAGCGATACGAACTACCGATCCCCTTCACCCTACCGCCGGGAGAATACCCACTCCGCTTGGGCTACGCTGACCTGAGCGGCGGGCGAGAAGAACTAGAGCTTTCCACCGGAGGGGCCACGCTGGAACTGGAGACCGTCACCGTATTGCCGCCCGCCAACGCTCCCTCGGCAAAAACTCTGGAGCAGGCGCTGGCTAACCTGGACAACCAGATAGCTCTGATGGGAGCGCGGGCGCGGGCGGGCTGGCAGACGCGGGCGGGATTCTGGGAGGAACCACTGCCCGTCCAGGCCGGGCGGCCCTTGCACCTCACCCTCACTTGGCGTGCTCTGGCCTCTCCCCGCAGTAGCTATACCATCTTTGTTCACCTGATAGACGGCGCAGGCCGCCCCGTCGCCGGGCACGACTACACCCCTCTGGGCGGAGCCTGCCCCACTTACCTGTGGTTCCCCAAGTGGCTGCCGGGGCAGACCCTGCAAGACCCCTACCGGCTGCCCCTGCCATCTGACCTGCCACCGGGCGACTACCAACTGGAAGTAGGTATGTACGGGATGACTTCCCTTCGGCGGCTTCCTGTGGTAGACTTGGGGGGAAGTCTGGCCGGCGACCGCGTCATCTTGGGGCCGGTGCGGGTAGAGTAGGAGGTAAATCTATGGACGTTACATTGTTGGTCTGGGTAGTAGCCCTGACGATCCTGGTGATCGTCGGCGTCGTGTGGATACTCGATTTGCAATCTCGGATAAGCCGTCTGAAGCAGCGCGACGAGACGCCCTTTATCGCTGTGGAAGGAGAAGATGACGCCAACCTGACCGCGGTGGTAAAGACCCTGGCCTCGCGCCTGGCAGAGACAAACGCGCGCACCGAGCGATTGGTGGCCCGCGCCCAGCAAGTTGACGAGACCCTGGCCCACACCGTACAGGGCATGGGCATGGTGCGCTTCCGCGCCTTTAAAGATACCGGCGGCGACCAGAGCTTTGCACTGGCGCTGGCAGATGGCGAGGGGAACGGCGTCGTCCTCTCGGCGCTCTATGGCCGGGGCGCGACGCGCATCTATGCCAAACCGGTCCAAAGCTGGCTCTCGCCCAAACCGCTGGGCGAAGAAGAGGAACAAGCACTGGCAGAGGCCCGCCAGCGTGTCGTCGGCCACGATTGACAAAAACCCAAGGCCGATGTATTATCGAATTGCGAATGAATCATTCCAAAGCTATCCGAAATAAGGAGGAAAACCCGTGTTTGGAAGAGAAAAAACATCTATTGACAAAACACCTCCGGCGGCCCCCGCCTCCAAGATCGAAACCATCATCGGCCCCAATGCCCACTTCCGAGGCGATATCCAGTCCGATGGCGGCGTCCGCATTGACGGCATCGTTGAGGGAACCATTGATCTCACCGGCAACCTGGTCGTCGGCGAGGGAGCAAAGATCATTGCCGAGATCAAAGCCAACAACATCTCTATCTCGGGCGCAATCAAGGGCAATATCGCCGGCAACCGGGTGGAGATACTAGAGACTGGCCGGGTATGGGGCGACCTGACTATCAACTCTTTGCTACTTAACGAGGGGGCCTACCTGCGCGGGCAGACTACTATGCACGCCGACATTGAGCCGCCAATGATCGAGGCGCCCAAAACTCAACATGCCGCCCAGCCTGTCAGCCCCAATATTGTGGATGTGGAGCCAAAATCTTAGGCTGTTGATAGGCCCATCGCAAAAAGGCCCCACCCGTATGTGGGGCCTTTCTTTATGACCGTTGTACAAGGTGCGAGCCTATCGCACTAACAGTACCGGGCAATCCACCTCGTCCAGCAGCGCCTGGAGCTTTTCTGGCGACAGGGCAGCGCCGCTCAACACCAGCACGCCGCCTCCCTCGACTCGCGTTGCTTGAACCAACGTGTCCACCTTTGCATCCGCCAGTCGCCGATAGTGAATCAGCAGCAATTCCCGTTTTAGCATCATCGCCGCGTGATATGGCATCGTAGTAGCGACTTTAGCCGATGGATATGCAGCCCAAACGACTAAAGTCATTACTGGAGTCTGGCGTTTTTGTTCGTAGTGACGGCTTCAGCCGTCCAAAAGGCTCAAAAGCGGCTAAAGCCGCTACTACGAACCCCCATATCTAGCGCCTTTATTGTTGCCTACCCCAAGATGTGGGCATTCTGAAAATTTGCCAGACTCCAGACACTACTTGCCCGGTGCTGGTGGTGCGTTAGACCTAGAATGACCATTTCATCAAATGAGGCAAGGCGATCACACTGTCACCGCTGATCTTGTTGCCCAATCAAGCGCAAAGGACTTGAATGAATCGACTACCGACCGTACTACTGGTTATTCCCGGTTTCCTGGTCTTGCTCCTGCTGCCGCCGCATTGCGCCACACCGCCCGCGCCCGACACCGTTGCCTGGCGAGATGCCGCGCGAGATAATGCCCACCGCGAGCGCGACGTCGCCAACCTCTTCACATCTCCAGGCTTGAGCGCCACGGACGAACTGACGGAAACCATCTACTTGCCTCTTATCTTGCACGACTGGTCACACTTTGCCGACTGGGGCGCCACGGGCGACCTGCTCGGTTGGGCCGTCGCCGCCGCCGGGGATGTGAATGGCGATGGCTACGCGGACGTCATCGTCGGCGCGCCCAGATACAGCAACGGCGAGACCGAAGAGGGCGCCGTCTTTCTCTACCTCGGCGGGCCAGTGGGCTTGGCCGCCAGCCCGGTCTGGACGGGGGAAAGCGATCAGTCTTATGCCTGGTTCGGCTATTCCATCGCTGCCGCCGGGGACGCGGACGGCGATGGCTACGGTGACGTCATCGTCGGCGCGCCACGGTACGACATCATCACAAGCACAGCCACCCTAACGGACACGGGACAAGCCTTCCTCTACTACGGCGGGCCGGCCGGCATTGTCACTTCTACAGTCTGGACCACCCATACCGCTCAGGCTCACGCTCGCTTTGGCGCCGCCGTCGCCGCTGCCGGAGACGTGAACGGCGACGGCTTTGGGGACGTGATTGTCACGGCCAATGGCTACGACGCCGAGCAGACGAACGAGGGGGCGGCCTTTGTCTATCACGGCGGCCCGACCGGCCTGACCGCTGCCTGGGCCGTCCACCCGACCGATCAGGCCTATGCCAATTTTGGCCGCTCGGCCTCCACCGCCGGCGACGTGAACCGTGACGGCTACAGCGACGTCATCGTCGGCGCGTCCTGGTACGATAGCGGCGCCACCGACGATGACCGAGACCGGGGCGCCGCTTACGTCTATCACGGCGGGGCGGCGGGCTTGAGCAGCACCTCGGCCTGGACGGTCGTAGGCGACCGGCGGGAGGCCGAGTTTGGCATCAGTGTCTCTACCGCCGGGGACGTGAACGGCGACGGCTACAGCGACGCCATCGTCGGCGCGTACAAGTACACCGAGGATTCCGAACATCCCTGGCGAGAGGGGGCGGTCTTTGCCTATCATGGCGGCGTGGGAGGCTTGGATACCGCTCCCGCCTGGAGCGCGAGGAGCGGCCAGGAGAGCAGTAAGTTCGCCAGCTCCATCTCTACCGCCGGGGATATGAACGGCGACGGTTACGCGGACGTCATCGTCGGCGCGTATAACTATGAGGACGATCAACCTCAACAGGGCATGGCCCTCGTCTATTACGGAGGAGCGGAGGGGCTGTCTAATAGCTACGCCTGGAGTCAAAAGGGGAATCAACAAGGAGCCGGATATGGCTTTGCCGTCTCTACCGCCGGTGACGTGAACGGCGACACGTGCAGCGACATTATCGTCGGCGCGCCCACGTACAACGGTGAGGAACTCGACGAAGGGGCCGTTTTCGTCCACCTAGGGGATGGAGAGTGCGACGCGGCGGCGCGCCCGCGTCAACTACGCAGCGACGGCTTTACTCCCATCGCGCCCCTGGGCCTTTCAGATTCCGCCAGTGCGGTGCATCTGCAATTGATCGCTCAACCAACGCAGCCTGTAACCTCGACCAAGTTACAATGGCAACTTGCCCCTCTGGGCATTCCTTTCACCAATGTCTCTGCCATCTCTGGAACCGGCGCTGCCTGGACCACTGTGACCACCAACACCGTCGTTCTGAGCCAGACCGTAGAGACTCTCACTGGGGGTGCCATCTACCGTTGGCGCGTGCGCATGCTCTATTGGCCTGGCGACGAGCATAGCGACTGGTTGTATCTGCCCTGGAATGGCCCGCAGGAGGCCGACTTTCGCACCCCTTAATCCAGAAACCAGGCTTTTAGGCATCTATTGAGCAAAATATGCTCGCCGCGCACGCTTTTCAAGGGTCAGAGCGTTTCTTGGGCGAAAAAACCTGGTTTCTCAGCGCAGCGACTCCCCAAAAAAGAGGGCAATATCGCGGCTGGACCAATAGTGATCGTTGTAGCCGCAAAAGGTCAATCCCTGCGAACGGCAGAGCCGAATAGCCGGGTAGTTTTTGGTCTGCACCTCGATCACCAGCCGGGCTAACTCTTGCTCACGCCCCCACTGGGCTGCGGCCTGCAATAGCATCGTCCCTATGCCGCGCCGCCGCCGGGGACGGTCAACCACCAGATCGCCCACCCGCGCGATACCCTGCTCAAGCTCCTCGGTCAGCGCCGCGTAACCGCAAACGTGCCCATCCTCCTCCGCCACCAGGAAACCATCCCGCTGCCGCCAGCCCGTCAACAGTTCCTCGCCCTGGCGGGGGTACTCGACGCGCATTTCGCGGGGCAGATTCGTCGCCCGGAAGGTGGTCGTCAGCACGCCGTTCTCCTCCCGCGCCTCCATCTGCCAGACGCGATCAGTCGTGTAAGAGTGCTCCAGCGCGATACACGCTTCCAAATCATTTGGCCTTGCCGGGCGTATCTTCATTGATTTGCTCCTTGTTTCCCCAACCACTCTCTAACCACTGCCTCAATCTTTGCCGCCGTCGTCTCAGTGACGTCGAACCAGCGGATGGCGGGGTCGTCGAGGCTGAACCAATTATACTGGCGACGGATGAAACTATGCGTCGCTCCCTTGATCTCCACCGCAACCTCCTCCAGCGACATCTCCTCCTCAAAATGCGGCTTGAACTGCACGTACCCCAGCCCCGACATCGCCGGCAGCTCCCACCTGTACCCCGCCTCCACCAATTGGCGCACCTCGCCCGCCAGCCCGGCGTCCATCATCGCCTCCGTCCGCCGGTCGGCGCGGGCGTAGAGTGCTTCTCGCTCCATCGTCAGGCCGATTTGGAGGATGCGATAGGGCGGCGGCCGCTTGCCCTGCTGCTCAGAGATGGGCCGCCCTGTGACCGTGCAGACCTCTAGTGCGCGGACGATGCGGCGCACGTTGTGGGGATGGATGCGGCGCGCGGCGACGGGGTCCAAACGGGCCAACCAGTCGTGCAGCGCGCCTGCACCCTCGCGCTCGGCCTGGGCCTCCAGCTCGGCCCGCAGGTCGTAGTCGGGCGAGACGCGCGGGATGCGCCACCCCTCCACGACGGCCCGCACGTACTGGCCTGTGCCGCCGACCAAGAGCGGCAGTTTGTCGCGGGCGTGGATATCATCAATGGCGGCGTAGGCTTGCTCCTGGAACTCGGCCAGCCCCACCGTCTCGTCGGGCGCGGCGATGTCAATCAAGTGATGAGGGACGCGGGCGCGCTCCTTCGGCGTGGGCTTGGCTGTGCCGACGTCCATCCCCCGGTATAACAGGCGCGAGTCGGCGGACACGATCTCGCCATCCAGGCGCTCGGCCAGGTGGAGCGAGAGCGCCGTCTTGCCCACCGCCGTCGGCCCCACGAGCGCCAATAGCGAATTGCGATCAAGTGATGCTGTCATATATCTCTAGCCGCGCCACCCGCCCGGCCCGATCCACCTCTATCGCTGCCAAGCCGACGCGCCAGTCCACATCGTAGGCGTTCAGGTCGTGCTCGCTCAGGTAAGTGAGCGCCACGTCAATCATGCGCTCCAGCTTGGCCTCCGTCACCGATTCCTCCGGCGTGCCGAACTCTTGCCCGCGCCGCGTGCGCACCTCGAAAAAGTACCACGCCTCGTCCCGGCGGGCCACGATGTCCACTTCGCCGGCCGTGCAGTGCCAGTTGCGCGTCACGATCTCGTGACCCCGGCGGGTCAATTCACGGGCGGTCAATTCTTCCCCCTGGCGGCCTAATTTCACCCTGGCGTCACTCATTCTGGCTGGCTCTCCGCCCGCTGGCGCGCCCGCTCCTCCACCAGCCGTTCGTAGTGAGAGAGCAGCGTGGCCGAGGTGCGGCGGATGTCGTACTGCTCACACAACTCTCGCGCCCCGACGGCCAGCCTAGCCCGCAAGTCCGGCTCCGTCGCCAGACGGCGCATCTGGGCCGCAAATACATCCTTGTTCTCAGGGCTGAGCAAGCCGTTGACGCCACCCACAATCGTATCTTCGATTCCGGGAGAGGGGATGCCCAGCACCGGCAGCCCGGCGGCCATCGCTTCTAGCACGGCCAGCGGGTGCGACTCGCTAACTGACGGGAAGGCGAAAAAGTCGCCCGTCGCCAGCCAGTTGGGAATCTGCTCGTAGGGTACCGCGCCCACCAGGTGAACGTGTGAAGCCAACCCCATCAACTGGGCCATCTCTTCGAGATCCTCCTCGTCCGGCCCAGCGCCGATGATTATCAAGTGCAGGTTGGGCGCTCCGCTGGCAATGCGGGCAAAAGCGCGCAGCAAGAAGGAGAGATTCTTCTCCGGCCCCAGCCGTCCCACCATGATTGCCGCCACAGCATCATCGGGCAGCCCCGCGTCGCGCTTTGAGAGCGGCGCAGGGGGATGCTGAAACCGCGCCACGTCCACCCCGTTGGGAATAACCTCAATGTGGCAAGTCACGCCTAATTCCTGCAATACCTCCTTCACACCCCGTGAAGGCGCAACGACCAGATCGCATTGAGCGGTGAAATTGGGCAGATAGGCCTCCATGAAAATCCACGAGAGTTCTTCCGGCAGGAAAGGAATATAGTTGCTGGCTTGCAAGTGATAGCGCGTGTGATTGGTATAGACGACGGGGATATCGTACCGCTTGCCCATGCTGACCGCCTGCCGTCCGCTGACAAAGGGGTGATGCACGTGCAGCACGTCCATCGTCTTGATCTTCCTCCGGGCGCGGCGGGGGAACCGGAAGTTGAGGTAGTAACCTGTGTCTGAAAGCGGGATGGCCGGAGAGCGGACGACGTACAGTTCGTCATCCTCGTAATCTTCGTGCCCCAGCGTGAAGACGAAGACTTTGTGGTCTCCCAGTTTCTCCAGCGTGCGCTTGTGGAGCGAGATAAAGTTGGTCACTCCGTTTACGACTGGCTTGTAGACCTCGGTCAGTTGCCCGATGCGCATCGCGCGTGTGCCTCCTCGTCAAATGTGATGGACATGGTAACTCAGCAGAGAGGGAACGTCAAGCTGGTCGTAGGACGAGTTGCCAAATTGCGCTACCGCGACGCGGCGCATTCTTCTTGCAGGATGCAGCGGGCACACTCTGGCCTGCGAGCGTGACAAACAGCCCGTCCGTGCTCGATCAGGTTGAGGTGGAAGGAATAGTAAATCTCTTCGGGGACGAGTTCCTCCAGCAGCGCGTGCGCTTTCTCGCGGCTCGTCTTTTCCGGGATCAGGCCTAGCCGGCGCGTGACGCGGTGGACGTGGGTATCCACCGGAAAGGCCGGCATCCCCAGCGCAAACAGCAGCACGATGGCGGCCGTCTTGGGCCCGACGCCCGGAATACCCAGCAGCCAGGCCCGCGCCTCCTTCAACCCCATCTCTTTGAGGAACCCCAACTCTATCTCCCCGCGTTCCTCCGTGATGCGTCGCAGCGCGCCCTGGATACGGGGCGCTTTCGTCGGCCCCAACCCCGCCGGGCGGATCGCGTCCACCAGCGATTCCTCCGGCGCGTCGCGGACGCCCTCCCAGGTGGGGAAGCGTTCCCGCAGCCGCGCATAGGCCCGGTCCCGGTTGACGTCGTTGGTGTTCTGCGAGAGGATGGTGTTGACGAGCGTTCCGATGGGACTTTGCCGTGAGCGTTCAGCCGAACGGTCGCGCGGATGCCGGGCGTGGTCGCCGTATTCAGAGAGGAGCAGGTCGTGGATGTGGAGGATATGTTCCGTCGTCGCCGCCGTAGGGGCGCAGCGACGCTGCGCCCCTACGGCGGTCTGCGCCCCTACAACGTTTTCGTTATCCGATTGCCAATTGGCCGGATTGTTCAAAATGTACTCGCGGGTCGCGTTCAATTCCCGCTCGTTGCGGACGATGTGCTCGTAATAATTCCGCTGCCAGACGGGTGCGCCCGGCGTGCCTCGTATCAGGTTGATGTGTTTGGTCACGGCGGATTTGTACGCCCGCACAATGGCCCCCAACGAACGCGGTGACACGTTGGTTGTAGGGGCGCAGCGACGCTGCGCCCCTACAGCGGCCTGYGCCCCTACGGCGGTCTGCGCCCCTACGGCGGCCTGCGCCCCTACGGCGGCCTGCGCCCCTACAACGTTATCGCCATCGTTCACAATCCATATAATGCCGTGGATGTGGTTGGGCATCACGACGAATGCATCCAATCGCACGTACGGACGTAATTGCGCCGTCCGTTCCCATTCCTCGATCACAATCCCGCCAGAATTCGATAACACCATTTCCCCACCCACAACCTCCCCAAACAGCCACTCCCTGTTGTGGGTGACGATGGTGACGAAATAGGCCCCGGGACTGCGGTAATCCCAGTATCGCAAGCGAATCGAACGACGATGGTGTATGTCAGGATCGTATTTGGGCATCGGCGCCATCTTTGCTGGTTATTCCTCCCCTACCAACTCCCGGAAGCGCGGACCGTCGCGGATGGGATCAAACTCTGCTGCCCCCTTGGCCCATCTGCGGGCTTCCTCTGGCTCCAGTTCGACGGCCTGCTTCCAATGCTCATAGGCTGTGTCTTTGTTGCCTCGTTCTACCTCCAGCAAGGCCCAGTTGAAGTGAGGAGCAGCGAAGTCGGGGTCGAGCGCGATGGCGCGCTGGTAGGCCGCGACCTCCTCCGGCCGGCCCTGCGCGCGGTAAACTTCGCCCAGGCCGTTGAGCGACCAGGCCTGGAGGCGGACGTTCTCTGAACGTTTCGCCAGATCCAGCGCCGCCTGAAGATGCTCTCGCGCTCGCTCGTGTTCGCGCCCCCAATGGTAAAGCCCGCCCAGCGTGTAGTGCAGTTCCGCGCGGGCGGCGGTCGTCTCCGGCTCGTCGGGCAGCTCGGCCAGCAGCCGCTCGCGCAAGGCGATGCGCGCCCGCCGCTCCTCCGGCGGCAGTCGCTCCTCGAGTCCCGCCCAGGCCAACTCGCTGGCCCGCTGAACAGCCCGGCCCATCTCTGGCAACTCGACGAACTCGACCGTCCGGTGGCGAAAGGCCCAAAAATCGGGGGCGCGGAGGGGGAGTTCGGCCGCCTCTCCCTCGGTCAGCCAAAAGACGGCGCGGATGTGGTCCTCCACCAGGTACTCGCGGCGCACGTTGAGCGCGTTCCACGATGTCGGCGCGCCCCAACGTAGGCCAGAGACGAAAAAGACCGTCCGGTCACGATCGGGCCGCTCGCGCAATCGCAGCGGCACGTCGGCGTCGGCAGGCCCGGTTACCTGGATGAGCGCCGCATCTTGTCCCTGCTCGCGCAGCCAGTCTTTCAGCGCCGCCTCCGCATCGGCGCGCACGAACTCGGAGGAGTAGATCGCCAGCAGAATGGAGGGCCGGTTCCAGTGCAGCGCCAGTGCCAACTCCTGCTTCAGCCGCTCCACCCGCTCGGCGAACGGCTCATCCAGTTCATTTGGTTTGGGCGTTGGGGTCATCGGCTGCCTGCTCCTCCAGCAGAGGGATCAAGACCGGATGCACGTCGCACCAATTCTCGTCGTTGCGATATTCCAACGCGGCCAGCATCTGCATCAGTAGCCGCGATTTTCCAATCGCGTGGCCTGAAACGCGGTTGGACACCGCGCCTACGAACACTTTGAGGTGCGACGCACTTCCAAAGTGCGTCGCACCTTTTCCCTATTTTATCCGCCCCCGCCCCAACGCGCAAGTCCAAGGCGCCCTCGCACCCTCACGCCGCTTCCAACTCGCGTGGCAGTTCTCCCCGGCGGATCTGCGGCGCAAAGCGCGGCTGCGCCCGCACCACCAGCCGTTGCGCGCCCGTCAGTCTCGGCGGGATGAGGAAATGCACCCGCTTGTCGCCCACGTGGGAGTAGACCGTCGCGCGGGTCTCGCTGCCATCCTGGGCCACGAAAAAGAGGCCCTGCGCCGGGTCGTCGGGATCGAACTTTAGCAGGCTGCCGTAGAGCGAGCCGATGCTGCCGGCCGTGTACGCGTCGCGCCGCTCGCGGGGCGCTTCCCGTTCCCGGTCGGCGTGGATGCGCACGTAGCGGCGCAGTTGCGGGTCAGGGCGAAAGACAATGTCGAGTTGCTGCGGGTCCAGATACTCGTCGTAGCTATCGGCCAGCCCGCGCGCCGAGAGGCTGAACGTGCCTATCCCCTCGATCTGCACGCTATCCCCCTGGGCCAACGATGACCGCACCCTGGAAGCCAGCGCGTCAACGGCGGCCAGCACGTCCCCCACCGTCAGAGATGAAGCCTCCTCAATGCGCTGTGGCGAACGACGGTGCGGATTTTCGGCTCTAGCTTGAGCTTGAGGGCGGCCTGGGCAAAGAAAGCGTCCAACTTGCCCTCGACCTCACTTCCGGTCAGGCCGCTCGGGGTGATGGTGATTTCCTGTTCCACCTGGCCCCGGAACTGGTCCAACTCTTTCAGCAATTGCTTGGGCAGCCGCCCGCCGCCGACCCGGTACTGGCGATACACCTGCCCGCCGATGGCCAGCAATACATCCCGGTAGTCCAGGTTGTTGACGTCCGCCTCCTCACGGATGGTAAAGTGCACCGGCCAGAACTTGGCCCGGATGTCGGGATTGACGGCCAGGCGGCGCAACTCGGTAGATTTGCCGCAGCCCCGGTGGCCGGAGAAGAAATACTTGGGCAGTTGGTAGAAAGGGGCCGTGAGCGCCTGTTCCAGTTCGGCCACGGGGTTGCCCGGACGGTCCACGTAAAAGGGGTTGGGCGGCCCGTCAGGCTCTACCTCCAGCGGCAGGTCCAGTTCAAAGTTGAGCCAGGCGTGATCCAGGTCTCGTGCGGTGACGTATTTAAATTCCATTTGTCTCTCCTTCCTGTAGATTGCCCCTTGAGGTGCGATGCACCTTATTCCTCATTTTATCCGCAAACTGGTCAAAGTACAAACCTCCGCATTCCCTCACGTATAATGTCACCCGGGGCTCTTGGTTCCCTCAAATGATAATATCACTGGAGGGAAAAATGTCCAACCAAGAAAAGATGACAGTAGACGAAAAACAAAAGTATCTACGGATTGTGAAACCGCGCTACAAACAAGCAGGACGAAACGAGAAAGGGCAGCTCTTGGACGAGATGGAAGCCGTCACCGGCCCGGATCGGAAGAGGTCGTATGCTGGATAATCGAAACTCTGATCCGGAAGAAAGTTTTGGATCGCTATCGCTTGCTCGATCGTTACTTCACCATCTCCATCGACGGCACCGGTAGGCTTGTCTTCCCCAAACGACATTGTCCCCATTGCCTAACCCGCACTCGTAACGGTAAGACCACCTATTATCATCCCGTACTGGAAGCCAAGCTGGTCACTCCCAATGGTTTCGCTTTCTCCATCATGACCGAGTTCGTCGAGAATCCAGGGAAAAACCCTACCAAGCAAGACTGTGAACTCAAAGCTTTCTATCGCTTGGCCGCCCGTTTGAAGAAACGGTTTCCTCGTTTACCCATCTGCTTGCTGTTAGACGGTCTGTTTGCAGGTGGCCCTACCTTCGCACTCTGCGAGCAATACCGCTGGAAGTACTTTGTGGTTCTCCAAGAGAGCGACTTGTCCTCTGTTCACAAAGAGTTCGAGGCGCTCTTACCTTTGGCTTCGGAGAATCATCTCCGTTTCCTCACAGGTGTGCGGCGGGAAATCCAACAAGACTTCCGTTGGATGAACGACATTTCCTACGTCGACTCTGAGAACCGCGAGCACACCATCGCGGTGCTCGAGTGTTTATAAACCCGTCCTGATGCGGACGGGAATCCCAAGACCACGCGCTTCATTCAAGTGGATCACCATTGGTGATTACCCACATCTTACCACAGAGGCACGGAGGGCACAGAGAAAAACAAATGTAGACTCTAAAACTCTGTGTTCTCCGTGTCTCTGTGGTGAAATTGTCGAGCCTGGAAAGGCGCTACAGACATGTGGGTAATCACCAGGAAATGAGAATACAACGGAACAAAGATAGCTGAATGATTGGCAGTGCGAAAAGATTTCCGCTCCTTTCTCAATCCGTTGTTCAATCTGTTATTTTGTGGGAGTGACGTGCAACAAAAGCGCCATGAATGGTTACTGCTATTATTGATCCTCTTGCTGGCGGTCGGCCTGCGCCTGACCCGTCTCGACCTGGTCGAGTTCAAATACGACGAGGCGACCTGGGCGCGCAGCGCATTGGCCATCGTCCACAAGGGCCACTTCCCAGCCTTGGGGATGGTCAGTTCGCTGGGGCCGTACCACCCCCCCCTGATGAGCTACATCCTGGCGCTGCCCTTTGCCCTCTCCCGCGACCCCCGGCTGGCGGCGGGATGGGTCGCGCTCCTGGGCGTAGCGGCGGTGGCCCTGACTTGGTGGGTGGGGCGCACCTACTTTGGGCGGCGTGTGGGCTTGTTGGCCGCCCTCCTCTTCGCCGCTTGCCCCTGGGCCGTCATCCACAGCCGTAAGACCTGGACGCAAAGCCGGGCCGTCCTCACGCTGCTCTTTATCGCCGCTGTCCTGGCTCTGGCTGCGCGGCGCAAACACTGGGCGCTGACCGGCGCGCTGGCAGCGATAGGGTTGCTGATCAGCATCCACTTGGGAGGGATGGCCTTTATCTTTGTGCTGCTCTTGCTCGCCCTCTTTTTCCGCCGCTCCATCCGGCCCGCGCCGCTGCTGGCAGGTCTGGCGCTGCTCTTGCTCATCCTTAGCCCGTATCTGCTCTACGAGGCGCGCCACGATTGGCCCAACCTGCGCAGCCTGACGAACCTGGCGGGTCAGGAAGCGGCGCTCGACCTGCAAGCCCCTCAGATGGCAGCGCTGATCGTCGGCGGCTACCACCTGCAAGACTTGGCCGGCGAGCGTTTCGTGGACTTTATGAACTCTATCCCAAACCTGCGCTGGCTCGACCATGTGGAGATGGCGCTCCTGTGGGTGGGCCTGGCCTGGCTGGTCTGGCGGGTGGGGCGAGAGCTACTGACCAACCGGGGCCACCTCTCATCCGACGGCGCGGCGCGCATAGCGCTCCTCTGCTGGTTCGCCGTGCCCATCGCGCTGCTACTGCGTCACGCCGCCCCGCTGCACCCCCATGACCTCAACCTGCTCTATCCGGTGCAGCACCTGATTATCGCCCTCCTCCTGGTGGATATGTTGGATTGGGTATCCCATTCCTCACGCCTTGCGTCTTACGTTTTACGTCTTGTGCTCTACTTGTTCGTCGCCCTGCTCCTCATCTGGCACATCTACCTCCAACAATCGCTGCTGACCTTTGTGGACACATACGACACGCCCGGCGGCTATGGCGCGCCGGTCAAGTACGCACTGGCGGCGGCCCGCCAGGCGGAGGAGCTTCAGGCCAAAACGGAGGGCGCGGAGCTAATCACGCTCCTTCCCGGCGCTGACCCTCGCTACGATGGACAGGCGGCCGTCTTTGACGTGCTTCTTGGGCCAGGTCCCCGCCCGGTGGATGGGCGGCAGGCGCTCGTGTTCCCTGCCCGCCCGGTCGTCTACCTGGCCAACCCCGGCGCCGAACCCGCACTGGCGATGTTGGCAGAGATGGGAGCCGAGGTCGAGCCACCTTTGCCGCTGCGCGCGGGCAGCGACGCGGCCTACCGCTTCTTCCGCCGTCAGCCGGCCGCCGTGGACGCGCCACATTCCTGGGAAGGCGACCCCGCGCGCTGGGCCTCCGGCGTGACGCTCCTGGGCTACGACTGGACCGGCGACCCCCAACCCGGCGGTACTGTGCGCTGGACACTCTACTGGCAGATCGAAGGGATACCGCCCGTCGAGGGCGGCCTTCACTGGTTCAACCACTTGGTGGATAGCGAGGGTACGCGCTGGGGGCAGATGGACGGGGTGGGACTGCCCGTCTCCGAGTGGCGCGTGGGCGACGTCGTCCTCACCTGGTTTGATATTGCCATCAGCGATGACGCGCCCCCACCGCCCTACTTTGTCCGCAGCGGGATGTACACCTACCCGGATATAGTTACCATATCACTGCTGGACGTGGCCGGCAACCCGGCGGGCCAGTTCATTAAATTGGGGCCTATTGGTCAATGAACGAAGATGCAATGAGGCAGCACCGCGAGCGATTTCTCGACTTGGCCGTTCTGGTGCTACTGGCGCTGGTCGTCGCTGCCTTCTTCTGGCCGTTGCTCTTTGCCGGGCAGTGGATTCCGCGCGGCGGCGGCGACCTAGTTTCCTTCCTCTGGCCCCTCTACCGCTTTGGGGCGCGCAGCCTGCGGGCGGGCGTTGTTCCCCTCTGGAATCCTCACCTTTACAGCGGTGCCCCCTTTGTCGCCGATAACCAGTCCGGCCTCTTTTACCCCATCAACCTGCTGACCTTTGCTCTGTTCGGCGAGCCTTCCTACAGCGTGATGGAGGGATTGACCGTTTTTCACATCTGGCTGGCCGGCGCGAACATGTTCTTCCTGGCGCGGGGACTGGGACTGCGCCGGCCCGCCGCGCTGTTTGGCGGGATCGCCTTCGCCCTCTCCGACCTGTTCCTGACCCACATTGGCAACCTGAACCTCAACGCGACTGCCGCTTGGCTGCCCTTGCTCCTGCTGCTGACTCATCGCGCTCTGAACGAAGGACGGGCGACTTGGGCGGCTGGGGCGGGCGCGGTGCTGGCGATAGCGGCGCTGGCCGGGCACGGCCAAATATTGCTCTTCCTGGCCCTGGCGCTCGTGATTTACTTCCTCTACCGGCTGACGGCGGACTGGCGGCGTGGTTGGCGATATGAACTGCGCACCTTGAGCCTGGCGGGCCTCATCGTCGCCGTGGGCGTGAGCGGCGCAGCCCTGACGCTGCTCCCCTCCTGGGAAATGGCCGCTCACACCGGGCGGGGCCATCTGCCCTACGACGAAGCCACTCGCTACTCGCTATCACCGCGAGCATTGATCGGCTTGCTGTCCCCCGGATTCTACGGGCGCGGCGTGGAGGGCTTTTGGGGCTCCTGGGAACGGGTCGAGGTGGGGTACGCTGGCGTGACGACGCTGGTGCTGGCAGTTTTAGGAGTCTGGCCTACAACATCCAAAATCCGGCATCAGCGGCTCGCACTTGGTTATTTCTTTGTCACACTAGTACCCCTGGCCTTTGCCCTGGCGATGGGCCGCCACACGCCGCTCTACGGGCTGCTTTATCGCTACGCGCCCACCTTCGACCAGGTGCGCGCCCCCGCGCGCCTGATCCTGCTGGCCGACCTGTCGCTGGCAGCCCTGGCAGCCTATGGTCTCGACCACTTGCTGAGACCTCGAAGGTCTTCCGAGACCTCCGAGGTCTGGATAGGGTTAGCCGCCCTGGCCGCAGGAGCGCTACTCCTGACCGTAGGGCTGCCGCAGGCGCAGGCCGTACCTCCTGATCGCGTCCAACAAGCCAGCGCGAGCATAATCGCCGCCGCCGCGCTGCTCGCGCTCAGCGGCCTGCTCGTCTGGCTCGCCGGGCGGTTCCGCTGGGCGGCCTGCCTGCTCCCGCTGCTTTTGGCCGCCGACATGATCGGGCTAGGCTCCACGCTGGAGGCCGAACCGAACGACCCCACACTGGGTTTTCTTCACGAGGACGTCGCCGCTTTTGTGCGGCAAAACGGGGAACTATCTCGTATCGAGGCGACCATCGGGAACTGGCAGCCTGACGCGGCGCTGGTCCATGGCCTCTACGATATTGGCGGCGTCTACAACCCGCTGGGGCTGGCCCCGTACCAGGCCTACCGCTGGGCGGTGGGAGAGCGGGGCGCGCCGCTCTACAACCTGCTGTCCGTCAAGTACGTCTTGGCCGGCAAAGGCGACCTGCCCGGCGGCGAGCAGATGGTTCCGGTCTATACCGATAACCCTCAGATTGACGTCTACCTGAACACGGCCGCGCTGCCCCGCGCCTTTCTTGTCTACCGCTCGCAAATAGTGGCCGACCACGCCGCTGCCTGGCAGGCGATCCACGCGCCAGAGTTTGACCCCGCGCAGGTGGTGATCCTGGAGCAAGGGGAGCCATTGGTCGCCGACCCCAACGATGACAAGCCGCGCGTCTCTTTCACGCGCTACGAACTGAACGAGGTTAAATTGGCCGTTGCCACGCCCGCGAATGCGCTTCTGGTGCTGAGCGACGTCTACTACCCTGGCTGGCAGGCCACAGTGGACGGCGCGCCGGCCGAACTGCTGCGGGCCGATTACGCTTTCCGCGCGGTTCCCGTGCCGCCGGGCGAGCACATCGTGCGCATGGAGTTCGCCCCGTGGCCCTGGCGCGTGGGGCTGACAATAAGCATCGTCACCTGGCTAGGGTTGATCGTTTGGGGATTGGCGTCGCTCTGCGGGCGTCGTTTCAATTGCCTCATTGGACGAACGTTCACTACCGGACACTTTCAGAGGCGCCAAAATCAGTTACACAGAGATGTTAAAGATCGAATCATTTGACGCAGGCACTGCCTCACATTGATAGGTTCTTTCAAAAAAACCATCAAGAGCTTGGCAAAAGCGCCCGGTAGCAAAAGCATTACTTCACAGATCGCGCAAGGCCTCGTTAACCGCGTCCAGATCAAACGCCTCCGGATCGAACTCCCCACCGGCCCATTCCAGGTACTCTTTGTGCTCGGGGTGATCGGGGTTCTGGATCGCTTCCAGGAAGGTGCCATAGCCCCAGATGCCGCCTACATCTTCGTGCGGGCAGGCTCGTTTGCCCTTGACGCACACCGGGTACTGCTGGTCCGGCTCCGGCACAAGAACTTTCTCCACCAACAAGACGTGCTCCCAGCTATCGCCAAAGTCGTACTCGTAGACGAACTTGAACTTTTCGCCGGTAACGATCTGGCTCAACTGAACCTCGTTTTCGTCGACGTCTATGAAATCGTCGTAGCCCGGGTGAAGCGGTCCATAATACGCCCCCCCGACGATGAACTGGTGGAGATGATAATCCCACCACCCCATCACCTCCTGGATGATGGGGTGCAGTTCACCCAGAGTAACGTCGCTGCGAACCTGAATGCGCCGCCAGATGGGAGGCTTGCTGTCTCTCAGAGTGATTTTGATCTGGTAAATTGAAACATTGGTTGACATTGTTCTCCTCCTGTATGTGTTTTATCAGATTTGCCACTTGTACCCTCTCTGCGCCGCCTCCTTGAAATCCTGTAACACGTTTTCCTTGTCCCGCACCTGCCACTCGTTGGTCTCCCAACGAAAGAGCAGTGCGCAATAGACCCGTTGCCGGTTGGGGTTGCTGTTCCAGTCGTTCACCTCGGCGTACATCTTTTTGACCCAGCCGCTATTTGCGTTGGTCCAGTTCTTTTGTACCTGGTCGGTCTCGGTGATAAAGACGGGCGCGTCCCGCCACTTGCCGGGGATCAGGTCCATATACGTGCGGTAGGCGTAAAAATGGTAATACTGCCAGCTTAACTGCTTATCTGGAAAGCGGATGGGTGGATGGCGCTCTTGGCCAAACAATTGCGTACTGGTGATTAGCCCTGGCGCGGCGCCGTGAGTGTAGGCGTGCAACGCGATCCCGTCCAGCGCGTCGATCCGGCGCAGCATGCGGGTGAACCAATTGCCATTGCAGCCGGCGACGGCGTTGTAAGGATCAATCGCGCCCGGCACAACGATGGAATCGGGCGGACTCAGGCCAGGGAAATCCTGGTAGGCACGCTTGATGGCCCGGTAGGCGCGGTTGAAGCAGTCGGCGTAGCTCTCAGGGGTAATTGGACGGCCGCCTGCGCCATCGTGGTTGCCGGGATACTCGCGCGGGTTGTTCATCTCGTTGCCGATGATCCAGATGTGGCAACCGCCTTTGGGATTGTGGGGATCAATCGAGCGCTCCACAAAGGCCGCGCAGGTGCGGGCAAAGTCATTATACTGGTGAGGTTCGGGGATGGTTCCACTGGAACCGTAGCCATAGTTGAGCCGGGCGATGACGCCGAAACCGTCGTTCGCCCATTCGTAATAAGTGCTGCGGTCGCCGCCGGCTCCCTGGTAATCTGTGCCGATAGCGTGAGTAAAGAGCACCCAGCCGGTCGCGCCAGCCGATTTGAGCAAATCGCGGCTGTAGCGGTCGTGGATGCCATAGATGTAGGCGCTTTCGCCGGCCCGCGCCGTCCGGTGGGTACTGGGCGTGAAGGGTTTGAGGTACTGCGCGCCGATAAAGCCCCGCTTGAAGGCTGGCGTCTCGACTTCGATCCACTGTCCGACCTGGCCGATCTTTGTCCCCGCGCCGATCGGGTCCAGCACGCGCAGCGGCGCGGCCCCGCCGACCCACCATTGTACCTCGCCGCCCGGCGAGCCGCGCATCTCGGCCCACAGTCCCGCCACCGGACTCACCTGCGCTACCTCGATCGGCTTGGTCGTGAGGTCGGGTTTCTGCTTGCTCAGGTAGACTGTGTCGCCATAGCTCAGAGTGAGCCAGCCGGTTCCGCCATCGTCCAGGCGCACCTGCTGGAACATGTATCCCTCGGCGTGCTCTTGGGGCGATCCCATTGCTGTGACCTGCGCGCCATAAGGTACAGTGATGCCGCTAAAGCTGGCCAGGCTCGGCTCCGGTCGCTCGCGCATTTTTAGCCCGTCGAACCAGTCCACCCACAGTTTGCCGGTCTCTGCGGCTGGTTCGTGGGTCTCCTCCTTCACTTCAACCAGGTAGACGGTGTCGCCATAGCTGCGCGTCAGCCAGCCGACGCGCCCACTGGGCGTGCGGGCGCGCTGAAAGACGTACCCCTCGGGGTGAGAGAATGGTTCTCCGATAGCGGTCACGACCGTGCCGTGGGGTACGATCGCGCCGCTAAAGCTGGCCTGGCTCGGCTCCGGTTGAGCGCGCATACGCAGCCCGCGCCGCCAGTCCACCCGCAGTTTCTTGCCCTTGCTGGGGGGCGGCTCGATCTCCAGCGGGGTCAGGTAGATCGTGTCGCCGCTCCGGTAGGTGAGCCAGCCCTCCCGCCCCTCAGGTGTGCGCACTTTTTGGAACGAGAATTGATTGTCGTACTGCTTAGGCTTGCCAATTGCTTCCACTACCGTGCGATGGCTTATCTTGACGCCGGTATAGTTGGCGTTGGTCGGTTCTGGCTCTGCGCGCAGTTTTAGCCCGCCCGGCCAATTGACTTGGAGTTTTTTGATGCCTGCCATTTTCTCATCTCCTTCCTTTTTTCTCAATTGCCGCAACACTTGTATGATGCTTTATATTTTACACGCAAATTACCCTTTTAGGCAAGTCTCCTTTCCATGCTACACTACGCCGCCCCCTGAACCAGAAAGTTCCCCTCAAAAGTTGTACCACTTGAGACTGTGTTTATTGTGACTCCTCGAACAATCGGAGAGCCGCCCCGGATGCGCTGGCCACCCAAATTGAAAGACGAGACGAATCGGAGACCGATCCCTCTCGCCTTCCCTATGGAGCCAAGCGCATTATACGCTAGCGAGGAGATTGGTCAGTCAAGCCAACGGGGAGCGTATCGCGTTTGGGGCAAGGGTCGAACCCGGCCACGCCAATGGTTGAA
>DUEK01000060.1 GCA_011192155.1 Thermoflexia bacterium
GGCGTTATTTCTTACACCCTGACCTACGAAAACGTGTCGGAGGCAGTCACCCAGACAAACGTCTATGTGCGCGAGCAGATACCGGATTACACCAGTCTCATCTCTGGCACGGTATATGGCGGCGACCTGATCGAGTATTCCTGGGACAACGGCGCGACATGGAGCGCTACGCCGCCTCTCACGCCGGCCACCCACATCCGCTGGTACGACGCCGCAGTGCCCACCAATACGCAAGCGATGGTCGGATTTGCCGCGCGGGTGAACGATGCTCTGCCGTCCAACACCACCATCCAGAACATTGCTCACATCAGCAGCATGGAAACTAGCGCATACTTTAGTGGGTTGATTCCCTCGAACCAGGTCGAGGTGCCGACGGTTGACCTGTGGTTAGACAAGAGCGCCAACCAACCCGTCGGCCGGCCCGGTGGCCTGATCTCTTATACCATCTCCTACGGCAATCACGGCAGCGCGGACGCTTTCGACGTGCAGATATTGGATGCTATCCCAGCCAGCGCCGCCTACAGCGCGGGCAGCATCTGGGGCGCGGGGGCGGACGATAGCGGGGATCCACTGACCTGGAACGTGTTGACGGTGACGGCCGGCGCCAGCGCTCAACAGGTCGGCTACGCCGTCGAGTTGGATAGTGGTCTCCAGCCTGGTGATGTCATCACCAACACTGCCATCATCAGCAGCCCCTTGGGGATGCGGACGAGCGACCCAGAGTTGGTGATCATTGGCGCCGATCTGGCGATCTCCAAGTCTGGCTCGCCTGATTCGGTGGTCAGCGGCGTGGTATTGACTTATACACTGGCTTATATCAACAACGGGCCATCGGGCGTGCAGGATGTCTACATCACCGACACATTGCCGGTGAGCGTGACCTTTGGCGGGGTAGCGAGTTCGTCGCTTCCTGTTGGCCCAATCCAAGAGGGAAGATCGCTCACCTGGTACACGCCGACACTGGAAGCGGGGGACGGAGGCAGTATTGCCTTTACTGTGACGGTGAACGCGGATGCCATTGATACTCTGAGCAACCGGGCAGTCATCGCCGGCGACACCTACGATCCACAACCTGGTAACAACGAGGCCAACGAGACTACTCTGGTGGAGAAACTGACCGTCATCAAGACAGCGGTGGATCTGAACGGCGCTCCGCTCTATCCGGGCGATGAGATCGAGTACCGGGTGGTAGTGGCCAATCCCAGCACCTACCACAGTCACTACAATGTTGCTGTCAGCGACCCTGTGCCAACGCGCGCGACGCTGGTTACGAGGAGTGCGTCCTGCTCGCCTGGAACCATCTGTGACGAATCCGGCGGCCTAGTCACGGCCACTGCCGGCAGCCTGGCCCCCGGCGGCGCGCTCACGCTTACCTTTCGCGTGACGGTCAATGCTGGCGCGGGCGATTACACCGTCACCAATCAGGCAGTAGCCGAAAGCGATCAGCAATTTGAACCAACCCAATCGCTCCCCACGTCCAATACAGTCACCGCGTTGCCGGGCCTGGCGTTGAGCAAGTGGGCGGACCCCAACGTCTCACGATGGGCCGATACTTGGACGCAGTACCACTTCCAAGTCACCAACACGGGCGGAGTGACGCTGACCTCCATCCAGATCTGGGACGACCAGCTTGGCCCAGAAATTGGCCCCTTTGCCGTTCCCGATCTCGCCGTGGGTGAAAACTATTTGGTCACGCGCTGGTGGCCGGTAAATGGGGATACATACAACGTGGCGACGGCCACTGCCCAGGCTCCCAACTTTCCCAGTCTTTTGTCAGCCACCGACGACGCGTACTTTGACTTTATCGAGGGGCTGACAATAACGCTCAACGTATCAGCTCAACCCGAGATCATTGCGTCTGCCCAAGTAGTCTCCTACACCTACCGTCTGACCAACACCGGCGACGATTGGATGGAGGGCGGCGTAATCACCGACACGGTGTACGGGAGCATCGCCAGCGGCCTGTCGTTGCCGCCTGGGACGAGTTGCACGCGCGTTTTTACGCGCTCAATTATCACTACCACCGTCAGCGTGGCCCATGCCTGGGGTGCCGACCGATTGGGCAATCCGGTCACCGCCACAGACATCGTAACGGTCGCTGTAGGCGCGCCGGAAAACTATGTACTATATTTGCCGCTGGTCGTAAAGAACCACTGATGCAGGGCGGGTAAACCGCCCAGCAATTCCCGTCATGGGTGAAAAGTAACCGCTGAATAAAAGGTAAGCAAAAGAGGCGAGCTTGGCTCGCCTCTTTTGCTTGCAATGCGTCACCATCCCTCGGTTCTCAGTAGAACGGTTGAATCGAGTCAACTTCGCCGGCGTCGGTGCCGCTCGGATATTCCAGGCGCACCAAGCAGTAATTGCCTGCCGGCGGCGGCGATGGTACGGCCCCGATATCTATGGCAATGCCGGTGCCCGGATATGGAGCTGGATATAGAGCGCTCGACGAGATTGGCTCATTCTCAGTTTCACCGGGGTAGGAACCGCCATCAACGGCATAGCTATCAATATTCGTGCCGCTCACACCGCCTAGTATACCGTCCCAAACGAACACAGGGTGCCAAGTTGTGCCGCCGTCCGAGGAGATAGTGATGGTGATAAAATCGAGATTGATGCCTGGATCGAACGGCCTTTCGTAAAAGACCATATCGTAGCCAGCAGGGTCATTGCTGATGCACGGCCCCGAGCCAAAATCTATAGTGATCACGCCTCCCGCATTGATGCCGGCCGCATTGCCGTCCGGCGGCCCCTCTGCCCAGGAACAATTTCCCACCGCGCCGCTGCAAGTCACCGTCGTGGAGTACGTATCCAGGACAAAACCGTTCGGCAGACTGCCGGTGGGGTCGGTAGGGCCGGGGTTGGTGACATTGAGAGTGTACGTGCCCAGGCTCATCCCGCCCGAATTGGACGGTACCGTCGCCGTCAACTCGGTCGCACTGACGTAGGTGACGGTGAGCAATGACGTACCATCCAGGTCGGCCCGCAGCGCGCCCGGCGCGCCCGTATCACGAAAATCATTGCCGTGGATGGTCAGCGACACATCCATGGTGTTGAACCACGTCATAGGCCTGACGGACGTGATCACGGGGATGGGGTTGGTCGCCGTGTAAGCATCGGGCAGATCATCCCACTGACTATCGGGATTGGTGACGGTCAGATTGTAATAACCGGCTATGATGTCCACCGGCACGGAGGCCAAGATATTGGTCGACGCGCAACTGGCGACGGCCAATGACACGCCGTCTAGCGAGGCCGAGCAGCCGGTCTGGAAATTCTGCCCACTGATGGTCACAGGCACGGCGCCCGTATTGACCTCGGTATCTGGCGTGATGGCCTGAACGATGGGCGGCGGCGCGGTCGTAGGAGTGTCGGTGGGCGTGGGAGTATTGGTATTAGTGGGTGGCGGTGCGGGAGTATCGGTGGGGGGCGGAGGCGGAATCGGGGTGGGTGTACTGGTCGAGGTCGGCGTGGGCGTGCCGGTCGGCGTAGAGGTGCCGGTCGGTGTGGGCGTGCTGGTCGGTGTGGGAGTAGATGTGCCAGTCGGCGTCGGTGTGGGTGTGCCGGTTGGCGTGGGCGTGGGGGATGGGGTGCGCGCGGTTGGGGAGAGAGACGGCGTTGGACTCAGGCCCGCCACTTCCTGGGGCGTGGGCGTCGAGCGCGGGCCTACCACCATCGTGGGAAGCACGACCAGCGTCCCCTCAGGTGTCAGGATAGCGTCCGTGTCCCAAATAGGCGTCATCACCTCCGGGCGGAGCGGGGCGAGTTGCAACTCGCCGGCTTCAAATTCACCACCTTTGTCAGGGTTCAGCGAGGAGAGCATATCGGCAGAAACGCGCCACAAAGAATCCGGCCTGACCGCTATCTCGGCCGCGCCCAGCATACAGCCAAATCCCAGCAGCAGGATGAACAGGAACAGCAACCAATCACGCCGCCCCCGTTCCCGGTCGTCTCTGTGACCGTCGTCTCTGTGACCGTCGTCTCTGTGACCGTTGTCGAAACTCGGCCTATCCATACACCAACCTCAGACCGTGTCCCTCTTCCCACTCTCGCGATCCGACAGCGCCGGCAGAATCACACTAAAGGTACTGCCTGCTCCTTCTGTGCTGGCGAGACCAACCTTTCCCCCGTGCGCCTCGACGATGGACTTGGTCACGTACAGGCTGACCCCAAGCCCACGCGCCTCGCCATCCGCACTCTGTACGACTTGAGCAACGCTGTAAAAGCGGCTGAAAATTCTCTGCTGGTCTTGGGGCGAGATGCCTGCTCCGGTGTCTGTGACATCCAGCACCACGTGGTCGTCGCGGTCGAACAGTCGCAGTCTCACACTGCCGCCGGCCGGCGTGTGCTGCCAGGCGTTGCGCACCAGGTTGATGATTGCCCAGCGCAACCGCTTGGCGTCTGCGTCCACCATAGGCAGGTCAGGGGGAGTTTCCACCTCGAACGTCAGTTCCTTCTCGTCCATGCGCGGACGCCACTGCTCTGCTATCTCTTCGATGAGGTTGGACAGTGAAACGGGTAGTTGCTGCAAGCCCAATCGGCCCACCGCCTCCATCTCCGAAAAGTCCAGCAGTGTGTTGATCATCGTCACCAGGCTATCGGTGTGACGCCTGATCGTCTCCAGGAACCCGCGTTGTTCCTCACTGAGAACACCGGCCGAGTTGGCGAGTAAAAGCTCGCTGTAGCCCTTGATCGCTGTCAGCGGCGTGCGCAGCTCGTGGGAGACGTGCGTGATGAACGCATCCTTGAGTTGCTCCGCCTCGACCTCGACGGTCACGTCTCGCAGCACAATCACGGTGCCCAGGTGCTTGCCGTCGTCCGTCTCGACGGCCGCAGAGTATGCCCTGACCACCTTCTGCCCCACCTCGAGCTGTCTGCGCTCCAAAAGCCAGGGGTTTGCCTGCGGGCCAGAAATATCCTCTAGGCCTCCTGATAACGGCTCGTGCAACGGACCAAGCTCGAATTGGGTTGCCATTTCCTCTAGCAACTCATCGGCTGTTGTGTTTAGTGTTTCGATTTCCCCATCTATGTTTTCCAACAACACGCCATCACCAATGCTGGAGAGTATCGCCCGCATGCGGCCTACCGTCTCCTCCAATGCATGGGTGCGTTCCTCCAGGCGACCCGTCATCTCGTCGAACGTCGTGGCCAGCATACCGATCTCGTCCGCGCCCGCGATGCCGGTGCGCTGATCGAGACGCCCATCCGCTACAGCTTGCGACGCGCTCACCAGTTGCTTGATAGGATTGGTGATGCGATGTGAGATCAAGTAACCGACCACGATGACTAGCGCCGTCGCGGTGCTAAAGATCACCGCGTAGGTGTTGCGGCTGTCGGCGCGGGCCTGGACGATAAAGTTCCACGGCAGGGCGACGCCAAAGACCGCCATTCTCTCGTTGCCCACGCGCAGGGGGCCGCGGGCGAGGCGGTACAAACGGTTTTGGATGCTCAAGTTCTCGCCGAGGGTGTAACCGGTGCTGTGCAAAATCTCGTCGTATAGCTCCTGGTCAATGTCAGCAGGTTGCTCGATGAAGGTACTGTTGCTGGCGTGGCCGTCACTGTCGTAAACGATCACATCGGCCAGCGAGAGCCTCTTAAAGTAGGCCAGTAGTGTATCGAGCGAGGTGCCAACGACGACGACGCCCGCTATCTCGCCCTCCAACTCGACGGGGACAGCCGTGAAATAATAGCGCCGCTGATCCGTCCGATGGTATCCCAGGCCGCGCTTGGGCAGCCCTTTCGGATCGCCGGCCTTGAGCAAATCCTGCGCCATCCACAGTTCCGAGGTATCAAGCGGCTCCTCTATGATTTCGTGCGAGTCATCTCGCCGCAAGACGTGCAACAGCGCCTGCCCGTGCGCGTCCACGACGATGAGACATTCCAGCCCCTGGACGGAGGCCACCGGTTGACCCAGCGCGGCCACGCTATCTCGATCACCGTCTTGCAGCGCCTCGGCCAGGCCGACCGTGAAAGCCACTAACCGCGCGGATTCGATGTGCTCCATCTCCCAACCCGCCAGACCGTCCGACACCGCGCGTCCCGCCTCGAGCAACTGGTTGGTCAACCGCTCGTCCAGGGAACTGGCAACCAGTGTGGTCACCACGTAGGTGCCAACGATGGCCACGATCAGAGTGAGGATTAGGTAGGGCAGAACGATCTTGGCTCGAATGCCAAAGCCAGAGAAGCGACTTGGCCGCTGAAGCCATCCGGTACGTTTTTCTGATTCTGTATCCTCTGCCACTGTTTTATCTCCAATCAATCAGGGCGCGGCGAAATAGGTTAACGCCTGGCGCACTTGTTCCTCAATCGACAAGTCTTCATTCTTGGGCAAGCTCTGGAGCGCCGTCTGCGCCTCGACCAGGCTAAAGCCCAGACCGGTCAGCGCGGCGATGACTTGAGCATCGGCGTCGCTCAACAGAGGCGCGGCCTGCGCGCCGGTGGGAATGAGCTTGTCCTTCAGGTGAAAGATAATGGACTTGGCGGTCTTGGGACCAACGCCCGGCGCCCGAGAAAGCAAGGCCGGGTTCTCCTGCGTCACGGCCTGGCGAAGCGCGTCCGGCGAGACCACCCCCAGCAACGCCAGCGCGACTTTGGGGCCGACGCCGGAGACGCTCAATAAAAGTTTGAACAGCGCCAGTTCCTCTTGCGTTAGAAAGCCATAGAGCGCCAGTTCATTCTCCCGTACGTGCAGATGGGTGAATAATTCCACCGGTTGGCCCACGTCGCCCAGTTGGGCCGGCGCGTCGGGGGGTACGCGCACACGGATGCCAATCCCTCCGACGCGGACCACCACGTGATCCTCTCCCACGCTCCACACTGTCCCACTGAGCTGGGCGATCATCTCACGTTTGCTCCTCGTAAAGCGCGCTCAGGCGGGCCGAGTGAAAGTGACAAATAGCGACCGCCAGCGCGTCAGCCGCGTCGTCTGGGCGCGGCGTCTCGGATAGGTTCAACAACAAGCGCACCATCTCTTGCATCTGTGCTTTGTCCGCGTTCCCGTACCCGGTCACCGCTTGCTTGATGGCCGATGGCGTGTATTCGGCTACGTCGAGGCCGGCATCGGCCAGGGCCAGGAGCGTCACTCCGCGCGCCTGTCCCACGCTCATCGCCGTGCGCACGTTGCGGCTGAAGAATAGCTCCTCCACAGCGGAAGTTTCCGGTTTCCACTCCGTCGCCAGCTCCTTCACCGCTCGGTGAATCAATTGCAATCGCGCGGGGAGGGGTTGACCGGCCGGCGTCCTGATCACTCCAAACGTTAGTGATTTCAGGTCTCCTCCAACCCCCTCCACCACACCGTAACCGGTGGTGGCGGTGCCAGGGTCAATGCCAAGCACGCGCATCGTCCGAGTTTACGAGGCAGCTTCGTACTTGGACATCACCTCGTCGCTGATGTCCAAATTGGAATAGACCTGTTGGGTATCGTCCAGATCTTCCAGCGCCTCGATAACGCCCATCACCTGCAGGGTCCCTTTTTCCTCCAGTTGCAGCGTGTTCTGAGGAATCATCGCAAGCTCAGAAGTCTCAAATTCGATACCCGCGTTCTCCAACGCTTGACGCACCGCCTGGAAGTCTGACAACTCGGCATAGATCTCAATCATATTGTCGCCGAAAACGACGTCCTCAGCGCCCGCTTCCACCGCGACCTCGAAAATGTTGTCCTCATCTACCCCATCGGGCTCAATCGCGATGTATCCCTTGCGCTCGAACTGCCAGGCGACGGCACCCGCCTCGGCCAGCGTCCCGCCCTGTCGGGTGAGGATACGGCGCACGTCGGCGACGGTGCGGTTCTTATTGTCAGTGAGTACCTGTACCAACAGGGCGACCCCGTGGGGGGCGTATCCCTCGTATGTCACCTCCGCCAGCTCTTCCCCCTTGAGTTCTCCGGTGCCGCGCTTGATCGCCCGTTCAATGTTATCCTTGGGCATGTTGGCGGATTTGGCTTTGTCAACTGCCAGTCGCAGGTTAAAGTTAACGTTGGGATCGCCCCCCCCCGCGCGTGCTGCAATGGTGATCTCTCTCCCCAATCGGGTAAAGATTTTACCTCGCTTGGCATCTGTGGCGGCTTTTTTGTGCTTGATGGTTTTCCATTTACTGTGACCAGACATATCTTGTTCTCCGTTGCTGCTCAAAGTTGATGTGTGAAACGTGATGCGTGAAGCGATAAATTACGCATTACGTCATTACGCATTAAATTATACACCCAACCGGCTGCCCACACAATCGCGCTGACCGCAGAGAAAAGCTGCAATGTCCATCGAGCGTTTACCGGCCAATTGCACTTTTTCCAAGCGCAGCGCCCCCTTGCCCGTGGCGACGGCCACTCCATCGGCCAGTGCGACCACGGTGCCCGGCAGCGCCTCTCCTTGCCAGTCGGGCAGCGGCGCAGCACGCAAAACCTTGAGCCGTTTACCGCGCCAGGTGGTGAACGCGCTGGGCCAGGGGGTAAAGGCACGCACCCGTCGGTCCAGTTCGACCGCCGGCAGCGACCAATCGAGCAGCCCGTCTTGCTTGCATATTCGCTCGGCGTAGGTCACGCCATCCTCCGGTTGGGGCTGGGGCGCGAGTTTGCCCGCCAGGTACGCGGGCAGCGTCTCTAGCAGTAGGTCGGCCCCCAGTCGCGCCAATCGCTCCTCCAACGTTCCCCAGGTGTCGTTGGACAGGATCGGCTCCTTTCGCTGGGCTAGGACGGGGCCGGTATCCAACTCCGCGTCCATCCGCATAATGGTCACGCCGGTGATATCGTCGCCGGCCAGGATGGCGGCCGATACCGGCGCTGCGCCCCGCCAGCGGGGGAGCAGCGAAGCGTGGACGTTGATGCAGCCGTGAGGGGGCAGGTTGAGCACGTCCGGCGTCAAAATCTGCCCGAAAGCGGCGACGACGATGAGGTCCGGCGTCCAGGCCGCCAACCGGGCCACAGCCGCAGGCTGGCGCAGCGACTCTGGCTGATAGAGCGGCAGATCGCGTTCCAACGCCGCTCGCTTTAGCCGGGAAAATCTTATCTGCCGTCCGCGCCCAATCGCCCGGTCTGGCTGGGTGACGACGCCGACCAGGTTCAAGTCGCGCGCGTTGGCCAACGCTTCCAGCGTCGGCGCGGCGAAATCGGCTGCGCCCATAAAGACGATTCTCGTCATAGTAAACACATTGTAGCATGGAGCAGCGGGGGCGGCAAATCGGGCTTTAGGCGATGGTCGTGGGCAGGTCGCAGAATAAAACACGGCCCTCACAACCGAGATCTCTATCACCGGTGCGAGGGCCGCTTGTATGGTAAGCGTCATTCAGTCAATCATCCCCCGCCTCCGCCTCGTCCAACACGTCCACCACTTCCCACCCCGCCGCATTGGAGGGAGACTCATCCGATTGTTGTGGTTCCTCGGAGGTTTCATCATCCTCGCCCCGCTCCAACAGGCCACCGGCGGGGCGAGAGAGGCGTTCCCGCACCGTTGAGCCTGTCAACGTGCCCGGCAAAAGCTGCTTGGGAAAAGATACCGTGCCCGTGCGCAGTATCTCGTCGTTGGCCTTTGCCATATCCTCGAAAAACGTGATGCCGCCCAACACCAGACCAACTGTGCTGGCGTGGATAAAGGCAAAAATCCAGGCCCTGACCCAGGGTAGAAACCCTCCGCCGACTGGTTGTTGCGCCTCGGACGAAGAGAGCCGCTGGCGAAATTTGCTGGCGGAGGCTGCACCCCCGGCTTGCGATTGACGCTTGCCGGCCGAGCTTGTGCTCTTGGCTTGTGGCTTGGATTTGCCGCTATCGTTCGTCGCCGCGCCCCAGTATACCGCCGCCAGGGTTCCCACGGCAAGCAGCACCAGTCCCAACAGAGCAATCCCGATTGCCGCCGCCCAGAGTACAGATTCATCCATCATGCTTTCTCCCTACTGTGAAACTCAGTATAGACTAAATCTCGCAAGAAGTCAATCGAGCGTAGACCCTAGAAGGTTTCAGAAAACCTTTAGGGTCTTTCCGTAAGCAAATTTGTGCAGAGAGGCAATCAGGGGTAAAATCTGACACTGATATGACCCATCCTGACGACAAACCCAATGGAATTTCACTTGGCTGGCAGCGTTTGGCCACCGACTACCCGTATAACCACAAGATGTTCCGCGTGCGGCGGGATCAAGCCCGCTGGCCCGACGGCCACGTGGCCCCCTACGTCTACGTCCAGGCCTGCGGCGCTCTATGGGTCGTGCCGGTGACTGCCGATGAGCAAATCGTCCTCATCAGACAATTCCGCTACACGCTGGACGATTGGAGCTGGGAAGTCCCCGCTGGCGGTTTTCACGATTTCTCTGGTAGCCCTCTCGAACTGGCAAAGCGGGAACTGGCCGAGGAAGTAGGCGGCCGCAGCGACGACTGGCTCTACGTGGGCGGCTTTCGTCCCGGCGCCAGTCTCTTTGATGAGGTCTGCCACATCGTGCTGGCCCGCGACGTTCGACTGGACCTCGAACCGGCGCGCGAGCCAGGCGAGATCATTGAGGTACATCCGCTGCCGATCCCGCGTGCGTTAGAGATGGCGCGCAACGGCGAGATCGTAGACGGTCACAGCGCACTGGCCCTCCTGCGCTGCGAGCAGTATCTCCAACCAGAGGTGGAAAAATGACCCAACACTCGCATTTGGATCCATCCGCGTTTTTCTTGGAGGGCGGCCCCATCGGCGTGTTGCTCATCCACGGCTTTACCGGCTCCCCGCCAGAGATGCGGTTGCTGGGCGATTATCTCCACCAGCGCGGCTACACTATCTCTGGCCCGCGACTGCCTGGTCACGGCACCAGCGTGGATGACATGAACCGGAGCAAGTGGACCGAGTGGACTGATTGCGTAGAAAAAGCGCTGGCCGATCTACAAGCTCGCTGCGAGACAGTCTTTGTCGGCGGCCTCTCGATGGGTTCCGTGCTCACGCTCTACCTGGCCGCTCACCATTCCGAACTGCCCGGCATCATCGCCTACTCCCCCGCCGTCGTGGTAGCCAGCCGGCTCATCTATCTGACCCCCGTCCTAAAATATCTGCTCCCCGCGAGGAATCAGTCCAGCGAGAAAGACCTGACTGATCCCGAGGCTGATCTGCGTCTCTGGAGCTATGAGCAAGACCCCATCTTTGCCGCTCACGAACTATTAAAGCTGATCCGGCAGGTACGGCGGCTGCTGCCCCAGGTGACGTGTCCCTTGCTCGTCATCCACAGCACGCTCGATACGGCCATCCACCCCACCAGCGCCCAATTCACCTACGAGCGGGCCGGCTCCATCGATAAGGAGCTGGTCACGCTCCACAATTCTGGGCACTGCATCACCGTGGATAGCGAGTGGGAGGCGGTGGCGGCCAAGACCTACGAGTTCATCCAGGCTCATCAATGAGCGAGACCTCCCGGTACCCAGAGATCATCGTCGGCGCGCTGCTGGTCAACCCCCAGGGGCAAATCCTCGTGGCCCGCTACAGCAAGATCACGGGCCGCTACGCCATCCCCGGCGGCCACGTCGAGTACGGCGAGACGGCGGCCCAGGCATTGGTGCGCGAGTTGGAAGAAGAGACCGGCCTGACGCCTACCGGCTTCCGCTTGCTCCAGGTCTCTGAACGCATCCGTCCGCCGCTCTACAAGGACGGCCGCCATCACCTGGTCTATTTGGATTTTGTGGTAGACGAGTGGCGGGGAGCGCTTCAACTGGACGGTGTGGAACTATCCGCAGGAAAATGGTTGCGGCCCCAAGACGCGCTCACCCTGCCGCTGACATATACCACCCGCCGCCTGGTCGAGTACTACATTGAGGTCGGCTCCAACGGCCCGGCCCGCTACCGACCAGATGATGGAGAGGGAGGATGAATCTTTTCCAGTCCCTGCCAGCCCTGCGCCAACATCCCCTGCTGCGGGGCAAGAAAATTGCCCTCGTCGGTGTCTCGACCATCGTGCGCGATGGCGCGGCACACTACTTTGAGATCAACAAGCCCAAGTATTGGAAAACCCGCGCCGATGGCGCGACGACGGTCGGCGTGAGCGGCATCGGCGGGACCATTGAGCGGGGCGAAACTCTCTTGGCCTGTCTGAGACGCGAGGTAAAGGAGGAACTGGGCGTGCGGGTGCGGCTCGAACTGCCTCCTCAGACCTACCTGATCCACGATTGGCAGATCGCCGACACGCTGACCCTCCCGCCGAGCAAGAAGCGGCCTACGCCCTGGATAGTGATCCTGACCCCACCGCGCCTGGGCGGCCCCGGTATGCCAGACCATCTGGCTATCGTCGCCCTCCGCACCCGCTTACTGGGCGCGCCCGCGCCCTACGACCTCTTTGGCCTGCTGCGCGCCGAGACCAGCGCTCTGGCCGAGTTCTTCTCCCGCGACGAGTGGCCGCTGGCGGACGCCCAGACCATCTCTGGCCTGAGTATCATCCTCAACGGCCAACTTCCCTCTCACCCGATCCTGCGCCCTCATTTGACCGGCCGCGCTTTCCAACTCCTCGTCCGTGGAGGTGCGACGCACTTCTGAAGTGCGTCGCACCTTAAGTGTGTAGGGTAAGCGTCAGGCAAACAGCGAACTCGCGTCCCATGCGCGCCGTGCAAACGGCGCCATCCCGTCCAGCAACGCGCCCGGTTTCGTGGTATTCTATGTGCGCCGATATGGAATCGGCCCCCAAGCACACTCCAGCGCCAGGCCCGGACGCAGGGCGGCTATGTGAGTAGCCTGGGATCAAATCAAGAAAAGCGGCAGCGCCGCCGCCCTGAAACCACCGTCCGGGCCTTGAGAGGAAACCCTACAAGAGAGATGCTGGATATGAATCATCGTTTCGTTCGTGTGGTAAGCATGCTCGTGATACTTGTGTCTCTGCTGGCCGTGGCTGGGGGGGCCGCCTGGGGTTACGAGGTTGAGCGAGAAGCAAACAAAGCGCCCCATTCCACCACCGGCGGCGCTGAACGGGTGGATGATGCGTCACTCATCTGCCTGGCGCTCGTCAGCGGCACGGCGTTGCTGGCCGGGGGTGTGTGGATGGGACAGATGCGGCGTATGCTATCGTGAAACCCTCAAGGGCCTGGCAGACCTTTGGAGTTTTACGGCTGCGGAGTAGGCGTGGGCGGCGCGTAATCCTCTTCCGCCAAAGGGGGCAGCGGGGAAAGGGGCAAGCCGTAATATGCCTCCACTACCTGGCGCGTCAGCGGCGCAGCTACACTGGAGCCTTCACCGGCGTTTTCTGCCAGGACGACGATGGCGATTTCGGGGTTATCGGCCGGGGCATAGGCGGCGAACCAGGAATGAGGCTCGGTGTCTGGCCCACCAACCTCGGCGGTGCCGGTCTTGCCGGCGACGGGGATGCTCAATCCGGTAAAGCGATGGGACGCGGTGCCGATGGACTTGGTCGTCACGCCCAGGAGCGCGTCCTGAATGGCCGCCAGGTGTTCCGCGCTGACCGGTAGCGCGCCGACGGCCTCTGGCTGGGTCACTTGCTCTGGTAGCGTGTCCCCCGCCGGGCCAATGCGCTGGATGACATAAGGCCGGTAGAGCGTGCCGCCATTGGCTACCGCTGCTATCATGCGCGCCACTTGCAACGGCGTTACCAGCAGGTAGCCTTGCCCGATGGCTATGTTGATCGTGTCGCCCACCCACCATTGCTCGCCGATGGTGTTGACTTTCCAATCAGGATCGGGCATCAGCCCACCTTCCTCCAGCACCCCGTCCAGACCGGTCTTTTCACCAAAGCCAAAACCCCGTCCAAAGCGAGGGATCACGTCCTGACCCACGCCATCCAGCGTCTGCCCTACGGCGTAGAACACGACGTCGCACGAGGCGGTCAGTCCATCTCTCAAGCTGATGTCGCCGTGCCCCTCCTCTTTCCAGCAGCCCTTACGGGAGGCCGGGCCCAATCCCTCCCAGTAGCCGGGGCAGTAAAAGATCGTGTGATCCGGGTGCATCTCCGCCTCCTCCAGCGCCGCCGCTGTGGTGACGATTTTAAAGACAGAAGCGGAGGGATAGGTACCCTGAGTAGCGCGGTTAAAGAGCGGGCGGCCCGGATCGGCCAGAATCTGGGAGCGGCCCACCGCCCCCGCCGGCTCAACAAAGGCGTTGGAATCAAAGCCGGGGCCGCTGGCCAACGCCAACACCGCGCCGCTATGCACGTCGAGCACGACGATGGCGCCCTTGCGCCCGCCTAGGATTTGCTGCACTTGCTCCTGGAGATCGCGGTCGAGTGTGGTATAGATGGCACGGCTAGGTACGGCCACTTGCTCGGCCACAGTGGTCACTCTCTCCCCCACTGCGGTGACGATGTTGAGCGCGCCGCCATGCCGCCCTGCTAGCATCTCCTCGCCCCAGGCCTCCAACCCGGAGACGCCCACCCACTCGTCGCCCCGATACCCCTGGGCGCGATAGGCGTCCAGTTGCTCGGCCGGCACGGGGGCCACCCACCCGACGACGTGAGGCGCGATGCTGCCGAGGGGGTAGATGCGTCCCACCTTCTCGTCCCGGTAGATGCCGGAAATGGACGACAGCAAATCGTTGTGATCCACGCTGACCTCGGCTGGGATGTCGGCGATGGGCGCCTTCCAGTCGGCGGGGGAGGCGATGTACCGGCCGCGTATCTCGTCCGGGGAAAGCCCTGTGACTAGTGCCAACGCTCCCAGGAGCGCGTTCTCGTCCTCGACCTGGCCGGGGATGACGCCGATGGTGACGATGGTACCCTCAGTCGCCAAACCCAGTCCGGCCCGGTCGTAGATATTAGCCCGGACGGGGACAGTGTAATCCATCCGAAAGTAGCGGCCGCCCGCCAATTGCGGCCAGATCAGCCCCGCGTCCCAGTCCACCCACCACTGTCCTGCGTGCAGGCTGAGTGACATGACTGTGTCGGTGATCAATGCGCCTACCAGCGCCGTGTCCAACGTTAGCTCGTAAGCGACGTGAGCTTGGTCGTCTTCTTGCAGCGCGGACTGGAGACGCGTGGTGACGGTGAGCACGGTGGCATTGGTAAGCGCGTTCTGGTAGCGCTGGGTAAAGCTCTCGGCGTCAATGGCAGTCTGGCTGGCGATGGAGAGACGAGCGTACATCGCGCCATAATCGCCCGATTCCCAAGCATCGAGAAAGGCGGCGGCAGTCGTCTCGGGGGGGGGCGGTTGGTTGGATGGTAGGGTAGTCGGTTGGCCGGTTGGCTGGGCAGTCGGGTAGTTGGGTGATTGGGTGGTCAGGGGGCTGCCGCAACCAACCAGTAGGAGTATGAGCAGGATTGCAGACTTGCACCTTGCGACTTGCAACTTGCAACTTGTCATCATAGATCATTCAGAATAGCGGCATAGGTTGCACAACGGCGACCGATGTGGGCCTGACAGGCGGTGGGGGCGTCGTTGGGCGGCTCAATTTCCCAGTCTCGCAGGCGGCGGGTGAGGTGGCAAAGGGGTAGCCCCATCACGTTGGCGTAGCAGCCCCGCAACTCGGCGACGGGATGGAAGCCAGCGTGCTGAATAGCATAAGCGCCGGCTTTGTCCATGGGGTCGCCGCCGGCGACGTAGGCGGTGATTTCGGTGTCGCTGTAGGCCCGCATCACCACCTGGGTCTCGGCCACCTGAGTCAGCGCGCGGCCGGCGGTAGTCTCCAGCAAGGTGATGGCGCTGTAGACGGTATGGGGCCTTGAGCGCAAACGTTTCAGCATCGCCGTCGCCTCGGCTGCGTCGCGGGGCTTGCCCAGCAGTTCACCTTCGAGCGCGACGACGGTGTCGCAGGCAATGACGAGGGCATCGGGAGGAACGGCCACAGCGTGGGCCTTGTCCTGGCTCAAGCGGGCGACTAGATCGTATGGCGGTTCGCCTGGCTGGGGGGCTTCGACTACGTCCGCCACGGTCACGCCAAAGGGCAACCCCAGCAACGTCAGCAACTCGCGGCGACGGGGGGATTGGGAGGCCAGTAACAGGCGAGGGTTGCTCATAGTGAAAGTTATTGTAGCACACGCGGTGCAATTGTAAAGAGTGTGTATCGCCGCCCATCACGAGAACGGCTCATCCAGGCGACTGGGTGGTTGCCCAACTGGGTTATTGCCGCTGCGCGTCCAGGCGGTGCAGTTCCTCCAGCAGTGATTGCGAGGTAAGAGCGGCCTTGCTCATCAATCCCTGGATGTGATCGTCGAGAAACCTGCGTTCCTCCTCGGTCACGTCTTTGGCCGTGAGAATGATGATAGGGATTCCGGCCGTCTCTTCATCCGCCCCGAGTTTTTCCAACACTTCAAAGCCACTCATACCCGGCATCATCAGGTCGAGCAATATTGTGTCGGGGTGCTCGCTGCGCGCCAGAGCCAGTCCTTCTTTGCCGTCAAGCGCCATAAGCAGGGTGTAGGACTCGGCGGGCAACATCTCTTGCAACAGAGGAGCTAATTTAGGCTCGTCATCCACAACCAACACTTTGACTTTTCGCGCCGGAGGCTCGGGGGGCGCCAGCTTTTCGAGCAAGGTTTGCAGATTCTCCCGGCGCACCGGCTTGACCAGATAATCCACCGCTCCCAGGCTAAAGGCCAATTCTCCGTCCTCCACCCCAGAGATGAACAGCACCGGGATGTCTTTGGTTTGAGGGTCCGACTTGAGCGCGCGCAGCACGTCCCAGCCGTCTTGCTCAGGGAGCATGATATCCAAGGTGATCAGGGCCGGGCGCAGTTCGCTGGCCCGCTCCAGCACGCCCGTGCCGCTATAGTGCTGCACGGGCGTATACCCTTCCTGGCGCAGGTAGAAGGCCAGTAGATTGTTGAACTGGCGATCATCCTCGACCACCAACACGATCTTGCTTTGTGGAAGCAGCGCGGTTTTGCGCGCCGGCTCCGGTCTTGTCTCCGGGGGGCCGGCGAGCGGGAGCAGGAAGGAGAAAGTTGACCCGCGCCCGTACTCGCTTTCGACCCAGATATGGCCGCCGTGCATTTCGATCAGTCGTTTGCTGATAGCCAATCCCAGACCGGTGCCCGACATCTCCCGCGAGGCCGAGCCGTCTACCTGGCGAAATTCCTCAAAGATGAGTTCCTGATCCTCCGGCTTGATGCCGATGCCGGTATCGGTCACGGAGAAAAGTATCGTAGCCGGGTCGGCCAGGCGACAATAGAGAGTGATCAGCCCCTTGGAGGGAGTGAACTTGTTGGCGTTGCTGAGCAGGTTCAGTAGCACTTGCTTGATGCGAAAGAGGTCGGCGATGAGAATGGGCAGGTCATCATCCCATTCGATTTCCAGCACTTGCGATTTTTTCTCAAGCAGCGGCGCAATCGTGGCTTGCACCCCTGTCAGTAACATCTCCACGTCAACAGGGGCCGGGGACAGCGTCATGCGGCCAGCTTCGATCTTGGATAGGTCGAGAATGTCGTTGATCAGGGTCAAGAGGTGCTCGCCGCTAAAGTGGATGTCCCGCACACAATCCTTTTGCTCAGGGGGCAACTCGCCCACCAGCCCATCAATCAGTACTTCAGAAAACCCGAGGATGGAATTGAGCGGAGTGCGAAGTTCGTGGCTCATATTGGCGAGGAACTGATCTTTGAGCCGGTCGAGTTCCTTCAGGCGGACGTTCGCTTCCTCCAACGCCCCTGCCCGCTGCTGCAACTCGACTCTGGCGGCCTCTACCTCCTCGAACAACCGCGCTCGCTCCACGAGCATGGTCAGGTTGCTGGCCAACGTACCCAATAGTTGCTGGTCGTTTTCTGTGAAGGCATCAGTGTGGGGGCTTTCGACATTGAGGACGCCGACAATCAATGGGCCGGCGGTCATAGGGACGCACAGTTCGGAGCGGATGGCGGGATCTATCTCGATGTAGCGGGGGTCTGACCGCACGTCGGGCGACAGAATGGGCTGGCCGTGCCGCGCCACCCAGCCTGTGATGCCCTCACCCGCTTGCAGGCGCAGGCCTTTGACCATATCGGGCCGGTAGCCAACGCTGGCCTCTATGCGTAACGTGCCGCTTCCCGGCTCCAATAGCATGAGGGCCACGCGGGCGTCCGTTAACTCGGCGGCCAGAGCCTCAGCGGCGGCCTGTAGGGTCTCTTCCAGGCGCAAGCCAGAGGCAGCGGCCAGGCCCACGTCGTGGAGCAGCTGCAGTTCGCGCACGCGGCGCTGAATCTCTGCAAATAGCCGAGCGTTGTCCATTGCAACAGCTGCCTGATGAACCAGCGTGTGGCCTGTCGCGATCTCCCCCGCGGTAAAGCGGCGGGAGGTCTGGCTCTCCCACATCTGGGCAAAGCCCAACACGCGGTCGCCGGCCACCGCAGGCAGGAGCAGCGCGGCCCGCGCGCCGCGAGCTTCCAATCTGGCCCGCTCGCGCGGGTCTGCGTCGGGGTCATCCACCCGTAGTTGCAAGGGCCGGCGTTGGCCCAGGGCCTTCGCTGTGACAGGGAGTTCGGCCAGCGCGTGGGTCTGGCCCAGGTTCGAGCGCCGCTCTTCCTCGCTGGCATCAGATGTCGCGTAAGCGGCGACGATGGCGACAGTGTTGGCTTCCTCGTCCAGGCTGTAAATCTCGACACTGGTGCCGTTCAGTATCTCACACAGGCTGCGGGCCACGTAGGGCAATATCTGACCCATATCGAAGGTGGATGAGAGGGCGGATGTCACGCTATGCAGCACAGTGGCCTCGCGCAATTGCGCCCGTGTCTGTTCATACAGGCGCGAGTTTTCAATAGCCAGGGCCACTTGATGGGCAAAGGCGAGGGCCAAACGGGATGTCCTTTCGTGGTATGTGTTTGGGTGATGGGAATCTATCATCAGCACGCCGATGACTTTGTCTTTTGAGATCAGGGGCGCGCCCAGCCAGGAGCGAACCTGCCCTAACCCTTCGACAGTCGCCCAGTCAGGTTCGTCGCGCACGTCTGGAACGATGATGGGGCGCCGTTCGCGCACGGTTCGTCGCACCAGAGGGCGCTCCTCCAAGATAAATCCCCCTGCAGAGGTCTGTTCCAGGCCACGGGAGGCGACTGTCCAACAACGCTCATCGCGCAGCATACTGATTGAGGCGGCGTCGTATGGCACTACCCGCTGGAGTTCGTCCAGAACGCGCTCAAGCAGCTTGTCCAGTCGCAGCGTCGTGCTCAAGGTCTCGGCGGTATTGAGCAGGGTGCGGCCTATTTCACGCTCGCGCACGGCGTCGCCAAAAAGACGGGCGTTCTCCACCGCCACGCCAATCTGCTGGCCGATAGCGGTTAGCAAGGCATTGTCGCTTTCAGAAAAAAGATGAGGCTCGGTACCAAAGAGGCAAAATGTACCCAAAGCGCGATCCTGGTAAACTATCGGCGCTCCGGCGTAGGAGAGTATTCCTAACTCTAACAATTTATCCACGTCTACCGGCGCGCCTTGACGTAAATCTTTCAGGCTCAGGGGTTCTCTTTCCCGGTAAACAAAGCCACACAGCGTGTCGCTTAGGCCCTGGGTCTCCAGACGTTCGGTGAGGGAGGGCGGCAATCCCGTGTGGCTATGGAGTGCCAGGCTACCCTCACGCTCTGCCAGAGCGACCAAACCCCCAGTGAATCCCATGGCGTGGACTGTGCAAGAGAGAGCCTCATCCAAGATGTCTTGCAGTTCCAGCGAGGAGGACAAGGCCTGGGTTACTGCATTGAGGGCCGATAGTTCCAGGTACAGCGTCCGGTAGCGCTCCTCCCCCTCACGCAACGCCCTTCTCTGCTGCATACTGCGGGCATAGAGGCGAAAGATGATGGAGAAGGAGACGTGCATCATCGCGAAACTGCCCACGCTCAACACGATTGTATCCAACAACACCTCGTGCCATTGAATCCCCAGCCCCAGCAGCTTGTAACCCGCATACGGCGCCAGCAACAGCAAGGGAGCAAACATCATAGCCCATTTGAGGCGCTGCAACTGCTGGCGGGTGCGCTCCTCAATTGATTCCGTCCCAGACATCGGGCCTCCCCTCTCGTTCTTTCTTCTCACGAATCAGCAATTCCCGTTTTGTAGCCGCGATTTCCAAATCGCGTGTATACTGAGCGCAATTGAGTTGAGTGAATTTGGATTGAAGGCTTTAGCCGGATTTGACCCAGTTTTGCCACGTTTACCCGGCTA
>DUEK01000061.1 GCA_011192155.1 Thermoflexia bacterium
AATCCATCGTGATGTTGCTGAATGGAGTCTGAAATCCCACCCTGGTAGGCACGTTGATGTTGAACACAAATTCCTGCACCGCCTGTTTGACCGCTTTGTGATCCAATCCATCGTAGCGGATGAAGGGGGCCAGCAGCGTATCAAAGTTAGAGACCGCCACCGCGCCGGCAGCTTCTCCTTGCAGGGTGTAGAAAAAGTTGACCAATTGCCCCAGGGCGGCGCGCAGGTGACGGGGCGGTTTGCTCTCGATCTTGGCCGCCACCCCGCCAAAGCCCCTGACCAACAAATCCTCCAAGTCCCACCCACAACAATACACAGACAACATTCCGAGATCGTGCAGGTGCAAGTCACCCTCGACGTGCGCCTGTTGCACCTCCGGTGGGTAGATCTTGTGCAGCCAGTAGCGGGCGGCGATGGATGAGGCCATGTAAAAGTTAAGCCCCTGGAGAGAGTAGTTCATGTTGCTGTTTTCGTTGACGCGCCAGTCGGCGCGCTGGACGTAATCGTCCACCAGCTTTTCCGTATCCAGGAGCATCTTTTGGGCGGCCCTGGCCTCGGCCCGCTCGTGGCGATAGAGGATGTAGGCTTTAGAGACCTGCGGGTTGCCCGATTTGACCAGCACCTCCTCGACGATGTCCTGAATCTCCTCTACGTGGGGCGTGTGGCCGTTCTGCCCGAACCGCTCCTCCAGGATACCGGCCACGGCCCAGGAGAGGGTCTCGGCCCACTGACGGCTCTCCCCGTTCCCCGCCTCCCGGGCGGCGGCGTAGATGCCGTTCTCGATTCTCTCGCGGTCAAAGGGAACCTCTGTCCCGTCACGCTTGATAACTTGATCAACACCCATTGGTGGAGATTCCTCCTTTTATCGGCACAGGAATACCCGCGACCAGCAGATAAACCTCGTCGGCAGCGCGGGCCAGCACCTGGTTAACCTTTCCAAGCAGATCCCGGTAGGCTCGTCCCAGAGGATGAGGGGGCACCAGTCCAAGCCCTACTTCATTGGAGATGACGATGAAATGAGCGGGCAGCCGCTCGGCGCAAGCCGCCAGCGCCTGCGCTTCGCCCATTACACGTGCCTCGACTTTTTCCGCAAAGGGGTTATCCACATCCATCAGCAGGTTGGAAACCAGCATCGTTACACAATCTACCAGGATCACTCTAGCGCGACCAGCTTGCTCGAGAATCGCGCGCCCCACGTCGCGCTGCGCCTCCAGGGTGCGCCAACTCTCTGGGCGCTCGTGCCGATGCTGCTCGATGCGCTGCTGCATCTCCTCGTCCCCAGCTTCGGCGGTAGCCACGAAGAGCACCTGTTCCTCACCCAACTCCCGCGCCATCTGCTGGGCAAAGGTGCTCTTACCGCTACGCGCACCACCCAGCAGCAGAATCAGTCGTCCGCTTCCCTCACCCCCGAGCTTTTCTCCCGCATGAAGAGGGGATAGGTGACTGGTGTCGTTTAGTTGGGTCAATATGGCATCTCCATTGTGTAGGCATAATTGAGAAACAGAAGCGACGCTCAAACCAAACCGCCAATGCGCCTGAGGAGACAAACCAAGAGCCAGGCAGAACAACACCCGCAGCGGCCCACCGTGGGCCACCAACAGCACCGTTTGCTCCTGATGAGCGCGGGTGATGTCATCAAGGAAAGACTGCACCCGCGCGGCCACCTGGGTCAAGGTCTCCCCGCCGGGTGGCGCTATATTGAGCGGATCTGCCTCCCAAGTAGCCAGATGCTGAGGGTAGCGCTCCTGGATCTCATCATAGGTCAACCCCTCCCACTCGCCAAAGCCCATTTCACGGAGGCGAACGTCGGCGCGCGCAGGCAAGCCGTGAGAGGTGGCGACGGTCGCTGCTGTCTCCCACGCCCGTCGTAAATCGCTGGCATAGATGGCGTGGATCTCCTCTTGGGCCAAGCGGCTCGCCAGCCTCACCGCCTGCTGCTGGCCTGCGTTGCTCAGCGGCAAATCAGTCTGCCCCTGATAACGAGCCTGCATATTATATGTCGTTTCTCCATGACGCGCCAGGATCAGTCGCACCATCAGACCTCCTCACGGATCGCTCTCAACAACTGGGCGGTTTCTTCGAGACGACGAGTGGCTATGACTACTCAGACTGCCACAGAGCTGGATATTTTAGGCTCTCAGCCCTCGTCCCCGAGGGCGGTTCTGGCGAGAGCATTTCTTTTCGAGCAGTTACCTACCGCACAAGCCGCCCCCGGGACGGGGGCTGGGAGCATAAGCTGAGTAGCTTGACAATGTCACATTTCCGGCAACACTACAACGAATTAGGAAGGGAGCGAGATTATTCAGCCGAAAAAGCGATCAAGATCATGACCTCGACCAACTCACAGATGGCCCCGTAGACGTCGCCCGTCAACCCCGGCAGGCGAGCCAGGACAAAGCGAGCCGCGATCAGGGTTGCCACCCCCGCCAGCGCCAGCGCCGCCAGGCCCGGCCAGCCTGCGACGAACCAAGCGGTCGCCAGACCAATCGCCGTAGCCAGTATCGCCTGTTGCCAGCCGGCGTGATCCTTCATCACCCGCCCTAGTCCCTTGGAGCGAGCGTAGGGGAAGAGGACAACGGCCAGCGCCATCCCCCAGCGAGCCAGGGTCGGAGCTAAAAGCAAAGCCACAGTGCGGTGAGGAATGGCGATCAGAGCAGCGTACTTTAGCAACAGGAGCAGCACCCCTCCAGCCAGACCAAAGGCGCCCACTCGCTCGTCGCGCATAATGTCCATCCGCGACTCTGGCGTATAGCCGCCGAACAACCCGTCGCAGGTATCCAGAAAGCCATCCAGGTGCAGGGCGCCGGTGACGACCACCCAAGACGCGAGCACCAACCCCGCTGATACACCGGAGGGAAAAACCTGCGCCAGACCCCAGTTCAGCCCGACCAGCAGCGCGCCCAGCAGCGCGCCTGTCAGGGGAAAGTAGCCCACCGCCCGCCCCATCTCCACCGACGTGAACGGCCGGCGCACGACGGGAGGAATGAGAGTCAGGAACTGGAGCGCCGCCAGGGGAGGAACGAAAAGCCGGGATATCCACCCATCTCCTCGTCCCTCCTCGTGTGCCTCACTCATCAGTCGGCCTTCTCCGAAACCCCCGCTTCGCCGAACGTCGCCATCTCGTTCAGGACTTTGCAGGCAGCCTCGATCACATTGATCACCAACGCTGCGCCGGTCCCTTCGCCCAATCGCAGGTCAAAGTCCAGACACGGTACCAGGCCAAGATGGCTCAGCGTCGCCCGGTGGCCGATCTCGACCGAAGCGTGCGCGGCGATCATATAATCGCGGGCGAGCGGCGACAGCCCGCCGGCGATGAGCGCGCCAGCGGTGGAAATGAAACCGTCAATCACGACCGGGATGCGGTGAGCCGCCGCGCCGAGAACGACGCCCGCAATCGCGCCGATCTCGAAACCACCGACTTTGCTCAACACGTCCAGCGCGTCCTTCGGGTCGGGCTGATTGACCGCCAGCGATTTCTCTATGACGGCTACTTTGTGCACCAGTTGCTCGTCGTCAATGCCGGTGCCGCGGCCGGTCACGTCGGCGACAGGCAAGCCGGTGATGGCGGCGACGATGGCGCTGGAAGGCGTGGTGTTGCCGATGCCCATGTCGCCGGTGGCCACGATGCTCAACCCGCGGGCGATCTCGTCCTCGACCACCTCGATGCCGGCCTCAATCGCCTGAACCGCCTGCTCTCGGCTCATCGCCGGGCCTTGCGACATATCTGCTGTCCCGTGGGCTACCTTCTTGATGACCAGCCCCGGCTGCGGCTCGAAATCGGCCGCCACGCCCGCATCCACCACGACGACGCGCGCACCCACGTGTCGCGCCAGCACGTTGATGGCCGCCCCTCCGTTGAGGAAATTATAGACCATCTGCGGAGTGACCTCTTGCGGGAACGCGCTGATTCCTTGGGCTACCACGCCGTGATCGCCGGCGCACGTAATCACCACTTTCTCCTCAATGACCGGCCGCTCCTGACCGGTGATGCCCGCCACCTGGATGGATATCTCCTCCAGCCGCCCCAGGCTGCCCGGCGGCTTGGTCAGATTATTCTGACGCGCGCGCGCCGCCTCCATTGCGGTTTTGTTCAAAGGTTGTATTGCTTTGACAGTTTGCGTAAGTAAAGACATAGTGTCTCCATTGAAATAAAATCACTAAACAACACACAGATCCAGAAACCAATACCCTGAGCGGAACACCTGCTCTCCAACCTCCAACCGCAGCGGCCTGGAGAAAATCGGGCCGTTCGTGACCACGGTGTGATACTCGCCCTCTTCTCCCGCAGGATCAATCCCCAGGCGGTCGAACTCACGGGCCAGTTCAACGCTGAGCGTCTCGCCCAGGTATGCCTTGTCCAGCTTTTCCTCACAGACCGCGACGATCACGGCCTCGAAACCGCGCGAGAGGAATTCATCGAAAAGCTCCAGCCTGGGGGTCTTCCACAAGGGTAGATAGGCCCCTATCCCCGCTGCCCCACAGACCTTTTCCTCCCACAGGCGATGGTCCTCGATGTCAATATCTCCAAACACCCCCGCCTCGATACCCGCTTCACTCAAACCCTGCAGAGCCGCCACGAATACAGCCTCGTATTCGTCCCACGATGTGGCTCTGGTGAGCAACGGAATCCCCAGCGCCAAAGCCTGAGCTTGCAGAACATCTCGCGCCAATCCGTGAGACCGCGACCGCTTCCCGTCTTCTTGAAGCATCGTCAGCAGAAACTTGGGACGCGCCCCTGCACTTGCGGCGCGATAGAGCGCGAGACAGGAATCCTTACCCCCGCTCCAGGAACAAACGAACGGCGTACCGGCTTGGGGTATCGAATGCTCTGCGTTCATCTCCCAAGCCCCGCGATCCACCGCACCCGATCCATATCCAGGCTGGAGCGAACCGCCGCGGCCAGCCGGTCGTACGCGGCCTGTCGAACAGCCAAGAGGTCAACTTTTTGATCGAGCGGCGACCAACCCAGACTATGCAGCCAGGCACGACGAAAATCGGTGTTATCGAACATGCCGTGCAGGTAGGTGCCCCAAACCCGACCGGCGGCGTCCACCGCGCCGTCGAGCGATTCCACAGGCTGCCCGCTGCGCCGGGTCAGTCGAAGGAACGGGCGAGCGCCATCCCCCGACAGTTGCGAGCGCCCCATGTGAATCTCGTAACCGGTAACCTTCTCCCCCGCGACAGCCGCCAAGAAACCCGGTCCTGGCAATACCTCGGCCCACACCTGATGCGTCTCCTTGGCGGCGGCGAACTCTGTCTCTACCGGCAACAGATCCAGACCCACGCACTCCGCTCCACCCGGCGACTCGACGCCCGATGCATCGGCAATGCTCCGACCCAGCATCTGGTAGCCGCCGCAGATACCGGCGACGGCAATCCCCTGCCGGGCCAACTCTACGATCCGCGCGCTCAACCCTTGAGCGCGCAACCATCCCAGGTCGGCGATGGTGTGCTTGGTGCCGGGGAGGATGACCGCATCGGGCCGCCCCAGCTCCCGCTTTGTGTTGACGTAGCGCACCCTCGCGCCCGGTTCCAGCGCCAGCGCGTCGAAATCGTCAAAGTTGCTGATGCGCGGCAGGCGGATCACGGCGATGTCAACGCCGCCGTCCACACTCGCCATAGCCGACGCATCCTCCAACGCCACCGAGTCCTCCTCGGCGACGTGGAGATCGTGCAGGTACGGGATCACCCCCAGCACCGGCACACCGGCCCGCTGCTCCAACATCTCCAGGCCGGACTGGAACAGATTCACGTCGCCGCGAAACTTGTTGATCACCAGCCCCTTGATCAGCCGTCGCTCTTCCTCCTCCAGCAACACCAGCGTGCCCACCATACTGGCAAAGACGCCGCCCCGGTCAATGTCGCCCACCAGCAGCACCGGCGCGTCGGCGTGGCGCGCGACCGCCATGTTGACGATGTCGCTCTCACGCAGGTTGATCTCGGCCGGGCTTCCCGCCCCCTCGATGACGACCAACTCGTACCGCTCCCGCAGCCGGGCCAGCGCCGCCGTCACCTGCTCCCACAGGACTTGCTTTCGCTCATAGTAGCTCGTCGCCGGGAGCGTCTGCCAGGGACGGCCCATCACGATCACCTGGCTGCGGGCGTCCCCCTCCGGTTTGAGCAAGACCGGGTTCATATCCACATGGGGCGAAATGCCCGCCGCCTCTGCCTGCACCGCCTGCGACCGGCCAATCTCGCGCCCCTCCGGCGTCACGAACGAGTTGAGCGCCATGTTCTGCGCCTTGAACGGCGCGACGCGCACGCCGTCCTGGCTAAAGATACGGCATAGCGCCGCCGCCAGCAGGCTCTTGCCGGCGGAGGAAGCGGTGCCCTGGACCATCAATACTTTGGCCGTCATTGTTACCTCGCGGGACAGAATACCATTCTGCCCTACATCAACTCGCGCCAGGCCGCGACCAACCGTTGGTTCTCCTCTGGCCGGCGGGCGGCGATCCGCACAAAGGCGGGTAACCCAAACGACGTGCAATCGCGCACCAGGATACCGCGTCGCAGCAGTTTGGAGCGCGTCGCGGCGGCATCACCCGCTTTTACCAGGAAAAAGTGCGTGGCCGATGGTCGGACTTGCAGACCCAGCGCCGCTAGCTCCCGCGCCAGCTCTACTGCGGCGGCCCTCGTCTGCGCCAGTGTATCCTGCAAGTAAGCGTCATTGCCCAATGCCGCCAGCCCGGCTGCCTGGGCGATGACGTTGACACTCCACGGCGGCTGCACCCTTCGCACTGCGCCCACGATCCCCTCCGCAGCCAACAGGTATCCCAGCCGCAGCCCGGCCAGCGCGTAATCCTTGGTCATCGAACGCAGTGCGACCAAGCGCCCGCTTCTCAGCAGCGGGGTCGAGTCCCAGCCGTTCTCCACAAAGGGCGCGTACGCCTCATCCAGAACCAACAGGCCGGAGGGATTGGCCGCCAGCAAGGCCTTCACCACCTCTCGCTCCAGGTACACGCCCGTGGGATTATTAGGGTTGCAGAGAAAGGTCAAGCGGGGACGCAGTTTCTTCATCCGGATCACGAGCGCGTCCAGATCGGGATAAAAGTCGTCCCTCTGCCGCGCCACAAACATCTTTGACCGCGCACCCATCACCCGGCCCGCAGCAGCATACTCGCCAAAGGTCGGCGTCACGACCAGCATCGGGTCGCCAGTGCTCAGGTAGGTTAGCGCCAACAGCCAGATCAGCTCCGCCGCGCCGTTTCCCACCCACACCTGCGCCATCCCGCATCCGTGCCGCTCCGCCAGCGCCGACCGCAGCGCCAGGCACTCCCGGTCAGGGTAGCGCTCTAGCGAGACGCCCTCCCACACCGCGCGGACGGACGGTGGCGGGCCGAAGGGGTTGCGGTTGACGCTGAAATCGAGCACGTCGTCCGGGTGAATGGTCAGCCGGGCCAACTCGCCGTGGTCGAGACCGCCGTGGACGGACGGCGGCAGCGCAGCGATCTCGGGACGTGGGGAGACTCTAGACATTGGCAACCGCTCCCAGAGCCGCAGCCAGCAACAGCACAAAGAGCGCCACCGTCGCCCCCGCTACCCGCGCCGCGCGCTGGATAACCGCAGCCGACAACCGCTCTGTACCCCCCTCCAACCTGTATTGGTCCACTTTTTCCAAGGTTACGTTCAACGCGCCCGCCATCCCGCTCATCGTCCAGCCGGCATTGGGGCTGGCCGTGCGCGCGTGCTGGGCCCACATCGCGCGCCAGGCGCCGGCGCCGTCTTCCCCGGCCAGCCAGGCAGCGAGCACCATCAACAGCCCGGTGAGACGGGCCGGCAGCCAGTTGAGCACGTCATCCAGCCGCGCGGCGAACTTGCCCAGGTACTCGTGCTCGGGATCGCGGTAGCCCAGCATCGAGTCGCAGGTATTAAAGAAGCGGTACGCCCAGGCTCCCGGCACCCCGGCCAGGAGAAAGAACAGCAGCGGGGCGATCACGCCATCGGTGACGTTTTCGGCCACGCTCTCCACCGCCGCTGCCGCCACCAGTTCCTCACTCAACGCCGAGGTATCACGGCTGACCAGGTGGTAGGCCGCCAACCGGCGCGCGCCGGCCAGGTCGCCCGCCAGCAGCGCCTGCTGGACCGACCTTGCCGCGCGAACGAGGCCGGAGAATGTGAACGTACTCTTGAGCAGCAACGCGGCGACGACGACGTAGACGAACAGGCCAAGTTGCCTCGCGCCAATCAGCAACAACACCACCGGCAGCGTGCACACCGTTGCGCCGGCCAACGCCAGGGCCGCACCGTACGCAAAACGAGGCCACGGCCCGGCAGCAGGCGCCGCCCTCTCACCCCAGCCGATGACCTTTCCCATCCAGGCGACCGGGTGAAAGAGGTTGGGTGGGTCGCCCAGCAGCAGATCCAACGCCAGCGCCAGACCCAAGACGGTCAGTTGGACAGGGAACCGCATATTGGGAACACTACCGGCAAACCATTCTGCGGATGCACGCCCACCGCCACCTCAATGCCATAGACCCGCTGCAACACCGGCGGTGTCAAGACGTCGTGAGGCGTGCCCTGGGCCGCGATCTGTCCCTGATCCAGCAGGACCAATTCCCCACAGTATTGAGCGGCCAGGTTGAGATCGTGGAAAATGGCCAGCGCGGCCAGATTCCGCTCCTTCACCAGGCGAGTGATGAGGGACAGCGTCTCGACCTGGTGATTGATGTCCAGGTGGGCGGTCGGCTCGTCCAAGAGCAGCACCCGCGGCTCTTGGGTCAGCGCCCGGGCGACGACGACGCGCTGCTGCTCGCCGCCGCTGAGCTGGCTGATGAGACGGTTGGCTAGGTGATACGTGGAGGTCTCCTCCATCGCCTGGCGGGCGATGGCCCGATCCTGCTCGCTCTCCTGACCCATCCATCCCATATAGGGCGTGCGGCCCATCAGCACCAATTCCCAGGCCGTGAACGCCGGGGGAAGTTCCGGCGACTGCGGCACCACGGCCAAGACGCGGGCCAGGTCTGCTGGTCGCCAACTGGCCAGGCTGTGCCCATTGAGCCGGATGCGGCCCTGGGCAGGAGTCAGCAAACGGCTCAGCAACCTGACCAGCGTGGACTTGCCCGCGCCGTTGGGGCCGATGACACCAATCATCCGATCGGCCTCCAGGCACAGATCCACTTGGTTGAGCACCGGCGTCCCGTTGAAAGAAAAGGTGACCTGGTGCGCTTCCAGCGTGGCCCGTCCATCGGCCAGAGCGGATGGCGCCAATCGTATCCCTAGCTTGCCCATCAGTACACCCCCCGTTTTTTATGCCGCAGCAGGTAAAGAAAAAAAGGTGCGCCGCAGAAAGCGGTCACCACACCCACGGGCAGCTCGGCCGATCCAAGCAAACTACGAGCCGCCCCATCGGCCAGGATCATGAATGCCGCGCCGACGATCCCGCTCATCGGCAGCAAAAAGCGGTGGTCCGGTCCCCAGATCAGCCGCACGGCGTGGGGCACGATCAGGCCAACAAAGCCGATCACGCCGCTCACCGCCACCGCCGTCGCCGTCACCAGCGAAGTAATCACGATCAGCACAACACGGGTGCGCTCGACGGGGACGCCCAACTGCTGGGCTTGCTCGTCGTCGAGTTGGAGCACGTTGAGCCGGTGGGCGTAGGCCCACAGGAGCGCGCCGCCCACCACTAGCACGGGCGCCAGCACGCGCACCTTGGCCCAACTGGCCAGGGCCAAGCTGCCCATCAACCAGCCAACGATGTGCATCGCGTGAAAGGCGTCCCTGGCGTGAAACATCAAAAAGGTCGTCGCCGACGAAAGGAATGCCCCCAATGCCACGCCGGCCAGCAGCAGCGTGGTGACCGACGCGCGCCCGGCGCTCCGTGAGAGCGCGTACACCAGCACCGTGGCCCCCAGTGCGCCAAGAAAGGCGAGCAGCGAGACAGCCCCCAGCCCGCCCCAACGCATCGGAAGGCCAAAGGCAATGGCAATCGTCGCGCCCAGCCCCGCCCCCGAAGAGACGCCGATCAGGTAGGGGTCGGCCAGTGGGTTGCGGAACAACCCCTGGTACACGGAGCCCGCCTGGGAGAGCGCCCCGCCCACCAGGGCGGCCAGGATGATGCGCGGCAGGCGGATGTCGAACACGACCGTCTCCCAGGCCGCGGGCCAGGAAGCGGTGGCTGTCTCCCCGGCGATGCGCCGCCAGAACATTGCGGCAATGGTCGCCGGGGGCATGGCAAACGATCCCCACCCCACACCGAGCAATGCTATGGCCGCCAGGGTTGCCAGCCCGATCAGGAGCAGCAACCCCCGCCCGCGGGGACGCCGGTCTACGGTCTCTCTCTCAAGGGAGCGGGTGGGCAACGCCGCTTCAGTCGCCGCGCCCGCCCGTTCGTCAGATTGGCTCATTCAAACAGATCCGGGTGGAACGCCTTGGCCAGAAATTCCAGCCCCTCGACGATGCGCGGGCCGGGCCGCGAGACGATGTCGTCGTCGGTGATCTCGACGACGTTGCCCTCCTTGACCGCGTTGATGTCTTCCCAGCCGGGGCGCTCGGCCACCATCTCGGACGTCTGTCCATAGTTGTGATCCGCCAAGACGATCACATCCGGGTTCTTGAGGATGATGGTCTCCACCGTCAACTGAGGCCACGGGCTATCGGCGTCGGCGGCCACGTTCTCGCCGCCGGCCATCACGATCAGATCGTTGATGAAGGAGCCCGGCCCGGCGGTGTAGAGCTCTGGCCCCAACTCCCAAAAGACCTTGGGGCGCGGCGCGTCCTTGATCTTTTCCTGCACTGTGTCAATGCGCGCCTGCATCTGGGCTGCCAGCGTTTCCGCCGCTTCCTCGTGGCCGGTGATCTGCCCGATGGCGAGAATTGTCTCCAGCGTCCCGGCCACCGTCTGCGGGTCGGCCACGAACACGGTGATTCCCCGCTCCTGGAGCGCCGGGACGACCTCGGCCATGTGGAGGCTGGTCGCCAGCACTAGGTCTGGCTCCAAGCCCACCACCATCTCCAGGTCCACGTCGGCGAACCCGCCTACCTTGGGCTTGTCCGCTACCTCCGGCGGATAGTTACAATACTCGGTCGCGCCTACCACCCGGTCGCCCAGGCCCAGTGCGTAGAGCGTCTCCGTGTGGCTGGGCGCCAGCGAGACGACGCGCTCCACGGCCCCTTCGATCTCGACTGTGTTGCCGACGTCGTCTGTCAGTGTGACTGCCTGCGGCTCGGGCGTCGCCGTCGGGCGCGCGGGCGGTTCGGATGTTGCTGTCGGCGCTGGGCCGTCACCGCCACAGGCTACCAGTCCGACTATCAAAACGAGCAAAAGACTCGCGAGTAAACCACGTTGCTTTATCACTTGGTTCTCCTTTGGATTAATAAATCTGGTCAGGTTCAAATGTCAAGAAAGAAAACAGCCCCTCCCCTCTATGTTGGTTGGGGAAGGGCCGTCAATAGTTCAAATCCCTCCATATGCCACCCCCTTTCCGCGAAGGTTGTTGTGTACATTGGTAGAGGCGGGTATCCTGGCTTGAACACGGACGATCCACAAAAACCTGCGATCTGTGTTCCTACAGTTGCGGGACAGCGCCGGACTTGGACCGGCTTTCCCCTTTGCGCCCCTGGCCTCCGAGTTTTGGGGCGCCCCTACCATAGCGATATTCGATTGTGGGGGGAAGTATAGCACATAGGGATGGGGCTGTCAAGAATTCCCTGCACGGGGTGAGTGTGCTATAATCAGGGTTGCAAGTTGGCAAGTTGGCAAGTTGGCAAGTTTGCAAGTTGGCAAGTTTGGGTGAATTTCTATGCACGGGAGGAAAGCAATGAAACACGATGAAGGTACGTTCGATGGTTATGGTGGGCTGGAACTCTATTACCAACGCTGGCGACCGGAAGGGGAACCAAAAGCAATTTTGGCCATCGTCCACGGCCTCGGCGAGCACAGCGGTCGCTACGGAAATGTGGTGGACTGGTTCGCGCCCCAGGGGTACGCGGTCTATGCTTGCGACCTGCGTGGTTTTGGCCGCTCGCCCGGCCCGCGCGGCTATATCAACGAGTGGGCCGAGTTCCGTGAGGATGTGAAGGCGTTTCTGGCGTTCGTGCGCGAACAGGAGCCAGGTCGCCCCCTTTTCCTGCTGGGACACAGTATGGGCGGATTGATCGTCCTGGAATACGCGCTGCACCACCCAGAAGGGTTAGCGGCCGTGATCGCTTCCGGGCCGGCGCTGGCAGTTGATATTCCTCCGATCTTGATGTTGTTGAGCAAGGTGCTGTCTGGCATCCTACCTCGGTTCACGCTAGACACCGGACTGGATGCCAAGGCTATCTCTCGTGACCCGGCCGTCGTTGAGGCATATCTCAATGATCCGTTGGTGCATAGCAAGGCCACGCCGCGCTTTGGCGTCGAATTTCCCCAGGCCATTGAGTGGACGCAGGCGCACGCCGCCGAAATGCGCATCCCGTGCCTGATCGTGCATGGCGGCGACGATCAACTCGTTCCGCCCGAGGGCAGCCGCATCTTTTACGAGAATATGACGTTCGACGACAAGGAGCGGCAGGTCTATGAGGGCTACTACCACGAGGTCTTTAACGACGTTGGCAAGGAGCGGGTACTGGCGGATGTGGAGCACTGGGTGAAACGTCATCTGCCGCAGTCTCAGTAGATCCAAATTTCAGACCTCGGAGGTCTCGGAAGGTGACATTGGCAGCAAAATTGCTTAGATTGCGCCCGTTTTTACCGGCAAAGGCGCTCTCGAGAGACCTCCGAGGTCTTGTTGTCGTAACATTTTGGATCTACTGAGCCTTGCGGAACAGGCTGCCGCGCTCGACAAGTTGAGCGATGATGTGTGCAACCTGGAGCAAGTAGTAGAACATCTTGCTGGCGGTTGCATTGCGGGTGTAGGCGTGTTCCAGTCCATATCTCCCGTTTTTCTGCACATTGAAACCTTCATTCTCGATTTTCCAGCGTAGCCTACCTCCTTCGTTGGCTAAGCCTATATTTCGCACCTTTACAACTGATTGGACTTTGGACAATTCGCAATCACAAGGTTGTTGCCAAAAGTGCGAAATGAGTCAAAAACCCCAAAAAAGGTTCTATAATGATGTTTTCCGCAAATAGCAGAGAGGCGCTCTCCCGTTTCATCGGCTGTCTTTACCTGGTGACGAGTCAGGGCAAGCCGCCCCCCGACGCCGGGAAGAGAGTAACAGAGCAGGCCGGCTTCACTTTTCGCACCGTGTGGGAGCGAGTTGGGCGCAGCGAGGTGGTGCTGATCGTCGCCCAAAAATAAACCCTAAAGGTTTCTGACCTGCTTATGCCGGGTGATAGAATTCCAGATAAGAGCGGCCTATCAACAAAAGCTCAGGCTCGGTGGGAAAAGGGGCGGGGAGATCGTTGAGCGGAAATACCTGCACCTCCGTGATAGGCAGCAACACGCTGGCGATGTCCTCGAGGAAATCGTTCACGTTGGCCTCGTCGGCCATGTGGAAGTGTGCCCGGCACACGGCCACCGGCGTGTAGGCCACCAGCAGCTCGCGCCGCCTGAGTGTTTGGACCGAGGCGCGGACCTCTGCTGAAACAAAGTACAGCAGCGCGATCTCTGACCTGCGGAGGATGACGTGGGGCCGCGAAAAGCTCTGTAGCGGGCCACTGCCCACCAACGGCGCCAGGCTGACATCGTGGAGTGAAAAACTATTGCGTTTCTCGTTGTTGATGTAAGTGAACGCTCTGCCCACCGTCTCAAGCTGACCGGTGATTTGATAACGAGGGGTAACGATGGAAACATCTAGATTGTGAATGGGGGGGCCCTGCAGTACCATTGTTTGCTCCTTCACGTGCTTTGTGGTAGAATAATCGCGCTACCAGGTACGACTTTGCACCTGCCCCCGTAGCTCAATTGGACAGAGCGTCGGACTTCGAATCCGCAGGTTGTGCGTTCGAATCGCACCGGGGGTACCACGCATAGTATACCATAAAACGAAGGACACGGGTAGTGAGAAAGTGCGACGCACTCGCCAGGCGCGTCGCACTTTGCTATAGCGCAACAAGCTCGCGCGGGAACGTGGTCAGGCTTTCCCCACCGGCGGCGGTGATGACGACGTCATCCTCGATGCGCACCCCGCCCCGCCCCGGCAGATAGACGCCTGGCTCAATGGTGAACGTCATACCCGGCTCCAGCAGCCGCTCGTTCCCCGCGACGATGTAGGGCGGCTCGTGTACCTCCAGCCCCAGGCCGTGGCCCGTGCGGTGGATGAAATACTCGCCGTACCCAGCCTCCTCGATCACGGCCCGCGCCGCCCGGTCAACCGCCTCGGCAGGGACGCCCGGCCTGACCGCCGCCCGGCCGGCCGCGTTGGCCGCCCGCACGATTTCGTACACCTCTGCCATCTCCTCATCCAGCGCGCCGATAGAGAAGGTGCGCGTGATGTCAGAGTTGTACCCGCCCACGGTCACGCCGCAGTCTATGATGATGGTCTCGCCTGGCTGGATGGGACGGTCGCCGGGGACGGCGTGGGGCGAGGCGGCGTTTGGGCCCCCTTGTACGATGACAAAGGCAATTGTTTCCGCTCCCGCCCGCAGCATTTCGGCCCGCAACAGCGCCGCCACCTGCAACTCGCTCATCCCCGCTCGCGCCTGCTGCATCGTCGCTTGCAAGGCGGTCTCGGTGATAGTTATGGCCCGCCGCATGTGCGCCAGCTCGTGCTCGTCCTTGTGCATCCGCAGTTCGGCCAGCACGTCCTCGGCCGGGACGATGTGGCAGCTAGGCGCGCATTTCTCCAACAAGCGCGCCTCCACCAGCCGCATCGTGAACGCCTCCGCGCCGACGACGCGCCCGCCCAACTCCAGCGCATCACAGGCGCTTTGGAAGGCGGTCTCGTGCCCTTCCTCGTCGGTGTAGGGGAACACCTCCATCTCGAGCGCCGATCCCTCGGCCTTGAGCGCCTCAAAGCCTGGTGCGACGAGGACTGGCGCCCGCCCAACGGGCAGCAGCAAGAGGATAGGCCGCTCGCTGAGGTGGAACGATAGGCCGGTGAGGTAAAACAGGTTGGGGCCGGGCACCAGCGCCAGCGCGTCAAGGCCACTTGCTCCGGCCTGCTCGATCAATCGAGAGAGACGATTCGTGTACATTCTATGCCTCCAATCTTCACATTATGGACTGCGACAGGTCTGATAATCCGCGCCGACGATGAGCCGGTACGAGACCGGCATGCCGGGGTCGGGCGCAGAGATGACGTTTTCGGCCGAGATGTTGAACATCCACTGCAAGTAGGGCGCGGCGCTGCCCTTGGCCGAGACCGTATAGTCAATCAACTGTGTCTGGGCATAATCACGCCGGGCGGGCTGGCCAATGACCGCGCCAAAGCCTTCGCGCAAGAGCCGGTCGGCGGCCAACTGATCCCAGCCCGCGGCCCCGGTTCCGTTCCACACCTCCACCGTCTGGAGCGTGCGCCACAAGCGCCCCTCCGGCACCTGGGCCAGCGCCTCGCTCACCACTGGCTCGATCTCTTCCCAGTTGGGCAAAAAGACCGACGCCCCTCTGGGGGTTGTCCAGGGAGTGACCTGTTGGTAGCCGATGTTGCGGAAACGCACGTTTTGCTCGTCGAGCCGGAAGGCTATCCCGGTCAGCATCACCATATCGCCGAACTCGACATCGGTGACGAGCGTATCTCGGAATTGCTCCCATAGTTGCGGAGTGCGGGCCAAGAGGTCGAGGCTGCGTGCCTTGCGCCACAGGGCCTGCAACACTTGCTGTTGGCGTCGCTCGCGGGCAAAGACGCTAGAGGTCTTGCGCGAGCGGGCGTACCAGAGCGCGGTCTCCCCGTCCATGTGATGTATCCCTGGCTCCAACACTTTGATGGGGTACTCGCCGTTCTCGTCAGGGTAGGGCCAGTGATCCTTCAGCCGGCAGTGGACGGGGATCTCTACGCCGCCCAGTGCGTTCACGATGCCGATGAGGCCGTCAAAATCGGTGCGCACGTAGTGATGTATCGGGATGCCCAGGTTGTAGACCATCGTCTGCCGAAAAAGAGCCGGCCCGCCGCCCGGGTATCCGTACAGGTCGCCGTACATATCGGCGCAATTGATACGCGTCATCCAAAGGCCGGGGACGTAGACGTAGAGATCACGCGGGATAGAGAGCACGGTCACGGCCGGTATCAGCGGCTGGATGGAGACGACCTGGACGACGTCGGTGTGCCAGACGGTCCAATCGGGGCGCTGGTCGCTGCCCAGTACGGCGACGTTGATGGTGCCAGGGGCCATTCCCACCAGCGGTACGGGTGTGGGCACGGCAGTCCCATTGGAAATGGTGGACGTTGCAAAGAGGAACACCGACGTAGGGAACGGCGCGGGTGTGGGGAGCGGCGCGGACGTAGGCAACGGCGCGAACGTGGGCCTAGGCGTGGGTGTGGGTGTGATCGTGGGAGTAGGAGTAGCGGTGGGAATGTCAGTGGGAGTGGGAGTAGCGGTGGGCATGGCGGTGGGCGTGGCCGTTGGATCGGACGTCGGCAACGGCGTGGCGGTGGGAGGCGGCGTGGGCGCAGGCGTAAAGGTCGCCGGAGGCGGCGTGGGGAGCGAGATAGTCGGAGCCAGCGTTGGCATCACAAAGATGGACGTAAAATCGCCGTTGACTTGCAGCGCCCCCAGAAACGACCCAATGGCTACGATCATCAAGACCGGGATTACCCACTTGACTTGCGCCAGATTGCACCTCCTATTCCGCACCGTCGTACACATTCCCATTCTAACCCTATTTTGGACTTTGGCAAATCCGGCCCGCCGCCGCAGTTGACAAGCCTGCAAAGATTATGTAAGATTGTGTCTACTTTGATTTCGAGGCCTCCCGAACTCGTTGGGGCTGTTTGGAATAGGTGTGCTTATGAACAAGGCTATCTCTACTCGTATTTGGGCTATCGCGGGCGTCGGTATGGCGGTCGTCGCCGGATTGGGACTGTTGCTGGCGTTCCTGGGACGCGGGCCAACCAAACCGTCTTCGGCGATTCCTCCCCCGTCCCAACCTGACGATCCGATTGTAGCCAGCGTGGACGGCAGCGCCATCAGTCAACTCTCCTGGCAGGAAGCGGTCCTGCTCGACCAAGTGTTGAGCGGGCTGGCCGGGCAATCGGCGCCCACGCCCGACGAAACGCTTCAACGGCTGATCAATGAAGAATTGGTGCTACAGGCCACGTCAGAACAAGAGCCGACAGCAGAGCAGGTCGAAACGCAGATCGCCGCGCTGCAACAGGCCTGGGGTGTGGGTGAGGACGCCGTAACGGTGGCGCTGGAGAGAGTGGGGCTGACGCACGCGGCGTTTGAGCAAGCGATTGGGCGATTGTTGAAAGCGCAGGCCGGTCTGTCAAGCTTGGAAAACCAGGGGCACGACACCGCGGCCTGGTTGGAAAAGCAACGAGCCAGCGCTGACATCCAGATTTTCGAAAGCGCGGCAGTACTGCCTGTGCCTACCACTCAGTCATCGCCGATCCCTACGTCGGTTCCGTCACCCCTTCCCACTCCTGCCGCTGAGACGCCGGCGGCAACGCCCACTTTTGTGCTCGCAACCGCTTTGCCCCTTCCCGCCCCGCCCCTGGCGGATCTCGAATTCGCCCCCGATTTTACACTCGAACGGGCTGGCGGCGGCGTGCTCACGTTGACGGAGCAACTGGCCCAGGGGCCGGTGGTGCTTGTCTTTTTCCAGAAATGCGGTTGAGGACCTGACCGGACGCAACTCGTGAAGTTGCAGCAAAGCTACCAAGCGTTTCAGCAGGCCGGGGCAGAAGTGGTCGCGCTGGCGGTCGCTCCCCTAGCGCAAGTGGATGGAGTACGAAAGGTAACAGGAGCGACCTACCCGGTGCTGGCCGACCCGGTTCATCGCGCAGCCGAATCGTACGGTGTGTACAATCTGTTCAACGACAACCTCGCCGCGCCATCTGTGTTCGTCATTGATACGGACGGGCGCATCGTGTGGAGCCACGTCGGCAAGAACGGCAGTGACCGGCCGGGCGAGCAGGCGATTTTGGAGCAATTGCCGTGAGGGAAGAGACGCCAAACATAAAGCGCCAAACGTCAAATGTCGAGCGTCAGTGAGCAGGACCACAATTACCTACGATCACATTGCCGCCCGTTACGCGGCGCGGGAGGCCTATCCCCTGGAGCGGGAGTTGACCCGCTTCCGGCAGATGGCGCCGGAGCGCGGGTTGGTGCTGGACGTCGGCTGTGGGCCGGGGCAATACGCCCGCGCGCTAGAGTCACGCGGGCTGCGCGTCGTGGCCCTCGATCTCTCGATGAGTATGCTCCGCCAGGCACACACAAGCGGAACCCCCCGGCTAGTGCGCGCCGACATGCGCCGCCTCCCCTTTGCCAGCGGATGCACCGACGGCTGCTTCGCCTGCGCCTCGTTGCTGCACCTGCCCCGAACCCAAGCCCCCCAAGTGCTCTTGGAGTTTCATCGCGTGCTCCGTACCGGCGGCGCGCTCTACGTCGGCGTGAAGGAGGGAAGAGGAGAGGAATGGGTAGCCGATCCACAAGGCTACGAACGGTTCTTTGCCTACTACCAGCCGGAGGAGATTGACCGGTTGATCCAGGCGGCGGGGTTCGAGATCGTGGATGGCTGGATCAACCCGCCGGGGAGAGATCAATGTCACAACTGGATCAATCGCTTTGCGGTGACGAGAGACAGAAAACGTATCCTTCAAGTTTACGGCGTGTTGTAGTGAAAGGGCGATAATGGATTCAAAAGTCGTTGCAGTCATTGGGCTGTGCGTGTTTCTGGCGCTGTGGTACGGCTGTGGGTATCTCTATAACCGCAACCGTGGCCAGCGCCTTTTTCGTTGGCTTGAGGCGGGGCTGGATGTGTTAGGAGGCGAGCGAGAGTCCGGTTGGATCGGCTCGCCGGCCTCCGGCGCTCGCGTCAACATCGTCCACGCAAATCCACCTTTCCGGCGATTAGAGATCACTCTGCTGTTGGAAAACCGCGAGGTTCCGCTGCTGTGGCTGTTTGATTACTTGCACGGCAAACGAGATAGGCTTATAATAAAGGCGACTTTGCGGTCTCCGCGACGGGGAGAGATAGAAGTGGGTTCTGCCAGACGAAAGGCTGCCCGTCGTCAGGAGCAGCCCTGGACGTGGCAGGAAGAGCCACATGGGCTGGCAGCGGCCTATCTAGGGCCGGATGCTCAACGACAGGTGAAAACATTGGAATCCTGGCTGGAGACGTATGGCGCGCACTTGCATCGTTTCTCGTGGCGCAAGCAGGACCCACACATCCAGGTACAAGTGAACGTGGGCGGGTTGCTTGCTACATCCAGCGAGACGTTTCTTGCCGATCTCCAATCTGCGGTAAAGGGAGCGACGCACGTTAAAAAAGAGTTCTGACCCTGGCAAAGGCTCACAACCTGTGCCAGGGTTCAATGCTTTTCGGGGGTGAAAGAAGGTGAGCAAGGAGAAAAAAGCCGGCTTGACAGTTTCTGTTTGTATTTAGCTAATCAGTTGCTTAAAATACAGGAGGGAACAAGTGAACGCGATTCTTACACTAGTTATCGCTGGCGTCGGTCTTGGGGTGGGCTACTTTTACTATGCCAAGAACATCAACAAGAACGTCTTCCAACCTGACGACCAGAAAGCAACGCCAGCCAAGATGTACATGGACGGGGTAGACTTTACCCCGGCCGGCAAGAACGTACTCTTTGGCTACCAGTTCAAGTCCATCGCCGCGTTAGGGCCTATCGGCGGGCCTATCGTGGCTGCACAATGGGGCTGGCTTCCGGGTTTGCTGTGGATCATCTTTGGCACCTTCTTCATCGGCTGGGTGCAGGACTATGCCAGCATCA
>DUEK01000062.1 GCA_011192155.1 Thermoflexia bacterium
AGCGGGCCGCAGCCGAGGTTGAGCCAATCTATATCCTCCCCAATCCCGCACTGGCGCGCCAGCAACTCGACCGCGCCCGCCAGGTGCTCGACTATCTAGGTTCGGTGCGCGCCGATACGCTCGCTTCCCCCGCCCAGAAACGCGGCTGGGTTCTGGCCGTCCCCGAATTGACCACTCTCTCTCCCGAGACAGCAGACAATCTTGTCATCCTGCCCGACGAGGGTTGGGACCGGGTTCAATTGGAGACTCTGGCCGTGCTCGATCAGGCGATGCGCAGGGAGATCCGAGAGGGGCACGTGGAGGAGGCTCGTGAGGCGCTCCCTTCCCTGGTCAGCCTTGATCTTTCGGAGGAGGAGACTACTGTCACCATAGTGCTCGTGCGCTGCTTTCTGGTACCCAATTCTTTTTTGGATTCCGATGAGACAGCCCAAGCCCAGGCCCGCGCCCGCGAGGCAGTGCCGCCTGTGCTGCGCCGTTTTGAATCTGGTGAGATAATCGTACGGGAAGGCGCGCGTGTCAAGCTACTTGATCTGGAGGCGTTGGACCAGCTCGGTCTGCAAAAAGCTGAGGTAAAATGGACCGATTTCGCAGGCGTGATCTTGCTGGCCGTAGCGGGCGTTTTGTTACTTGGCTTTTACCTGGCCCGCTTTCAACCGGACGTGCTTTGGGATGGGCAGAAACTGCTCTTGCTGATATTGCTGACCGTTTGTTTCGTGGTAGTTTCTGGCCGGATGGCGCCGGGCGGCGCTGCACTACGTTATCTTGTTCCGGCGCCGGCCCTGGCTATGTTGACCACGGCCGCTTTGGGCCCGCATGCGGGAGTGGTAACCGCCATGTTCCTCGGTGGTGTTGTTGGCGCTGTCGCCGATAATTCTTTGGAGATGGTCTCTTTCGTCGCTCTGGGCGGATTGGCCGCCACGCTCGCGATGGAGCGCGTCGAGCGCATTGGCACATTGTTCCGCGCCGGGTTATTCGCGGCCCTGGTACACATCATCGTTATTTTCATCTTTCGTTTTCCGCAAGACGCAACCCAACTCGGCGCGTTGGTGGTCCCGGTGCTGGTGGGCGTCGTCAATGGGGGGGTCTCGGCAAGTCTGGCGTTGGGCACTCTTTTCCTGATTGGGCCACTGTTCGATATCACTACTACGATGCGGCTCGTCGAACTCAGCCGCCCCGATCACCCGCTCTTGCAGCGCATATTGCGCGAAGCGCCGGCCACGTATCACCACAGTTTGATGGTCGCCAACCTGGCCGAGCAGGGAGCCGAGCGTATCGGCGCCGACCCTTTGCTCACCCGCGTAGGAGCCTATTACCACGACGCCGGCAAAATCGCTCGCCCTTACTTTTTCACCGAGAATCAGGCCGATGGCGTGAACCCTCACGACCGACTCGATCCGCATACGAGCGCTGAAATCATCATAGGGCACGTCATAGATGGCCTGGCCCTGGCGCGGCGCTACCGGCTGCCCAGCCGCGTGCGGGCCTTTGTCTCGGAGCACCACGGCGCGAGCCGGGCCAGCTTTTTCTACAGCAAGGCGCTGCAACTAGCGGGCGATGGCGCGTCGGTTGACGAGAGCGATTTTTGCTACCCAGGCCCCAACCCGCAGAGCCAGGAGACCGCTCTGGTGATGCTGGCCGATGGCTGCGAGGCTGCCGTGCGCGCTGCGCGTCCCACCAGCGATGAGGAGGTGGCGGAAATTGTCGACAAGATAATTTCGGCCCGCGTGGACAGCGGTCAACTGAGCGAGTCTGGCCTGACCTTGCGCGATGTGGAGATCATCCGCGAGGTTTTCACCTCTTCCCTGAGGGGCGCATATCACCCGCGCATTCAATATCCACAATCAAAGGCGTGAAAGCGAGGCCGTAAGCCGAAATGTCTCTTCACACCATCGAAATACAGATTGATGAGCAGTTCCAGGAGCAAGTTCAACCCGAACCGCTGCGGTTCGCCGCCCTGGCTCCTTTGATCCACCAGCAAGTGGAGGAAGCGTGCGAACTGGTCGTGGTTGTGACCGACGATGAGGCGTTGCACGCGCTCAACCGGCGTCATCGGGACGTGGATGCGCCGACGGACGTATTGGCCTTTCCCGACGAGACGCGCGGCCCGTTCGTCAGCGCGCCGGGCCTGCCGCGCTACTTGGGTGACGTTATCATCTCTTTCTCTCGCGCCGAGGCTCAAGCAAAGGCAGCGGGCCACGTCGTTCAGGCGGAATTGCAACTTTTGGCCGTTCACGGCGTGTTACATCTTTTGGGATACGACGACGTCACCGCTGAGCGGCGGACGCGGATGTGGGCCATCCAGGCCGAGATCATGAGGGCGTTGGGGGTAGACGTAAATCTTCCATTGTTTCGTGTAGTGGGTTCTTGAATAGTGGTGTGAAGAGACGTCTCTCATCTCTGATCCGTGAAATCCTCCCAATCCGCGTTCTGATGTTCAATGCGCAGTCGAAATATTCTTGAGAGCTTTCGCTTTGCTTTCGCTGGCCTGTGGTACGCCTTGCGCACCCAGCGCAACACACGCATCCACCTGATTATCGCTGCTGCCACGATTGCGCTGGGTGCGTGGTTGAACCTGGCGCTCACTCAGTGGGCAGTGTTGACGTTGACCATCGGCTTTGTGTTGGTGAGCGAGATGCTGAACACGGTGGCAGAGACATTGGTGGATATGATCAGTCCCGAGTATCACCCGCTGGCAAAGATTGTCAAGGATGCCACGGCAGGAGCGGTGTTGCTGACGGCCATTGTCTCTATCATCGTTGGTCTGCTAGTACTAGGCCCGTCGCTGTGGACACGAGTATTGGGAGAGTGACAACGGCTTGGGAAAGGAATGGAGAGCGATTACCTCGTTTGATTCTCAACCTGTGTTGTGAAACTAGACCGGAGGGAATGACATCAAATGAATGAACGACAACCCATCTATCTGACTGCCGAGGGCGTGGAGAATCTGCGCCAGGAACTAGATCATTTGACTAACGTGAAGCGACCGGCTCTGGCCGAGCGGTTGCACGAGGCGATTCAGCAGGGAGACCTCTCGGAAAACGCTGACTACCAGATCGCCAAGGAAGAACAGGGGTTCCTGGAGGGCCGCATCCAGCAGATCGAAGTGATGCTACGCGAGGCGGTGATCATTCAGGAGGATGCTTCCACAGACGAGGTCGCCCTGGGTAGCCGCGTTACTGTTGTTGAGGAGGGCGAGGAGGAGCCGGAGACCTTTCTCATCGTCGGGGCGGCCGAGGCGGACCCAATCGGCGGCAAGGTGTCCAACGAGTCGCCAATGGGCTTGGCATTGCTGGGGCGCCGCGCGGGCGATACTGTGACCGTGCAGGCTCCGGGAGGCGATATCGTTTTTCATATCACTGTGATCAAGTAGGCAAGTTGCCCTGTGATTTGGGCAGGATTTAGTTGCCAGAAACCAGGCTTTTCCCGAAAGGCCTGGTTTTTTCTTTGTTTTGACCTATACTGCTGTGACACTGTCTGGATACGTGTTCCGGGGCGCCCCCGTTTGAGCGTAATTGAGCCTTAACGGTTCTGTAACCCCCAAATACCAGGTTTGCGCTAACATGGTAGAGTCAACTTTGACACAGCCCTTGCCGTGTGCAGGGATACTAACTACTATGTAAGTGAGAAGGTATCTTTTCAATAAATGGGGGTGACGCTAGCATCTTGCTGGCATCTGGCGACCAGGATAGTCGCGTTCCCCCAAGATATTGAGAAGATACGTGAGAAGCGACTGTGATTTCGCCTGCCAAAATCCTGGTTCTGGATGATGACCCATTGATTCGCAAATATGTGGAAAAGGTGCTCGCGCACGAAGGCCATCACATGGTGTCCGTGGAGAGCGGGGAGGCTGCGCTGGCGCGTATTGCAGAGGAGGAATTTGACCTGGCGTTGATTGACTTGAGGATGCCGGGTATGGGAGGAATGGAGGTGCTGGGCGCGCTGCGCCAGCGGTCACCGGATACAGTTGTCATCGTGCTTACCGCTCACGCTTCACTGGAATCGTCGGTCGAGGCGTTACGCCAGGGTGCTCACGATTACCTTTTCAAGCCCTGTAAAGCGGTTCAGTTGCGTGAGAGCGTGCGTACGGCGTTGCTCAAGCGTCGGCAAGCGCTACGGCGACATCGCTTGCTGTCTCAACTGGAACAAAGTATGACCAGGAATTTGGAAGAGATCCGCGTAGCTGCCGCCGAACAGACCGCGGCCCCGCACCTCACTGTCACTGAGCCTACTGAGGAGCAGGCGCGCTTTTTGCAGCGAGGATTGTTGATCGTGGACTTTATGCGACACGTGATTACGCTTAATGGCCGCCTGTTGGAACTCAGCCCCACCGAGTTTGACCTGCTGGCCTATCTGGTCAGCGAAGCGCCGCGCGTCGTCTCGCCGCAAGAGTTGGTGCGCGAGGTGCAAGGGTACGAGAGCGAGCTGTGGGAGGCGCGCGATACGGTGCGCTATCACGTCTATCGCATCCGGCGCAAGATAAAGGCGGCCACAGGCGGGCAAGGCGCTATCCGCACAGTGCGAGGGGTGGGTTATACGGTAGAAGAGTAATTCGCAAGTCATCTCGAACGATGGTAAAGGGACAACCGCCTAGGTTGCCCCTTTTTGTTTCAACATAACTGCCACACAGTTACCACGCAACGCTAACGGCGCGCGGCGCGTTTTGCGGTATGATTAAGATAGGAGCAGGGTATCACTGTGATGAGTAGGTAGTGGGATCAAGGGGATTAAAATGTTGGCAAGCACAAATTGGATAGGCAAAAGGTTAGTCCTCACGGGGTTGGCGACCACCGTTGTGACTCTGGCTGTGGTTGCTGTGTGCGCCTTCTTTGCCCGCGCGGCTCGCGCCGGCGGCCCCGTTTACGTTGACGCCGATCGTGTTGGTCTGGAGCAGGAGGGCCTTGATACCGCGGTCGCTTGCCTGGATGTCTTTACGGCTTGGGTAGAGTACGCTGGCAATCCCATCTTTGGTCAGGGTGTGGATGGTGGGCCGAAAGCGTACTATCCCTCCGTGCTCTACAGTTCCACTGCTTTTGACGGGCACGGCGACGCGGCATACTATAAAATGTGGTTCGGCACATCTGGCAGCAGAACCGGCTATGCTGTCTCCGACGACGGCCTCAATTGGATCACGGCCACAGTCCCACTGACCGACATCAATGGTTATCACGCTCACGTGTTGTACGACGCTGGTCAATTTGGCGGCCACGGCGACGCGACCTACTATAAAATGTGGTACTGGGACGTAAGCAACAACGTCAACTATGCCACATCTGATGATGGCGTCAACTGGACAGATTATGCCAGCAACCCGGTCATCACTAATACTCTGGCCTGGGGGTCTGCGCCGGTGTACGATGCTTACGTCATCTATAACGACGATGGCGCTCCGGCCTATTACGAAGCCTGGATTGACAACAACGGCAAAATTTACTACATTACTTCTACCAACGGCATCGCCTGGACAGGCAACAATCAGGAACTATTGACCGACCGCGCGGGCTGGGAATCGTCCACGTATTCCCGTGTCTCGGTCATCAAGCGGGATGGGGTCTATCGTATGTGGTACGGCGGCGCCAGTTCGGGCGGCGGCAATCACGGCATTGGCTACGCAGTCTCGACCGATGGGCAGCATTGGACCAAGAGCGCCGATAATCCCACCCTCTACAAAGACGATGGCCTGCCCTGGCGCGACGACCGCACCTACACGCCCCGCGTCCTCTATAGTTCCAGCCGTTTCGACGGGCACGGTACGCCGGAGCATTACAAGATGTGGTTCACGGGCAAGGATAGTGCGCTTGGTAACTATACCATTGGCTATGCTGTGCTCAATCCGGTGAGTTTGTCGCACACGTTGGGCAGCGGGCAGAGTGGAGTGGCGGGCAGTCCCTTGGATCAACCGTTCGTGGTCGGGCTGCACGATAGCTGCGGCGAGCCGGCCAGCGGTATCACCGTCACTTTTGCCATCGGCGGCGCGCCGGTCGGCGCGGTTGGGCAGTCCCTTTCGCTGGCGAGTGGAGCCACAGATGTAACCGGGGCCGTCCAAACCACATTGACTCTGGGCGACTTGACCGGTGTGTACACGGTTACGGCCACCGCGTTCGGCGTCGCTGGCCTGCCGGCGGTGTTCACGGCCACGGCCGAGCTCGACCCGGCGCCGCCTGTCTCCAACACTCTTTACCTGCCGCTGGTTTGTAAAAACGCCAGCCCTTATTCGTATCGGCTTTATCTGCCGCTCGTTTCCAGGCATTGAGGCAAAAGTCGCACTGTTACACAGAGATGCGCGGAGAAGACGCAGAGATACACAAAGAAAAGCACTCTGAGGCTTTCCGTGACTTCTCTGCGTGGCTCTGTGTAACAGACGTGTCACTTTTACCGTAATGCGTTTTCAGGGAGTTTCAGATCCGATCCAGAATGGCGGTTAGCAAAACTGCTCCCGTAGCTGGTTATGCTTGAGCAGTCACCTGTTGCCTTTACAGTCCTCTGACCACGAGGGGCAAAAAGATAAAGTGTTCCTCGGCGACTGTGAACCCATAGCTGGGAAAGTTGACCTCCGTGTTACCCTCCCCGTCGGCGGCGCGGGCCTCGATCACGTAGGTTCCGGCTGCGAGTGAATCGGTTGATAAAGTGAAAGGCTCATAGTCGCTGTCAAAGGCGCCGTCCTGGGCGCTGGCGAGTTGCCAGTCGCCGCCGTTTATCCGATACTCGACGCTGGTGATTATGCCTCCCTGCAAGTGGTATGCCATCCCGTTGATGTTTACCGGGTTGCCGGTGGAGGCCGCACCGCTCAATTGGTGTAGCTCTGTGTTGAGACCGCCATCAATGGGATCGAGAATGGAAATGGTCTCGGTGGCGTTTGCTTCGGATACGTTCCCCGCCGAGTCTACTGCGACCACTTCCAGCGTATACAAGCCGGGTGGAAGTGAGGCGGTGAAATGGTAGCTTTCGCTCGTCCCGTCGAACGCGCCGTCGTCCGCCGTTGCCTGCTGCCAATCGCCCTCATTAAAGCGATACTGTACTCTTGCCAGAGTATTGATGGTCACGCTCGCGCGGCTGGGGGAGGGATAAGGGATGATTTCGGTCGCGCCGGTGACGGTCACGCTATCATTGACCACGGAAACGGAGGTGATGTTGATGGGCAGGTCGGTGTCCAGCGGGTCGAGGATGTCGTCGCCGTCGCTATCGCGCCAGCCGACCTGCCCGGCGGCGTAGGAATCAATGGCCTTTGCGCCGTAGGGGGATATTCCGCCGCGCATGATGCTGTTCTCGTTCGAGGTGCAATCTCCGTACAGGCTGTTTTGGTTCTCGACGCCCAGGTAGCCGGCGCTGCGGGTGCAGGGCTGGTGGGCGCTGTAGTATTGGTCTAGCGCGTGAAAGATGTGGCCCGTCTCGTGGGCGATCACGGCGTCCATATTGTGGGAACCGTAGCCGTTGTTGCCGTAGGTCATCACCGTGAACGGCCCGCCCAGGTAGGCGTAGGCAAAGTAGTTATCGCTAAAGCGATTATCGCCGTCGGCTGAGCTATCAACCACAAAGATGGTAAAGGCCCAGTCGGTCTGGTAGGCGGCGCGCAGGTCGTTGTTATAGTCGCGAACCTGGGTAAAGTAGAAAGAGGCGTCGTAACCCATCTCGCTCATCGCGTCGGCGATCCAGTATTTCTGGTCAGAGTATGGACGAGAGATAGGCTCTACGCTGGTGGGCAGGGGGTTGGAAAAGTGATCGTCGTAGACAAAGCTGATGTGGGCGCGCGGCTCCATCTCGGCCCACCAGTTGAGGCCGGTCACGATCTCGTCGAAAACCTGTTGTTTCTCGGCAGATGTCCAGTCCTCGGTGGAGGGGTCTGTGCTGCCGTCGCTCTCTACCAGCACGACGCCCACGGCCACGGAACCGGCCATATACTCGCTGGTCTGGTAGTAGCCGGGGGTGACGGAAGCGGCGCTGGCGCCGAGGAGCATTCTGCCGCTGACAGAGGGCAGGTCAGGGGCGGTGAGAGCATCGTTGGGGTCATTTGGGTGTCCCGAAGCCATCAATCCCACGTTTAGGGGAGCGGTTTGGGAGGCGATCAGGTTGTTCCACACGCTGGCGATGTGGTTACCGTTGGGCCCGTAGCTATCTATGGAAGATGGTTCGATGGCCTGGGTGAAGACAGCGGCCGCGCTGGGCAGCGCGGCGAGCGATTGAATCGTATCGGGGGTCGCCAGGGCGATGACGGCTCGATTGGGAAAGACGTGGCGAGTTTGGCCGTTTTGCGCCTCTAGCAAGTCCACCACCTCTGTCAGTTGGGCAGGGTTGTCGTTGACCAGTAGGATGAGAGCCTGAACTGGGGCATTGTCCTGAGCCTGGGCGGTGGGGGCGCTGGGCCAAAGATTGAGAGTGATGATGGTTATCAGGAGAGTGAGAGCGAGTTTTTTGCCAGCCATTGCCATTTGCCTCATCTAGTTGACTCTATAGTAGCAAATGCTGGCGTTCAAATCTATGGTTGTGGTGTGATGATTGTGGTCGAGTTTCGTGCGAAAAAGTGCGGAAAGAGACCAGGGTTTTCAGGGGGTTTCAACACAAAAAGCCCGCCGATGCACTCGGCGGGCTTTGAGGAACACGCTAGGGAGTGAATGTTTTACATCAATCGTCGGGTGGAACTAAGCGGTAGCCCACGCCGCGCACGTTTTCGATACATCCCATCTCACCGACCGGATAGCCCAATTTGCGACGCAGGGTGCGGATCAGCGGGCGCAGCAGCGAACTTGCTTCTGTATAATCTGTTTCCAGGTCGTGGGTTGCTTGGGTCAACTCTTGGGGAGAAATTACCTGATTTACCTGTCGAATCAGACATTCCAACAGTGTGAATTCCCTGGCAGATAATTCGACCGGTTCTTTGCCCATCCAGACGCGGTGCTGGCCGGGGTCAATTCGCAACCCGCCAATGGTCATAGGTCGCAAATCGGTCACTGATGGTAGCGCAGTGTGCTGGGTCAGTTGCTGGGCGCGCCGCAGCTTGCCTCGAACGGCTGCGAGCAGGTCTTCAGGCTCGAAAGGCTTGGTCAGGTAGTCATCGGCGCCCAACTCTTTGCCGTAACGAATGTCGCTGTCCATTGCGCGGGCGGTCAGGAATATAAAGGGAATGGCGACCCATTGCGGGTTCGCGCGCACGCGCTTGTACAGTTGGTAACCGTTCATGCGCGGCATGGCGATGTCCGCCACTATCAGATCTACTGGCCACGATTGCAGCGCGTCGAGCGCTTCGATACCGTCTGGAACTGCCAGCACTTTGTACCCTGTTGCTTCTAGTGTCAAGCGAATACCATCCAGCAAGCGCGGTTCGTCGTCGGCCACGAGGATGGATGCATGGGGTTTCATAATTTCACTCTTCCTCAAGTAGTAGCAAATGGCGAGGTTTCCTACTGCCTCTCAACCGCGAATGAGGCAGAGCTATCAGAATAAGTATATCATTCTATACTCACTAGTCAAGTGAATTGGGCCGATGATTGGGGCGTGAGAGGCAAATTGCCGCCGGGTGTTGTTTATCCGTTTTGCTCTACGTATTGGTCTCAGAATATCGAGTCTTTGGGAGTTTGCGGGGGAGACGCATTGTTGAAAGCCCGATCTTGCCCTGGTTTTTCGCGTCACACTTCCCTGGTCGGCTTTCTCTAGCCGTTGCTGGTACTTACGATACTCCTCTAGAGGTACCTGGCGGATACGCTCTAGTAACTCCTCTTCGCTTTCAACCAGAAACAGAATCTGATCAAAGCCCTGTTAGAGATGCTGCTGTAGTGCCGATGAAACAGTGGGCTGAGACTGAGTGCCGCGGACGACTGGGCATTCAGGTTGCTCGCCAGGGCATCTATCAATCCGAGGTGATGACGCCGCGGGCAAAAAGCTCCTGGCGCATCCGTTCTCTGATTCGATGGCCCAGGATCGGATACTGGGAAATCTGAAGGTAAAGCTCCAACACCTTGGGAATCTGTTCCTGGATCATTGTCTGTTCCTGTAGATGGGTTTGCTACCGGATACTCTTGCCAAGTTTATGATTACACAGATTCACGGGGAATTCGCCAAGACGCACAGAGGTTTTTTGAGAGAATCTATCAGTGTGAAGCAGCGCTTTCGTCAAACTGCCTCACCTTCAACGTCTCAGTGAATCTCTGTGCCTTCTCCGCGCTCTCTGTGTAACTGTTTTTGACGCCTCTGAAAAAGCGTCCAGTAGTGAATAGATGGGGGAAGTGGAACAGGTTTTAGGAACAATACGGTTTAGATAAGCGGTTGGAGTGGAGCCTTCAGGCGGAAAAACCCGGCTAAAGCCTCGACTCCTGATCTTGGCTAAATCTATATTTCGCACCCTGACGCAGCCTATTTGTATCTTTTTCAAAAAGTCGGGGAAAGAAACCAGGTTTTTCAGAAAAAACCTGGTTTCTCACTGACTCAGACGGCGAATCTGCCCAAATTGGGTTCGGGAGAACAAAGTGGCAAGYTCCAAATCAAGTTGTCCAGAGGTGCGGAAAATAGGCTCAGTGCATTACATTCACGAAAACCCGGTCCGGGCTGGTCTGGTTGGGAGACCGGAAGAATGGCTTTTTAGTAGTGCCAGATTTTCAGAGGAAACGCTGCCGTCCTGGCCCTCCTAAAGGAACGCGGTCGTCCTGACCGCATGCGAGCAAGATGCTCGCGTTCCTGTCCCCCCTCTTGACATTTTTCTTATCCTGCCTATAATATGACCCTGGTCATCTTTGAACTTTGGTCACAAATGGAGAGGGAACGAATGAAACGTACTACACTCTACGTAATTTTTGGAGCCGCCCTTATTGCGGTGGTGGTTGGCGGGCTGGTCTGGCGGGCGCGTCAGACGGCGCAGCCGGAGGAGGAGACTCGCTCCGCCGTCGTGGAACGGGGCACGATGCTCGTGGTCATCTCGTCCAGCGGCAGCGTCGAGCCGCAGGCCCGCGTGGACTTGACCTTCGACCTGCCCGGCCGCGTCGCCGAGGCGCCGGTGGAGGTGGGAGACGCGGTCGAGGCCGGCGACGTGCTGGCGCGGCTGGATACCACCGATCTGGAGTTCGCCGTGCAGCAGGCGGAGATCAGCTTGCAGGCGGCGCAACTGCGGCTGGAACGGCTCCAGGAGCCGCCGGACGAGGCGGATGTCGAGATCGCCCGCGCCGCCGTCAGCGATGCGGCGGCGGCCTACGCGGCGGCCAAATCGAACCTGACATTGACGGAACACAGCGTCTCGGTGGGCGACACTGTGCGGGCCACCGCCCATACCCGGGACGAGACCTACCGCACGTATCAGGACATGGTCGCGCGGTTGGGCGAAAGCAACAGATGGACGGGAATGGCCCACAGCGCCTACCTGGACGCGCTGGGTGCGTACAACCGGGCGGTCGAAAATTCTGAATTTCAACTGACCAGCGCTAAGAACGAGGTCACCCGCGCCTACCACGCGCTTCAGCAGGCTCAGGATAATCTCGATAAACTACTGGAAGGAGTTGACGAGGCCGACATCAAGGCTGCCCAGTTGGACGTGGATGCGGCGGAACTGAGCCTGGAAAAGGCGCGCACAGACCTGGAGAAGGCCACCCTGCTTGCGCCCTTCGACGGTGTCGTCGCGGCGGTCAACGTCACTGCCGACGAGATGGCCCCGACCGGGCTGTCGGCCGTCACTTTGCTTGATACTTCTGGATTCCGCATCACCGTCGGCGTGGACGAGATGGATGTGGGGCGGCTGACCAAGGGGCAGACCGTCGAGGTGACGCTCGACGCGCTCCCGGATACCGTCATCACCGGCAGCGTTGATAAGATCGCGCCGGCGGCCACGTTCGAGGGAGGCGTCGTCTACTACGACGTGACCATCGGACTGGCTGCCACCGATGCGCCCATCCGCGCCGATATGACGGCCAACGCGACCATCGTGGTGGAGGAGCTTGCCGACGTGCTGACCATCCCCACCTGGGTGGTGCGGGTGGATCGTACCACGGGCCAGACCTACGTGAACCGGCGGGTGGGTGATACCGTTGAAAGGGTGGATGTGGATCTGGGGATCCGTTACGAAGGGATCGCTCAAGTGCTCAGCGGTCTATCTGAGGGAGACGTGGCTATCTGGGTGCAAGAGTCCAGTTTTGGGTTCGGCGGCCAGTAGATTACGCAATAGAGGAATACCCATGACGTCTCCGGTTATTGAGTTGCACGACATCGCCAAGGTATACCAGATGGGCGAGGTGGAAGTACACGCCCTGCGCGGCGTCTCACTAGAGATAGGGGCGGGAGAGATCATGTCCATTATGGGCCCCTCCGGCTCCGGCAAGTCCACGATGATGAACATCATCGGCTGCCTCGATCAGCCTACCTCGGGCGCGTACCTGGTGGAGGGGAAGGACGTCAGTCACCTCGACGATGATCAACTGGCGCAGATCCGTAATCGCAAGATCGGCTTTGTGTTCCAGACCTTTAACCTGCTGGCACGCACGACGGCGCTGGAGAATGTCATGCTGCCGTTGATCTACGCCGGGGTGGGGGGTGCGAAGCGGCGAGAGAAGGCGCAGCAGGCGTTAGAGTCGGTGGGGCTGGCGGAGCGGATGGGACACACGCCGAACGAGCTTTCCGGCGGCCAGCAGCAGCGGGTGGCGATTGCGCGGGCGCTGGTGAACGACCCGGCCATTATCCTCGCCGACGAGCCGACGGGGAACCTGGACAGCAAATCTGGAGCGGAGATTATGGCTATCCTGCAGTGGCTAAATCGATATCAGGGTATCACGGTGGTGTTGGTGACGCACGACCCCAAGATCGCGGAGCACACAGAGCGGGTCATACATCTGTACGATGGGCTTGTTACCCACAATGAGATGGTGGCAGAGCCGCTGGTGGCTGTAGCAGGAGGGGAAAAGTGAGCATTCTGGAGAGTATGCGTCTGGCCTTCCGCGCCCTGACGGCCAACAAGCTGCGGGCTGCTCTGACGATGCTGGGAATTATCATCGGCGTCGGCGCGGTCATCACGCTGATGTCGGCTGGCGAGGGAGTCTCGGCCTACATTGAAGGCCAGTTTCAGGGCATGGGCTCTAACCTGCTTTTCGTCATGCCCGGCTCGATGGATAATGCAGGGCCGCCGGGTATGAGAAGCGGCGGCGCGGCCGAATTGACCAACGGGGACGTGGAGGCGCTGCGCGATCCCCTCCGCGCCCCAGACGTGGCAGCCCTTTCTCCTGAACTAATCCGTTCCACCGTGGTCGCCACCGGAAGGCGTGATACGACGCCCCAAGTGTTGGGCGTCACTCCGGCCTTTCCCAGCGTGCGCAACTGGTCCGTGGAGATGGGAACGTTTTTCGACCAGAATGACATGAACAGCCGGGCGCGGGTGGCCCTGCTGGGCAAGACCGTCGTCGAAGAGCTTTTCCCCGACAACCCGTACCCGCTGGAGCAAACGATCAAAATCAATGGTGTTCCCTTCCGCGTCGTCGGCGTGCTGGAGGAGAAAGGCGGCTCGCAGATGGGGGACGAGGATAACACTGTCCTGGTTCCCCTGACAACGGCGCAGACTCGTCTCTTCCCATCTCGCAGTCGCTCAGGTGAGTACAAGATCTCTGTCATCATCATTCAGGCGGTGGACGAGGACCGCATTGACGCGGCGTCAGAACAGGTCGCCGCCATCCTGCGCGAGCGGCACGGCATTGATTTCAGCGACGAGGACGATTTCTCCATCATCAGCCAGTCAGACATCATCAGTGTTTTCGGCGAGATCACGGGCGTGTTGACAGTCTTCCTGGGCGCGATCGCCGGCATCAGCTTGCTGGTGGGCGGCATTGGGATCATGAACATCATGCTCGTCTCTGTGACGGAGCGCACGCGCGAGATCGGGCTGCGCAAGGCGGTAGGCGCGCGGCGGCGCGACATTTTGTGGCAATTCCTCATTGAGGCCATGCTGCTCTCGTTGATCGGCGGTATCCTGGGCATCGGCCTGGGGACGACGGGGGCGCAAATCGTGACCGCGTTGATTGACGATTTCCGTTCCATCGTCACGCCGCAAGCGGTGCTGCTGGCGACGACTTTCTCGGCGGCGGTGGGCCTTTTCTTTGGCATCTACCCGGCCCGGCGGGCTTCGCTCCTCAACCCGATTGACGCGCTGCGGTACGAGTAGGGCGAGTCTCAGTAGATCCAAAATGTTACGACAACAAGACCTCGGAGGTCTGAAATTTGGATCTACCGAGCCTCTTACCCGCCTTTGTGGCAGGTAGCCGAGGTTTCCATACCTCGCGGTCTGGCGCGCTATGGAAAGCGCGGCTACGTCGTAAGTAGGGCGAGTTTCTTGCCCGTCATCTTGTGAGCAAATCGGCGCTCCGGCAGGACAGCGAATCAGCGAACGTGGCTGATTCGCTGTTTTTTTGTGGGTGAATTTGTGGTACAATGGCACCCTGTGGCAAATCGAGAAAGGGAGGAAGAATATGGACCAACCAACCGTCTACCCCTACATCCCCAATTCCGCGCCCGCCGTCAAGCGGCAGATGCTCGATGAGGTCGGCGCGGCGAGCGCGGACGATTTCTACGAAGACGTCCCGGAAGAGCTACGGCTCAGGCGCAAGATGGATTTGCCTGAACCTTTTCTTTCCGAATATGGACTAAAGCGACACGTGGAGTCTATCCTGGCGAAGAACAAAACCACCGGCGAGTACCTCAGCTTTTTGGGAGCCGGGTGCTACCAACACCACGTGCCGGCCGTGTGCGACGAGATCAACACGCGCGCCGAGTTCCTGACCGCCTACGCCGGCGAACCCTACGACGACCACGGCCGCTTCCAGGCTCTCTTCGAGTACGCCAGCATGATGGGCGAACTGCTGAATATGGACGTGGTCAACGTCCCGACCTACGACGGCTTCCAGGCCGCCGCCACATCGCTCCGCATGGCCTGCCGGTTGACGGGCCGGCGCGAAGTGCTGCTTGCCAGGACAATCAGCGCCGACCTACTCTCGAAAATTCGAGATTACTGCAAGCGCAGCTCCGAGATCAAACTGATCGGCTATGATTCCGCGACAGGGCAGTTGGACCTGGATGTGCTTGAGGCAGCGATTTCTGACCGGACGGCGGCCGTCTACTTTGAGAACCCCTCTTACCTGGGCTTGATTGAGACTCAGGGGGAGGAGATCGCCCGGATCGCCCACGAGCGCGGCGCGGTCTGTGTCGTCGGGGCTGACCCTGTTTCGCTGGGCGTGCTGACGCCGCCGGCCGACTATGGCGCTGCCCATGGCGCGGACATCGTCTGCGGCGACATCCAGCCGCTGGGGATGCGCGTCCAGTTCGGCGGCGGGCAGGCGGGCTACATCGCCACCCGTGACGAGGCCGAGTACGTGATGGAATATCCCTCGCGGCTGTTTGGCCTCGCGCCGACGCGCGTGCCGGGCGAGTACGGCTTTGGCGACGTGGCCTACGAGCGCACTTCCTTCGCTATTCGAGAGGAGGGCAAGGAGTGGGTCGGCACGGCGGCCGCGCTGTGGGGCATCACGGCGGGTGTGTATCTCGCGCTGATGGGGCCGCAGGGTATGGCCGAGATTGGTGAGACCATTATGGCTCGCTCGCGCTATGCCATGCTCAAGTTGGACGGGATTGCGGGCGTCACGGCCCCTGTGTTCCGGTCGCCTCATTTCAAAGAGTTCGTCGTCAACTTTCATACTGGCAAGAGCGTCGCCGAGATCAACCGGGATCTGTTGGCGCGAGGTATTTTCGGCGGCAAAGACCTGACGGCCGAGTTCCCCGAATTGGGCAACAGTGCCCTCTACTGCGTGACCGAGGTTCACACCAAAGAGGATATTGACCGGCTGGTGGATGCGCTCAAGGAGGTAGTGTAATGGCTCAACAAGATATTTCCCAACACAGGTTCACGGATGGCAAACCCAACCTGAGACGATTCCACCAGGCCAAGTGGGACGAGCCCATCATCTTTGAACTGAGTTGCGAGGGCCAGCGCGGCGTTCTCGTCCCTGAGGTGGAGGGTGAAATTCGGAAGGAAGTTGGCGATGCATTGGCGACATTGCCCGAAAGCATGCGCCGCAATCAGCCCCCCAGGCTGCCCGAACTCGCCCAGCCCCAGGTGGTGCGTCATTATATGCGGCTCTCGCAGGAGAATTTGGGAGCGGATTTGAACGTCGAGATCGGCCAGGGCACGTGTACGATGAAATACAGCCCCAAGATCAACGACCAACTGGCCGCTCACCCCAAATTGGCAGAACTGCATCCGTTGCAGGACGAGGAGACGGTGCAGGGTATCCTGGAGATCATGTACCGCTTTGAGCAGATGCTCAAAGAGATTTCGGGGATGGATCGCTTCTCGCTGCAACCGGCGGCTGGGTCGGCGGCGATCTATGCCAACGTTTCAATGATGCGCGCCTATCACGAATCCCGCGGCCAGGCGGCCCAGCGGGACGAGATCATCACTACCATCTTCTCCCACCCCTCCAACGCGGCTTGCGCCCAGACGGCCGGGTTCAAGGTCATCACCCTCTATCCCGACGAGGACGGCTACCCCGATCTGGAGGCGTTGAAGGCGGCCATTTCGGAGCGCACCGCCGGGTTGATGATCACCAACCCGGAGGATACCGGCATCTTCAACCCCCGGATCGAGGAGTTCGTGCGGGTCGTCCACGAGGCGGGCGGTCTGTGCGCCTACGACCAGGCGAACGCCAACGGCGTCCTGGGAATCACGCGGGCGCGGGAAGCCGGCTTTGACCTGTGTCACTTTAATCTGCACAAGACCTTTTCCTCGCCGCACGGGTGCGGCGGCCCAGGGGCCGGGGCCAGCGGTGTGACTGAGGAACTGGCTCGCTTCCTGCCGCTGCCCACGGTCGAATGCGACGGTGAGAGATATTACCTGGATTACGACCGGCCCGATAGTGTGGGCAAGCTGCGCCCGTTCTACGGCTATGCCCCCGTGATTTTGCGGGCCTATGCCTGGGTGATGAGCCTCGGCGCGGAGGGGCTGCGGGAGGCAGCCGAGATCGCCGTGCTCAACAACAACTACCTGCTCAAAAAGATGCGCGAGATTCCCGGCGTGAGCGCGCCCTACGCCAAAGGCAAGCGTCGCATTGAGCAGGTGCGTTATAGCTGGGAGGAGTTGGCGCAGGAGACGGGCGTCTGCTCTGAGGAGATTGGCGTCCGCGCGGCCGATTTTGGCGTCCATTACTGGACCAGCCATCACCCGTTTGTTGTGCCGGAGCCGGTCACGCTGGAGCCGACCGAGTCGTTCTCCAGGGACGACCTGGACGAGTACGTGGCGATCATGGCGCACGTGGCCGAGGAGGCGCGCACCGACCCGGAACTGGTCAAGAGCGCGCCGCACAATAGCACTATCCACACTATTGATCACGCTCCCCTGGACGATCCGTCGCAGTGGGCGATGACTTGGCGGGCGTATCTAAAGAAAGTGGGGAGAAGATAGCGAGCAGCCGAGTTAAACTACAGAGGCACGGAAGACACAAAGACAGGGGCCTTCCGTGCTCGCTGTGACTTGGTGAAAGCAGATGAAAGCGGCAGAGAAAAAGCTGGGCTTGATCGTCAATCCTGTCGCCGGGCTTGGCGGCCGGGTCGGCCTCAAGGGCAGCGACGGGATAGAGATACAGCGGCAGGCGCTGGCGTTGGGCGCCGTGTCCCGGTCTCAGGAGCGGGCCATCTGTGCGCTTGAAAGAATCGAGCCTGCGGTAGAAATTGTCGCCTACCCCGGCGAGATGGGGGCGGATGCGGCCAGGGCGGGCGGGTTTGAGCCAACGATCATCGGTTCTATTGAGCCGGGCGAGACGACGCCGGAGGATACCCGAAACGCTGCCGTCGAGATGCTGCGATTGGGTGTGGATTTGTTGCTCTTTGCCGGCGGCGATGGCACGGCCAGAGATGTCTACAATGCTGTCGGAGAAAAACTCCTGGCGCTAGGTATCCCGGCGGGGGTCAAGATTCACTCGGCGGTCTATGCCGCCAGCCCGGTCAGCGCGGGCGACCTGGCGGCTTTCTTTCTGGCGGGCCGGGTCTCTCGCCTGCGCGAAGCCGAGGTGATGGACATAGACGAGGATGCCCTTCGCCAGGGCATCGTTTCGGCCAAGCTGTATGGCTACCTCAAGGTGCCTTTTCAAAGAAGGTTCCTTCAGGGCCTCAAGACGCCCAGCCGTCCCGGAGAACGGGCGGCTATGGCGGCGATAGCCGCCGACGTGGTGAGCAAGATGGAGGACGGCTGGCTGTACGTCATCGGGCCGGGGACGACGACACGGGCGATCACCTCTCGGTTGGGACTGGACAAGACACTCATCGGCGTGGACGTGGTCGCTGAGGGCAAACTTGTCGCCGCCGACGTGAATGAATCTCGATTGCTGGAGCTTTTGGATGGACGCAAGGCCAAGATCATCGTCACGCCCATCGGCGGGCAGGGCTATGTCTTTGGCCGGGGGAACCAGCAGATCAGCCCATTGGTGATTGAGCAAGTGGGGAAAGAGAACGTCATCGTCGTCAGCACAACCGGAAAAATTCATTCACTGGGTGGACGGCCTCTTTTGGTTGATACCGGGGATCAAGAAGTGGACGAGATGCTCAGCGGGTACGTCAGGGTAATCACCGGATACGACGAGCAGATTGTCTACCAGGTGGCATAACGGAGGAAATCAATGACCAGTTTGAAAGACGAACGCGCGCTCATCACCGGCGGCGCTTCCGGCATCGGGCGGGCAACAGCTTTGCTCTTTGCCCGCGAAGGCGCGGTGGTGGCGGTGGCGGATCTGGACGAGGCCGGCGCGCAGGCCGTCGCCCGGGAGATCGCGGACGACGGCGGGCGGGCAATCGCAGTGCGCTGCGATGTGAGCCAGACCGCCGATTGCCAGCGCGCCGTGCAGCAGACCGTGGAAGAATTGGGCGGCCTCGACATTCTCTTTAACAACGCCGGCATCATCCGCCGGGCCGACGTGTTGGAGACAACCGAGGAGGAATGGGAGCGCGTGATGGCGGTCAATGTCAAATCTGTCTTTTTGATGAGCAAGTACGCTATCCCCGTGATGGCCCAGGCCGGCGGAGGCGTCATCGTCAACACCGGCTCTGGCTGGGGGCTGGTCGGTGGGGCTAACGCCGTCTCCTATTGCGCCTCCAAAGGGGCGGTGGTGAATATGACCCGCGCCATGGCGCTCGACCACGGCGCGCAGAACGTGCGCGTCAACTGCGTCTGTCCCGGCGACACCGACACCGGGATGCTGCGCAACGAGGCGCGACAACTGGGCGCTTCTGAGGAAGAGTTTCTGTTGGAGGCAGCCGAGCGTCCCCTCAAGCGCATTGGCCGGCCGGAGGACATCGCCCAGGCGGTGCTCTACCTGGTCAGCGACGCTGCATCCTTTGTCACCGGCGCGACGCTGGTGGTGGATGGCGGCGGGTTAGCGGGGTAGTGTTATGCGTGGATTGAGGAATAAACGAGTGTTCATCACCGGCGGGGCGGGCGCTATCGGCGCGGCGACGGCGGCCCGCTTTTTGGAGGAGGGCGCGCGCGTCGTCCTGCTGGACCGGGACGAGGATGCGCTGACGCGCATCGGGCGCAAACTGCCCGCGTTGAGCGGCGCCATCGCCGCCGACGT